>JBBSIF010000085.1:0-11609 GCA_038232255.1 Propionibacteriales bacterium
CGGCTCCCAGACGTGCAATTCACTACCAAGTATCGGCCCAGTGTCCTGAGCGCGACTGCCCTGTTCGAAGGGTGGCTCGCCGCGTGAGTGCCAGTCCTGTGCGGGTCTTGAGTTGTGCTGCCTTTCTACGCCCTTGTGCCCGCCCTGTGAAGCCCTACCGACGGGTCACTTCGCGGGCAGGCGCTGCCCTCGGCGTGTCACCACGGCAACCGCCCCCGCTGCGGCCGCTCCCGCCCCGACGGCCACCGCAGCCATCGTGGCCCTCCTCGCCTGCCGGGCGCGGCTGTTGCGCAGCGCGATCGGCCTACTGAAGTCGAGCACAGGCCAGCCGCGCTCGACCGCCTCGCGGCGCAGGAGCTTGTCGGGGTTGACGGCGTACGGATGGCCGACGGCGCGGAGCATCGGCAGGTCCGTCGCGGAGTCGCTGTAAGCGAAACAGTCTCGCAGGTCGTAACCCCTGCGATCTGCCAGCTCGGTCATCGCGGTCGCCTTGTTGTCGCCGTACGCGTAGAAGGCGATCTCGCCGGTGTAGCGGCCGTCCGCGACCTCGAGCCGGGTCGCGATCACACTCGAGATGCCCAGCAGCTCCGCGATCGGCTCGACGACGTCTGACCCAGACGTCGAGACGATCACGACCTCGCGGGAACGAGCCTGGTGGTCGTGGATCAGCTCCAGGGCCTCGTCGTAGACGAGCGGGTCGACCACCGAGTGCAGCGTCTCCGCCACGATCTGGCGGACCGTCTCCGCCTCCCACCCGTTCGTCAGCCCCGTCAGGTATCGGCGCATCCGCTCGATCTGGTCGTGGTCCGCACCTCCGGCCAGGTACACCAGCTGGGCATACATGCTGCGGATCACGGACGTGCGGCTGATCAGGCCGTTGTCGAAGAACGGCCGGCTGAACGCGAGAGTGCTGGAGGTGGCGATGATCGTCTTGTCCAGGTCGAAGAACGCAGCTGCCCCGGAGGTCCGCGATCCGGCGGGCAGCGGCATCGTGTTTTCCTCACTTTTCTCCGGTCATTCTTTCGCAAACCGTCGGCGATTGAGACAAATGTACGCGGATTCGTCCTGCTCGGGGCGTCGTACGCCGAAAATCCTCCCCAGAAGGAGTCGGGGTGGTCGCGCCTAGGCCCGCGACGTAGTACGGTATCCAAAGAACGCCAGCCGGCACGACGGCGTTCCCGACAAACTCCAGCGGCATCCCCCCGCCGCTGGACACAGAGGGTCAGGTCCCACCCCCCCGGGACTGTTGGACCCCTCGGCAGCCCCTGGTACCCCCCCCACCGGGGGCTGCCCCTATTCCCGGGTCTTTTCCGCCCGCTGGTTCGCTTGTTCTCCACAGCGCGACACCGGAGGCGCGCCGTCCACAGGCGGGAGCATCCTCGCGCACCGCCCCCGGCTGGAGCGCAGGCTTGGGGCCCATGGAGAACGGCGCGTCGCCGAGCACCCGGCCTTTGATCGTCACACGTGACCAGGACCTGCTGGAGCAGCTGCTCCGGCTCTGTGCGGCTGCCGGCGTCACCGCCGACCTCGTCGAGTCGGTCGAGCGAGCCCGGCAGCCCTGGGCACGCGCCTCGGCGGTGCTTGTCGGCGACGATCTGGCACCCGCGGCTGTCTACCTGGGCCTGGCCCGCCGCGACGGCGTCGTCGTCGTCTCCGCAGCCCGTGAGCAGGCGGCGCTGTGGCGGCTCGCCGTCGAGCTGCGGGCCGACGACGTGGTGCTCCTCCCGGCGGGGCAGCTCCGCCTCGCCGAGCGGCTGAGCGACCTCGCCGACGGGCCGGTCCGCGGGACCACGGTGGCCCTCGTCGGCGGCAGCGGCGGAGCCGGGTCGTCCACGCTCGCCGGGGCACTGGCGCTCACTGCTGCGAAGCGAGGCCGCCGGGCCCACCTCATCGACGTGGATGCTCTCGGCGGCGGCATCGACCTCGTCGTCGGCTGCGAGGACCTCGCCGGCCTGCGCTGGCCCCAGGTCGCTGCCACTCACGGTCGGGTGAGCGCCGCTGCGTTCCGGGACGCCCTGCCGACCGTCGGCGACGTGGCCGTGCTGTCGTTCGACCGCAGTGGCCTCCCTCTCGCAGCCCCGGCCGTCGTGCGGTCGATGATCGGCGCCGCGCAACGCGGAGCGGAGCTCGTCGTCGTCGACCTGCCTCGCCGGCTGGACGACTCGGCGACCGAGGCGCTCCTCAGCGCGGACGCCCTCCTGGTCGTCGCCACGTCGGAGGTGCGCGGTGTGGCCAGCGCGCAGGCAATGCTGCCGGCGCTGCGTGAGCTGTGCGCGGACATCCGGGTCCTCGTCCGGGACCTGCCGGGGTCAGACCTGACGCCGCAGACAGTCGCCGACGCGCTCGGCCTGCCGCTCGGCGCAGGCATCCCCTCCTGCCGTCGGCTGACCAGGTCGGTCAATGCGGGACTCGGGCCTTTGACGCGCGGCGGCCTCGAACGAGCCTGCCGGCTCGTCCTCGAAGGTCTGGACCCGGTAGGCGCGGGAAGCCGGTGACCGCCGTGGAGGCCGACCTGCTGGACCGCATCCGGGTCCGGCTTACCGAGCAGCGCGACGATCCCACGCCGGCAAAGGTCGCGGCAGCGCTGCGGATCGAGGGCCGTCTCGTCGGGGACGCAGCCGTGCTCGAGGTCGTCGAGGCTCTGCGGCTCGACTCCGTGGGCGCTGGACCACTCGAGTCCCTGCTGATGCGCTCCGGCGTGACGGACGTGCTCGTCAACGGCCCCACCGACGTCTACGTCGACGCGGGAGCAGGGCTGGAGCGCACGGCCGTCCAGTTCGCCGACGATGCTGCGGTACGGCGGTTGGCTCAGCGGCTGGCGTCCGCAGCCGGACGACGCCTCGACGACGCCGCACCGTTCGTGGACGTCCGGCTACGCGACGGCACTCGGTTTCACGCGGCCCTCGCGCCGGTGTCGAGTCCCGGCACCTGTCTGTCCCTGCGGGTGCCCGCGCGGACGGCGCTGTCCGTCGGAGACCTCGTGACCGCTGGCTCGATGACGCCGGCTGGGGCAGCGCTGTTGGTGGACATCGTCCGCCGTCGCGTCGCGTTCCTCGTCTCCGGCGGCACCGGCAGCGGAAAGACGACGCTGCTCGCAACGCTGCTGTCGGAGGCCGATCCCCGCGAGCGGATTGTCGTGGTGGAGGACTCGAGTGAGCTGCGTCCCCGCCATCCGCACGTCGTGAGCCTCGAGGCACGGCAGCCCAACGTCGAGGGAGTCGGGGAGATCACCTTGCAGGACTTGGTTCGCCAGGCGTTACGGATGCGCCCCGACCGCCTCGTTGTCGGCGAGGTCCGAGGTGCCGAGGTCAAGGACCTGCTCTCGGCGATGAACACCGGCCATGAGGGTGGCTGCGCGACGGTGCACGCCAACACCGCGCGCGACGTCCCCGCCCGGTTGGAGGCTTTGGGCGTCGCCGCCGGGCTTCCCCGCGAGGCGGTGCATGCGCAGCTCGCGTCGGCCGTCGACGTCGTCATCCAGCTACGACGCAGTGTCACCGGACAGCGCCGGGTGAGCGAGCTGGCGGTCATCGCCCAGGACGACCGTGGCCTGGTCTCCGCGCTTCCGGCTGTCGCCTTCTCGGAGCGGGGCGAGGCCGTCGTGGGTCCCGGTGCGGACCTGCTCGAGCAGCTCCTGGAGGGAGGAGCGGGGCAGTGATCTCCGCCCTGATGGCGGCAACGGCGGCATTCTGCGCCGTCCTTCTCGTTGTCCCGGCCTCTGACGCGTCGCTGTCGCGGCTGCGGCGCCGGGGCAGCCGCAACGGCTCCCGGGTTCCGGCACCGAGGAGGCGGCGACTGCTCCCCGTCGGCGCTGCCTTAGCCGTGCTGCTGCTCTGGTTCGGTGGGGGCACCGCCGTCGTCGTGGCCGGCACAGTCGCGGTCGCGGTCGCGGTCGCCGTGGCGCGGAAGGTGACGTCGTTGTGGCGGCTGCGGCGGATGCGGCAGCGGCGGCAGCGGACCGCGATCAGCCTCTGCGACGGCCTGGCGGCGGAGCTCCGGGCCGGGCTGCCCGGGATGGCCGCGGTCCTGCGGACCTGCGAAGGGGTGCCCGACCTGGCGCCTGTCACCGCGGCGGCTCGCTTGGGGAGCGACGTCCCAGCCGCTCTGCGCAGCTGTGCGTCCGTCCCAGGCGCCCGTGGCCTGCGGGCTGTCGCCGCGTCCTGGGAGGTGGCTGCGAGCTCTGGTGCCGCGCTCGCTGCGGTGCTGGAGCGAACCGCTGCCAGTCTCCGTAGCGAGGAGGACGCCCGAGCCGAGGTCACGGCCGCGCTGGGACCGCCCCGCGCCACCGCCAAGATGCTTGCCGGCCTGCCGCTCGCTGGTATCGCCATGGGGGAGTCGATGGGTGCTCATCCCGCCTCCTTCCTCCTCGGGACGTCATGGGGGCTGGCCTGCCTGGCGGCCGGCATTGTGCTGGCCCTGACCGGCATCTGGTGGGTAGAGGCGCTGGCAACGGCGGCGGAGCGCTGACGTGCTCGCCCTGGCGGTGTTCCTCGCGGCTGCGAGTGCCTGGCTGCTGCTTCCGCAGGGCAGTCGGAGCAAGGGCGCGCAGCGACGACGCCAGCGAGTGCCCACGGGCGCCCCGACGCTGGCCTCGATGGCCGAGTCGGCTACTGCGCGCGGCTGCCTGTGTGCAGCTGGAGGGGGCTTCCTCGGCCAGCTGCTCGGCGGGCCCGTCGCAGCCGCCGGAGGAGCAGCCGCCGGTGCGGCGCTGTCGGTCTGGATCGGGCACCTGGAGCCCCCGTCCGTCGCGCGGGCACGCGAGGAGATCGACGGTGACCTCCCGCTTGCGGTCGAGCTGCTGGCGGCCTGCGCCAGCGTCGGGCGGTCACCCCAGGACGTGCTGCCCGTCGTCGGCCGCGCCGTCGGTGGGCCTCTCTCAGAGCGCCTCGCCGAGGCCACGGCACGGTTGTCGCTCGGAGCCGACCCCGTCGCGGAGTGGACGCGCCTCTCGCACGACGACCAGCTCGGGGAGCTCGGTCGCACTCTGCTGCGCTCCGCTGAGCACGGTGCACCGTTGGCGGAGGGGCTCGCCCGGCTGGCCGAGGACCGGCGCCGCGAACGCCGTACCACCACGCAGCTCCGGGCCCGCAGCGTCGGGGTCAAGGCCGCCGGGCCGCTGGCGGCGTGCTTCTTGCCGGCCTTCATGCTCATCGGCGTCGTACCCACCGTCGCCGGCAGCTTCCAGCAGCTCTTCGGCTGAGCGGTGCGCTGTGCCGGGATGTACGGCGACGATCCCCAGCAACCGGTCCATTCCCGCCCCGTCAACAGCCCCGACATTGTCGCTCGCTCGACCGCGCCGAGCCGAACAGGCTTCAAAAGTCAGCGATAGCAGTCCGTTCACCGCATCGGTGAGCGGCAGTACACGAGAGGAACAGCGCAATGACCCACCAGATGGAAGCCCCGGTCGCGGCGGCAGTGCAGCCGCACGACGAGGAGGGAATGACGACCGCGGAGTACGCGGTCGGCACGGTGTCGGCGTGCAGCTTCGCCGGGATCCTGTACACGATCCTCACCTCCGGGTTCGGGCAGACGCTGCTCCAGAACCTGTTCGACAAGGTGCTGGGGATCCTGCCCTTCTGAGGTGAACGGCGTGGGGGGTGCGGCCGAGGCCGCATCCCCCACCAGGGGGAGGGAGCGTGTCATGAGATCGCGTGCAGGCCGTGGGATGGTGACGGCGGAGGCGGCACTAGTGCTGCCCCTGGTCGCCCTCTTCGCACTCGCGCTGGTCTGGCTGGTGTCGGTCGGCATCGATCAGGTGCGCGTCGTCGACGCCGCGCGAGACGCCGCGCGTGCTCTCGCCCGCGGTGACGGCGATGCCGCTGCGTCGCAGGCAGCGCGCCGCACCGCCGGGTCCGGCGCCGTCGTCGTGATCCGGCGGAACTCGTCCGTCGTGTCGGTCACGGTGTCGCAGCGTGCCTCGGCCCCGGACTGGCTGCTGGTCCCGCTGCCGGCCGTCCTGGTCACATCCCAGTCGAGCGTGGAGGTCGAAGGTGACGGCGACGGCTCGTGACGGCACCGGCTGCACCCGGCCGACGCACGACCACGACTCCGGGATCGCCACCACGTGGGCGGTCTGCTGGATGGCCGTCTGCCTCACGGTCGGCTGGATCGCACTCGTGCTGGCGGCCGCGGTGGCTCGCCAGCACTCCGTCGACGGTGCCGCCGACCTGGCGTCGTTGTCGGCGGCTGCCCGCCTGCAAAGCGGCGGCGACCCCTGCGCTGCTGCCGCCAGGGTGGCTGCCGCCAACGGTGTCCTGCTGTCGCGCTGCCACGTCGACGGAGAGGACGTCGTGGTGACGGTCCGGGAGCTCCTGCGGATGCCGTTCGGCATCCGCCGCTGGGCCGAGGGGCAGGCGCGCGCCGGCCCGGTGTGAGGATCGCGCGCTCAGCTCGTGAGCGTGACGATCACCATCGACGAGCCGAGCGAGACCGTACGGCGCTGTGTGACGCCGCTCGCCGTCTGGTAGACGATCGTCACGTGGCCCTGGTTCTTCCGCATGAGGTACACGGTCCAGGTGCCGCCGCCCTCGCTCGTCACGACGGCACCGACATCGGACTCGACTCCTGGCGCGTACTCGGCGAGCCAGCCATGGAACGGCTGACCGCCGTCGGGAGCGGCAAGCAGCGTGTGGATCATCGTGTAGGCGGGCTTGAGCTGGGTCGGTTTCCGCAGCCCGAAGAGACCTTCGCGGCCCGGCAGGTACTGGGACTCGTCAGCGAACTCGTAGAGCAGCGTGCCGACGATTCCCGTGAGCCGGTTGCGCAGCAGCGCCTCGACCGAGAACCGCCCGGCGGTCGCCGGGTCGGTGTCCGCCCCCGTCCACCCCGTCTCGCTGTGCCACAGCGGCAGGTCCCCGAAAGCCTGGCGCGCGCGCTGCGCCTCGGAGGCGTTCAGGTACGGCCCGGCGTTACCCGGGTAGAAGTGGAAGTCGCCGGCGGTGCACCACCGGATGATGCCCGCCGCGCGCAGTGCCCGGAAGTCGCGGTCGATGTCGGGGACGTAGTGCTTCAGCGCCGGGCCGACGACGGCGACGTGGCGCGAGAACGTCGGATGGTTGTACACCTCCGTGTAGATGGCCTGCTGGATCATCACGGCCCTCGCGGGCCAGGTCCCGCTCTGGTCCTTGTTCGCCTCGTTCGGCCCGCAGACGGCGACGACGCTGTCGGCGACGGGAGACTGCGCGAGCGCGGCGACCTCCGCCCGCACCCGGTCGGCTGAGTACGACATGTCGCCGATGAACAGGACCAACCCCACTCCCCGTGCTGACAAGGCGGCGAACGCCGCCTTTTGCCCTGTGTCGTTCGGCCAGTACCGCTCGCGAACGTAGCCGATGTTGAGGTAGTCGATCGCCTGCAGGATCGCGGGGTTCGGCACCTTACGCAGCGTGTAGACGGACGGGTCGAGCAAGAAGTGCGTGTTGGCTCCGGCTCCGTGGCGCAGATGTCTGCGTGCCGTTGTTCTCAGTGGTCTGCTCATTGCCGTCCCCTGGTCGACCCGAAGTTCAGTCGTGCACGATTCGCACGGCGCCCCCAGAGCAAGGTAGCGGCGATCCGCGTCAAGCGCCGCCGAACCGCCGAAACTCTCAGCAGGTGGGACGTCCCGCGAGCACGGTGGTGAGCAGCGCGACGGCCGCCCACTTGTCCAGCGGGTTGTTGGCGTTCCCGCACTTCGGCGACTGGACGCACGAGGGGCAGCCGTCGTCGCACTGGCACGCGAGGATCGCGTCGCGGGTCGCGGTCAGCCACTCCCGCGCCGCGGCATGACCACGCTCGGCGAAGCCGGCGCCGCCGGGGTGCCCGTCGTACACGAAGATCGTGGGCCGCCCCGTGTCAGGGTGCAGCGCCGTCGAGGCGCCGCCGATGTCCCACCGGTCACACGTCGCGAACAGGGGCAGCAGGCCGATGGCGGCGTGCTCCGCGGCATGCACCGCTCCCGGCACCGCGACGGGGGCGATGCCCCCAGCAGCGACGCACTCGTCGCTCACCGTCCACCACACAGCCTTGGTGCGCAGCTGCCGCGCGGGCAGGTCGAGAGGCTCCTCGCCGAGGACCTCACCGGTGACGACGCGACGTCTGAGGAAGCCGACCGCCCGCCCGGAGACCTCGACGGTCCCGAACGACAGAGTGGCGTTCCCCCACGCCGACGTCAGCTCGGGTTCGAGGATGACGATCGAGGTGACGACACGCGCAAGCGTCGAGTAGTCAGGGTTGGCCTTGGCCGCCACGGCCACCCCCTCCGCGACGTCGTACCTCTGCACCAGGTAGGTCTCGCCGAGGTGGACGTAGACAGCTCCGCGGTGCACGCTCGTGTCGGCCGCGTTCGCGTCGACGGTACCGACGAGCCGGCCCGTCTCCGCCTCGACCACCCGCACGGGGTTCCCGCCGCCCGAGCGGAGGTCGGCCAGGTCGGCTGCCCAGTCGGCGCGCGTCCAGAACCAGCCACGCGACCGTCGCCTCAGGTATCCGGCGTCGACGAGGGACTCGACGAGCTGGGCGGCGTTCCCGTCGAACATCTCCAGGTCGGACTCGCTCAGGGGCAGCTCCTGGGCGGCGGCACACAGGTGCGGCGCCACGACGTAGGGGTTCCCGGAGTCGAACACGGTGGCCTCGACCGGGGCGTCGAGCAGCATGTCCGGATGAGTGACGAGATAGGTGTCGAGCGGGTCGTCACGCGCGACCAGCACGCCGAGGCCGCCCGACGCCCCCCGTCCCGCCCTGCCGACCTGCTGCCACAGGGACGCGCGGGTCCCCGGATAGCCGGCCATCACCACCGCGTCCAGGCCTGAGATGTCGATGCCCAGCTCGAGCGCGTTCGTCGCGGACACCGCCAGCAGCTCGCCGGCGCGCAGCCGCCGCTCGATCTCGCGCCTGTCCTCGGGAAGATAGCCCCCTCGGTAGGGCGCCACCCGGCCGGGCAGCGCCGGATCCACGTCCGCGAGCGCGGCCTTCACACGCAGCGCAAGGGACTCAGCCCCGTGCCGGCTCCGCACGAAGGCAAGGGTCGGCACCCCCTCCGCGACGAGGTCGGCCACGAGGTCGGCGCTCTCCGCGACGGCGGAGCGGCGTACCGGAGCACCCCGCTCGCCGGTGAGCGCGGTCAGCGGCGGCTCCCACAGTGCCAGGGCAGTTCCGCCATGCGGAGCCCCGTTCCTCGTGACCGCCACGACGGGCGCGCCGACCAGCCGGCTCGCGGTCACCTCCGGCTGCGCCACGGTCGCCGACGCCAGCACGAACGTCGGCTCGCTTCCGTAGTGCTTCGCGACCCGCCGCAGCCGCCGGAGGATCTGCGCGACGTGGGCTCCGAAGATGCCGCGGTAGGAGTGGCACTCGTCGACGACGACGTAGCGCAGGGACGCCCAGTACGGCGCCCATCGGGCGTGGCGCGGCAGCATCGTGCGGTGCAGCATGTCCGGGTTGGTGACCACGTACGTCGCGTGGTCGCGCGCCCAGTCCCGCTCCTCGGGCAGCGAGTCACCGTCGAAAGCTGCCAGCCGCACGCCGGGGACGCTGAGCGCTTGCACGGCCGAGAGCTGGTCGCGAGCGAGAGCCTTCGTCGGCGAGACGTACAGCACGGCGTCCCCGCGGTCGCCAGGCGTCTCGATGCTGCGGGTGATCGTCGTCAGGGCGGGCAGCAGGTACGCCAGCGACTTGCCCGACGCCGTACCGGTGGACACCACTGTGTGCCGGCCTGCCCAGGCATGCTCGGCGGCGACCGCCTGGTGGCTCCAGAGCCGGGAGATACCGGCTGCTCCGAGGGCGTCGACAACGGCTGCGTCGGTCCAGGCCGGCCAATCCGCCTCCTGCGCCGGACGGGGCGGACGCACGTCGAGGTGGGTCAGGCGGTTCCGTCGGCGAGGACCGGCCGCCAGCCGAAGGGCAGTCGCGGCGGGGTCGAAAACGCGGGAGGACCGGGTCACGATGGCGCAATCCTCGCACTCTGGACGGGTGCTCGCGGACGCACTCTGGCCGGACGCTCGCGGACGTACCCTGAGGCCATGGAGATGACGCTCCGCACCCGTCTGGTGGGCGAGTCTGTCGTCGTGGACGTGCGCGGGCAGATCGACGTCTCCTCGACGGAGAGGCTGCGCACGACCCTGGTCGACCTCGTCAACGACGTCGACTGCCGGCTCGTCGTCAACCTGGACGAGACGGAGTTCATCGACTCCACCGGCCTCGGCGTGCTCGTCGGGGTTCTGAAGAGAGTGCGCGCCCGAGACGGTTCCCTGGCGTTGGTGTGCGGCAACGACGACCTGCTTCGGGTCTTCGAGATGACCGGCCTCACGAAGGTGTTCGCCATTCACGCATCGGTGGCCGACGCCACGAGCAGCGCCTCCCACTGACGGGGCGATCCTGTGCCCAGGGGTTGGTCTGGCTAGACTCCGGCGGTCACATCCTGTGTGATGGCACGCAAGCAGGCTCGAGCACGGGCGGTCGCGCCCTCACTGGAGGTATCTGATGTCCGGGATCACTCTCGCCGACAGCAGCACGGATGTGTCGCTGTCGGGGGGCAACATCACGCTCGTGGTCCTGGTGGCCGTCGTCGCCCTGGTCGCGCTCGGGATGGCTGTCGTCTTCCGCAAGGAGGTGCTGGCCGCCCCGGAGGGGACCCCCAACATGCGCGAGATCGCCAAGGCGGTCGAGGAGGGTGCTCAGGCGTACCTCACCCGGCAGTTCCGGACGCTCGCGGTTTTCGCGGTACTGGCCTTCGCGCTGCTGTTCGTCCTGCCAGGGGATGCGTCCGTCCGCATCGGGCGGTCGCTCTTCTTCATCCTCGGTGCGGGCTTCTCGGCGCTCATCGGGTACATGGGCATGTCCCTTGCCGTGAAGGCGAACCAGCGAGTTGCCGCTGCCGCCCAGACCACCGGCCGGGACCCTGCGATGCGGGTCGCCTTCCGCACCGGCGGCGCGGTCGGCATGGGCACGGTCGGCCTGGGCCTGCTCGGCGCCTCTCTCGTCGTACTCCTCTACCGCAGCGACGCTCCGTCGGTCCTCGAGGGCTTTGGCTTCGGCGCGGCTCTGCTGGCGATGTTCATGCGGGTGGGGGGCGGCATCTTCACGAAGGCTGCCGACGTCGGAGCCGACCTCGTCGGCAAGGTGGAGCAGAACATCCCCGAGGACGACCCCCGCAACGCCGCGACGATCGCCGACAACGTCGGCGACAACGTCGGCGACTGCGCCGGGATGGCAGCCGACCTCTTCGAGTCGTACGCCGTGACGCTGGTCGCGGCACTGATCCTCGGCAAGGTCGCCTTCGGCGCCCAGGGACTCGTGTTCCCGCTGATCGTTCCGGCCATCGGCGCCATCACCGCGATCCTGGGCGTGTACATCACTCGACCGCGGCCCACCGAGGGCGGTCTCAAGACCATCAACCGCTCGTTCTACATCTCAGCAGTCTTCTCCGCCGTGCTGTGCGCGATCGCCGCCTTCACCTACCTGCCCACCAGCTTCGGCGACCTCGACGACGCCCAAGGGAGCAGCAGCACGATCGGGCAGTTCCTCGGCGTCGGCAACGACGTACCGAGTGGCAACCCGGCGCTCATCGCACTCGGAGCGGTGCTCATCGGCATCGTGCTCGCCGCCGTCATCCTGGCGCTGACCGGCTACTTCAC
>JBBSIF010000086.1:0-11529 GCA_038232255.1 Propionibacteriales bacterium
CGGGAGGCTGACATGCGGGCGTACAGGATCTGGATCGCCGGCGGCCTCGTGCTGCTCGTCCTGCTGGCCGGCTTCGCCTGCATCGTCAGCGTCAAGTACGGGAGCGCCCCGCGCACACCCTGGTGGCTGCTCGGGATCGCGCTGATCGCCTTCGGCGCGGCCGGCGCCCTGGCCACCACGGTGATGAAGGCGATGCAGATGGAGACCGAGGAAGAGCACCCGTCGGACGACGACTCGTCCGCGACCTCCACCTCCGGCTCAGCGTGACCGGTGCGGGCGGGAGCCTCACGTTCATCGGGAACGCGACCTGTCTGCTGCGGCTCGGCCCCTTCACGCTGCTGACGGACCCGAACTTCCTGCCCGCCGGGCAGCGTGCCTACCTGGGGTACGGCCTCTGGTCCAAGCGGCTCAAGGACCCGGCGATGGCGGTCGCCGAGCTTCCCGCACTGGACGCCATCGTGCTGTCGCACCTGCACGGCGACCACTGGGACCGCGTCGCCCAGAAGCAGCTCGATCCGTCGACCCCCGTCGTGACCACCACCCGAGCCGCACGGACGCTCGAGCGCCGCGGCTTCGACACCGTCGGTCTCGCGACGTGGCAGTCGCGGGAGCTGTCCTCGGGGACCTCGACGCTGCGGATCACCGCGATGCCGGGCCGCCATGGGCCGGTAGGCGTGCACCGGCTGCTCCCGCCCGTCATGGGCAGCATGATCGAGCTCGAAGAGGACGGCAGCGTCGTACTGCGGGTCTACGTGAGCGGCGACACCCTGTGCGTCCCCGAGCTCGCGGCCGTCGCCCGTCGGTATCGCGACATCGACGTGGGTGTCCTGCATCTCGGCGGCACCAAGCTGCTGCGCCTCCTGCTCGTGACGATGGACGGCAAGCAGGGTGCCGAGCTCGTCCGGGCGTTGCAGCCACGCCAGGTGGTGCCGGTGCACGTCGACGACTACACCGTGTTCACGAGCCCCCTCGAGGACTTCGTGTCAGCGCTCGGGGACGACGGCGGCCGGCTGACCGTCATCGGGCGCGGCGAGACGGGCTCCCTCGGCCGGCCGGGTCACTGACCGCACTGCGGAAGGGCCTTCGGCGGGATGAGCAGTCCCAGCCGCTGCTTCAGCTTCAGCACCCGGTAGACGTGCAGGTCGAGCCGGCCGCTGCTGATGCGCCCGGAGTTCACGGCTGCGATGACCGCCTGCACCGCGACCGACGGCTGCGGGGGCATCAGCAGCATGTCGTTGCCGGCCTGGATGGCTCGCACCGCGATCTCGCCGGGTGAGCCCCACGACGTGATGCCACCCATGTTCAGTGCGTCGGTGATGACAACGCCCTGGTAGCCGAGCCTGCCCCGGATGAGGTCCCGGTTGAGGACCGACGAGATCGTCGCGGGACGGCCACTCGGGTCGAGCGCCGGGAAGGCCAGGTGACCAACCAGGATCATGTCGACGCCGTGGTTGACCGCAGCGGTGAACGGCGGAAGGTCGGTCTTCGCCCAGGTGGCCGCCGACTCCTTGATCACCGCGGTGTGCAGATGGCTGTCGGTGCTCGTCGAGCCGTGGCCCGGGAAGTGCTTGGCGGTCGCTGCCACCCCTCCTTCGTGATATCCGCACACCTGCGCCGTCACCAGTCTCGACACGACGCCGGGAGTCGACCCGAAGGACCGCCCGCCGATCACCCCGCCGGAACCCGCGGTGTTGACATCGCTCACCGGCGCCAGGTCGGTGTTCACGCCGAGCCTCGACATCAGGCGCCCCGTCTGGACCGCCGTACTCCGAGCCGCGCTCGCGTCACCGTGGAAGTCGATGCCTCCGGGGACCCCATCAGTTCCGGGGATGCGCGTGACCGGGCCGCCCTCCTGGTCCGTCATCAGCAGCAGCGGATAGGTCTCCCCGCTCGCCTCGCGTTGGATCTGGACGCTCAGCGACTGGGTCTGGGCCTGCGTCGTCAGGTTGTCGCCGAAGTAGATCAACCCCCCTGGGTGCAGCCCGTCGATCAGCCCGGTGGGGACCTGCGTCCCGGAGAACGACGGCACCATCAGCTGGCGCACCTTGTTCGGCAGCGTCATGTTGTGCACCCGCACCCAGATGGGGTCCGGCGCATCGGAGCTCAGCCGGCGCTGTCTCGCCGGGCTCGGCTCGGTCCGCACCGGGGAAACGGGGCGAGACGCAGCGGTGCGGGGCCGGGCGGCCGTCGGCAGAGCCGCCGGTGCCGCGTCGGCGGGAGCCGGAGCGGCGTCCGAGCGGTGGGCAGCCGCCGGTACGGCGCTCGAGCGCACCGCCGACGTGGTACCGGCGCAGGCGACGAGCGGAACGACGAGCAGCCCGGCCACGGCGGCTCTCCTCGACCCCGGGCTGCTCACCCAGCAGCGCACCTGTCGCGTCGCCATTCAGACCTCCACGGTCGAGCGGTAGGCGGGGGCGACGCCGTGGATGGCGTCACCCATCCGGTGGATCCGCAGGGCGTTCGTCGAGCCCGGTATCCCCGGGGGGCTGCCGGCAACGATGACGACGAGGTCGCCCTCGACGCACCGGCCGATCTCGAGGAGCGCCTTGTCGACCTGCATGACCATCTCGTCAGTGTGCTGCACCGTGTCGACGAGGAACGTCTCGACGCCCCACGACAGCGCGAGCTGTGACCGCACCGCCGGCTCCGGGGTGAATGCCAGGACGGGCACCTGCGAGCGGTACCGCACGAGGCGCCGCGCCGTGTCACCCGACTGGCTGAACGCCACCAGGAACCGCGCCCCGACGCGCTCGGCGACCTCAGCCGCCGCCTTCGCGATGACACCGCCCCGCGACACCGGCTGCCAGTTGATCGCGGTCATCCGGGCCAGGCCGTGGTCCTCGGTCGACTCGATGATGCGCGCCATCGTCTGCACCGACTCGATCGGATACGCGCCGACGCTCGTCTCCCCCGACAGCATGACCGCGTCCGCACCGTCCAGGACGGCGTTGGCCACGTCCGACGCCTCGGCCCGCGTCGGCCGGGGGGCCGAGATCATCGACTCCAGCATCTGGGTGGCCACCACGACCGGCTTGGCGTTGCGACGCGCGATCTCGGTCACCTGCTTCTGGAGCACCGGCACGTCCTCCAGCGGCATCTCGACGCCGAGGTCGCCGCGGGCCACCATGACACCGTCGAAGGCGTCCACGATCTCGGCGATGTGGTCGATCGCCTGTGGCTTCTCGATCTTGGCGATGACGGGGACCCACTGCCGCTCCTCGTCCATCACCGCGCGGACTGCCTCGACGTCGGCCGCCGACCGCACGAAGGACAGCGCGATGAGGTCGGCCCGCAGGTGCAGGGCCCACCGGAGGTCAGCGATGTCCTTCGGGCCGAGCGCCGGCACGCTCACCGAGGCGCCGGGCAGGTTGATCCCCTTGTTGTTGCTGAGCAGGCCTCCGACGACCACCCGGGTGACCACGTCGGTGTCCGTCACCGCGACGGCCCGCAGGACGACCCGGCCGTCGTCGATGAGCAGCAAGTCACCCACGGCCACGTCGCCCGGCAGACCCAGGTACGTCGTACCGCCCAGCTGTGCAGAGCCTGGAACCGCCCGGGTGGTGATCGTGAACCCGCCTCCCGGCGTCACCACGACGGGACCGTCGGCGAAGCGGGCGAGCCGGATCTTGGGGCCTTGCAGGTCGACCAGCACACCGACGGCGTGTCCGGACTCGTCCGACGCCTTGCGGACCATCCGGTAGGCGGCTTCATGCTGCTCGTAGCTGCCGTGGCTGAGATTGAGCCGGGCGACGTTCATCCCGACGTTGACGAGCTCCCGGATCTTGTCGGCTGTCGAGGTGGCGGGCCCCAGCGTGCACACGATCTTCGCTCTTCGCACTCGGTCGAGCGTAGCCTCCCACCTACGGGCAGCTGACGGGACACGGCTCCCGGCCTGGGGCCCGTCAAGCCAGCGCAGGCAGGTGGACCCCGCGGCGCCGCGTTTGTCAGCCGAGCGACGCGCCGACCGCCTGACCGATCAGGTAGGTGAACCCGGCCGCCGCGCCACCCAGGACCAGCTGCCGCAGACCGCCGTACCACCAGCTCCGCACGGTCACCCGCGACACGACGGCTCCGCACGCGAAGAGCGCGACGAAGCTCACCACCAGAGCGGGCAGCAGCGAGCTGGCGCCGAGCAGGAACGGCAGCAGCGGCAGCAGCGCGCCCAAGGCGAAGGAGACGAACGACGAGCCGGCAGCCACGAGCGGGCTCGGCAGGTTGTCCGGGTCGGCGCCGAACTCCTCCCGGGCGTGCACGGCGACTGCTGTCTCCGGGTCCCGGTGCACCTGGTGAGCCATCGCCGCGGCGAGGTCGGAATCGATGCCCCGGTCGACGTACATCTGCGCCAGCTCGGCCTGCTCAGCCTCCGGCCGCAGCGCGATCTCGCGCCGCTCGAGCTCGATCTCGGCAGCGGTGTACTCCGCCTGGCTGGCCACCGACGTGTACTCACCGGCGGCCATCGAGAACGCGCCGGCGGCAAGACCCGCCAGGCCCGCGAGCACCACCTCGTGGGTGTGGTCGCCGCGGGTTCCGCCCACCACCCCGGCGATGAGCGCGAAGTTGGAGACCAGGCCGTCCATCGCACCGAACACGGCCGGGCGCAGCCAGCCGCCCGTGACGTCGCCGTGCTCATGGCCGACGACCGGCCCCTCCGCTCCCGCTGCCAACGGCCGCTCGCTCACGTCTCGACGCTCCGAGGTCGCTCCAGCGGGTCCCCCGCCGGTGCGGACGTTGTGTCGTCGTCGACGTCGTCGACGTCGTCGTCGTCGTCGTCCTCGGCCGGCTCGGGGGCCGGATCAGCCGCACCGTCCGGTACGACGACCTGCCGGCCGGGATGGCGGCGCGCCGAGACCGCGAAGTAGCAGGCGGCGAGCGCGAACACGACCACCGACGTCCAGACGTTGAGCCGCAGGCCGAGGACGTGGTTGGCGGTGTCGACGCGGAGGTACTCGATCCACACCCTCCCGAGCGTGTAGGCCATGACGTACAGGGCGAAGGCGCGTCCGTACCCGAGCCGGAAGCGGCGCTCCGCCCAGATCACCAGCCCGGCGACCCCGACGTTCCACAGCGCCTCGTAGAGGAACGTGGGCTGGTAGGTGGCGTACTGCGCCAGCCCGTCCTCCCGGTGGGCCGGGTCGATCTCCAGCGCCCACGGCAGCGTGCTGGGCCGGCCGTAGAGCTCCTGGTTGAAGTAGTTGCCGAGCCTGCCGATCGCCTGGGCGAGCGCGATCCCCGGTGCCGCGGCGTCCGCGACGGCGCTCAGCGGGATCCCCTTGCGGCGGCATCCGATGGCGGCGCCGACGGCTCCCAGGGCGATCGCGCCCCAGATCCCGAGGCCGCCCTTCCAGATGTACAGCGCCGCCCAGGGGTCCTTGCCGTTCCCGAAGTACAGCTCAGGATCGGTGACGACGTGATAGAGCCGTGCGCCGACGAGCCCGAAGGGGACCGCCCACACCGCGAGGTCGCTCATCGTCGACGGTTGGCCGCCCCGCGCCACCCACCTGCGGTTTCCCAGCCAGATCGCCACCACGACGCCGACGAGGATGCACAGCGCATACGCGCGCACCGGGAGTGGCCCGAGGTGCCAGACACCCTCTCCGGGGCTCGGGATCGAGGCGAGGTTCATCGCCGTTCACGCTACCGCCCTGCCGGGATATCCCGGCATGCCTACCGGGCGAGCGCCACGACATCGGACACGATGTCGTCGACCGGGGTTCCCTGGGTCCAGATGACCGGCGCCGCGTTCCCCCGGAAACCGATGACCTGCACGCTGTGCCCCACGTCGTACCCGCCGCCGGGACGCGGCTCCATGCCGCTCACGGCGACACCCATCGCCTTCGCAGCGGCCAGGATGTCCGGCAGACGGCCGGTCACGCCCAGGAACGCCGGGTCGAAGCGGGCCAGGTAGGTGCGCAGGACCCTGTCAGTGTCGCGTCGCGGGTCGGTGGTGACGAACAGCACCTGGGTGCTCTCGCGCACCCCGGGAGGCAGCTGACGGTACGCCGACGCCAGCTCGTTCAGGATCAGCGGGCACTCGTCGGGACAGTGGGTGTAGCCGAAGAACACCAACGTGACGGGATACGCGGTGTCGCGGATCAGGTTGAACGGGTTCCCGTTGTCGGCGCGGAGCGTGAGGTCGGGCATCCGGTAGGGCTCGCCCGGCTCGGTGCCGCGGTAGGTCTGGTCCTGCGTGACGCCGGAGATCGCGACACCGGCGGGGTTGTTCGCAGCCGCCGGCTCCGACGGGCTGCTGCAGCCGCTCAGGACCGCCAACACCGACACCGCGGTGCTCGCCAGGATGCCGTGGCGCCTGCCTCTCATGGTGCTGCGCTCCTCTCGTCGACGCCGCTTCCTGGTCAACTCGGCTGGTCAGCGCGATAGTTCCCCGCGGACTCCCCGCGCCAGGTCGTGCGTCAGTGACACGACCTCCGCCAACGCGGCGCTCTGGCTCTCGGCGCCCTGCACGCGGGAGATGAACGCGCTGCCGACGATCACGGCGTCCGCGTACGCCGCGACGGCACCCGCCTGACGCCCGTCGGAGACCCCGAGACCGACACCGACCGGCAGGTCGGTCACCGCCCGCACCCGCGACACCAGCGTCGGCGCCGCCTCACTGGTCGAGGTGCGAGCCCCGGTGACTCCCATCACGGCAGTGGCGTACACGAAGCCGCGGCAGGCGGCGGTGGTGCTCGCCAACCGCTCTTTCGACGACGACGGAGCGACGAGGAAGACCTTGTCGAGCCCGTGCCCGTCGGCGGCGGCCACCCAGTCCGCCGCCTCGTCGGGGATCAGGTCCGGCGTGATGAGGCCGGCTCCGCCGGCGGCGTCGAGGGAGGACGCGAATCGCTCGACGCCGTACCGCTCGACGGGGTTCCAGTACGTCATCACGAGGGTCGGTGCCTTGGCGGCGACCGCCTCGACCACCCGGAACACGTCGCTGACCCTGGTGCCGCCCGCCAGGGCCGCCTCGGCTGCGGCCTGGATGGTCGGCCCGTCCATCACCGGGTCCGAGTAGGGCAGCCCGATCTCGACGACGTCGACCCCTCCGTCGACGAGCGCACCCGCGAGGTCGATCGAGTCCGCCACCGTGGGGAAGCCCGCGGGCAGGTAACCCACGAGCGCCGCCCTGCCCTCCGCCCGTGCCGACCTGATCGTGCCCGAGACCGAGGTCACTGCCCCGCGTCCCGCGGCAGCAGGCCGAACCACGTGGCCGCCGTGTCGACGTCCTTGTCGCCACGGCCGGACAGGCAGACGAGCAGCGTCGCGTCGGGCCCGAGGTCGCGGACGACCCGCGGCACCCCGGCGAGCGCGTGCGAGCTCTCGATGGCGGGGATGATCCCCTCGGTCCTCGTGAGCAGCGCCATGGCATCCATCGCCTCCGCGTCGCTCACCGGCAGGTACGACGCCCGGCCGCTCTCATGCAGCCAGGCGTGCTCCGGCCCCACTCCGGGGTAGTCGAGGCCCGCCGAGATGGAGTGCGACTCGATGGTCTGACCGTCGTCGTCCTGCAGCAGGTAGGAGCGGGTGCCGTGCAGCACACCCACCTGACCTGCGGTGATCGTCGCGGCGTGCCGCCCGGTCTCGAACCCGTCACCACCCGCCTCGAAACCGAACAGCCGGACCCCGGCGTCACCCACGAACGCGGTGAACAGGCCGATCGCGTTGGAGCCGCCGCCGACGCACGCCAGCGCGGCATCCGGCAGGGTGCCCGTCAGCGCCAGGCACTGGGCGCGCGCCTCGTCCCCGATGCCGCGGGTGAAGTCGCGCACCAGGGACGGGAAGGGATGTGGCCCCGCTGCCGTGCCCAGCAGGTAATGCGTCGAGTCGACGTTCGCGACCCAGTCGCGCAGCGCCTCGTTGATCGCGTCCTTGAGGGTCCGGCTGCCTGTCGTCACCGGGACCACCTCGGCGCCGAGCATCCGCATCCGCGCCACGTTCAACGCCTGTCGCTGGGTGTCCACCTCTCCCATGTAGACGACGCAGTCCAGCCCGAAGTAGGCGCAGGCCGTGGCGGTGGCGACGCCGTGCTGGCCCGCTCCCGTCTCCGCGATCACGCGCCTCTTGCCCATCCGCGCCGTCAGCAGCGCCTGCCCGAGCACGTTGCGGATCTTGTGGGCTCCCGTGTGGTTGAGGTCCTCCCTCTTGAGGAGCACCCGCGCGCCGACAGCCTGCGAGTAGCGCTCGGCCTCGTAGAGCAGGCTCGGCAGGCCGGCGTACCCACGGAGCAGGGCGTCGAACTCGCTGCGGAACACCGCGTCCGCCATCGCCTCCCGCCAGACGACGGCGAGCTCGTCCAGCGGGGCGACAAGGGCCTCCGGCATGAAGCGGCCGCCGAAGCGGCCGAAGTGCCCCGTCGCATCGGGCAGTGCGCTGGTGGTCAATGCCGTTGCCTGGCCGCCGGATGGGCGCCGGCTGCCACCATGTCGGAGACGGCGGAGCGCGGGTCCTGCCCGGTCACCAGCGTCTCGCCGACGAGGACCACGTCGGCGCCGCTACGGGCGTACTCCCAGACGTCCCGCGGCCCGCGTACGCCGGACTCGGCCACCCGGACGATGCCGTCAGGGATGCGGGGAGCGAGCCTCGCGAACGTGTCCCGGTCGACCGCGAGCGTCGTGAGGTCGCGGGCGTTGACGCCGACGAGATCGGCGCCGGCGTCCAGCGCGCGCGCCAGCTGCACCGCGTCGTGGACCTCGACCAGGGGGGTCATCGCGATCGAGCGGGCCCGGTCGACGAGGCCGAGCAGCTCGTTGTCGGTCAGGGCGGCCACCACGAGCAGCACCAGGTCGGCCCCGTTGGCCCGGGCCTCCCACAGCTGGTAGGAGCTCACGATGAAGTCCTTGCGCAGCACCGGCACGGATACCGCGGCGCGGACGGCTGCGAGGTCCTCGAGGCTGCCGCCGAAACGGCGCTGCTCGGTGAGGACGCTGATCGTCGCCGCGCCGCCGGCCTCGTAGTCGGCGGCGAGCGCCGCGGGGTCGCTGATCTTGGCCAGCTGGCCCTTGCTGGGACTCGAGCGCTTCACCTCGGCGATGATCGAGATGCCGTCGGCGCGATAGCCCTGCATGGGGTCACGGACGGGGTCCTGCCGAGCGGCACGGGCCTTGAGCTCGTCGAGAGGCACCTGCTGCTCCCGGTCAGCGAGGTCGGCGCGGACGCCGGCCAGCAACTCCTCCAGGAAGCTCATCGCGAGCTGTCGCCCAGGCCCATGGCCTGCATCACCTTGCCCACCACGGCCGCGACGGCCAGCAGTGCTACTCCGAGCCAGAACACGAGCCAGGTCCCCACCATCAGGCCGACTCCACCGACGACGAAGGCGACGAGCGCGAGGCTGACCGCGGTCCATGCGGCCGGCGTGTTGCCGTGATGCGCCTGCGCCATAGGGGAGCTGCTCCTCTCGTGGGGTTCCATTGTGACCCGCGCCGGTCGTCACTCGCGCGTGGGGTCGCGTCCCTGGTCGAGAGCCCGCCAGACGTCGGTCTCGCTGAGATCCTCCGGACGCCGGCCGACAGGCACCGCATCCGGGGTGGGGGCGTCGTAGCGCGAGCCCATCTCCGCCCACTGGTCGCCGTACGCCGCGGTGACGGCGCCGGCGAGTCCGGCGAGCACGGTCGAGGCCACCACCAGCCACCGCCATACCGTCGTCGCGGTCTCGTACCCCTCGCCCGTCCAGCCCCTCGCCGACAGCCCGTCGGTGAGCTGGCTCGTCGCACCCGAAGGATGGATGCTGGCGGCGAGCACGACCACCGCGGCGACCAGCACCGCGACGCCTAGACCGCGCCGGACAACGCCCCGTGTCGCCACCACGGCGCCGAACGCCGCGAGCATCGCGACGCCGAGCGCGCCGGCCAGCGGGACGAGGTCCGCGCCCGTCGCCGACGCGTGGATCGGAGGCAGCCCCGGCACGGTGGCCGTCGCGCGCAGCCACGGCCGGGAGGCGGCGACGGTCACGCCGAGAGCTCCCAGCAGGCCCGCGACCAGGGCCGGCCCGTAGAGCTGCCGGCGGCTCCTGCCCGACACCGTCGATGCCATCAGGTCATTGTGCCGCTGCCTACGATGGAAGCGTGACCGTGTCCAGGCAGTCCTATCCCGGGTCCGACGAGGCCACGACCGTGGCTCAGGTCGAGCGCGCGCAGCTGTGCGACCTCTTCGACGAGGTGGGACCGCACGCCCCGACCCTGTGCAGGCCGTGGGACACCCATCACCTGGCCGCCCACCTGGTAGCCCGGGAGGGCTCCCCGCTCGGGCTGCTGTCGATGCTCAGGCCGAAGAGCGCCGGGGAGGACATCGAGCGTCTGGTGGCCGACCGGGACTTCGCCGCGCTCGTCGACGAGCTCCGCGGCGGGCCCCCGACGATGTCGGTGTTCGGCACCGGCCTCACCGACAGGCTGGGCAACGGGCTCGAGTTCTTCGTCCATCACGAGGACGTCCGGCGCGCCCTGCCGGGGTTCGATCCCAGGGAGCTGCCGGTGTGGGCAGCGGACCAGCTCTGGCAGGGGCTGACCTTCGCCGCCCGCGGGCTGATGCGCAAGGCGCCCGTCGGAGCGGCGCTGCGCCGCAGCGACACCGGCCAGCTGGCCGTGGGCTCCAAGAAGGCGCGGACGGTCATCGTCGCGGGGCCGGTTCCGGAGCTGGCGCTGTTCGCGTTCGGCCGAGGTGCTGTCGCCGACGTCGACCTCGACGGGTCACCGGAGGACGTCGCGGCGCTGCGGGGGACCCGGTTCGGCCTCTGACACTTCGGTCCCGGGCGACTCAGCCGGCGGCGGCCCTCTCGACCAGGTGCACCACCCGGTCCAGCGCCGGCGGGTGGATCTCGCCGTCGACTGCCGCGAAGCTGCGAGACGTCCCGTCCGTCCAGCGGATCGCGACCGTGTAGACGTAGCGGTCGCAGCAGGTCTGCCCCGGGGTCGTCGCAGCGGCGGTGCGCAGCGCCGGGCGGGAGGCGGCGCGCAGGACGGCAACGACGTCGCTCCGCGTGAAGCCGTCGGGAGGCGCCTGCCCGACGGCGACATGGACGGCGAACGTCTGCGGCTTCAGCCCGCCGCGTCGCACCAGGCTGACCGAGCTGGCGGACAGCCGGTCGTCCGGAGGGTCGGCGATGGACGAGTGCTGACCGGTCGGTGGAGTGATTCCCTGCTGGGCCGGAGGAACGTCCGGAGCCGGACCGCAGGCGGCAACGCCGGTGAGCAGCAGGAGCGTTCCAGCGCGTCGGATCACCGTCGTCATGACACTTCGACGTCGCACGGCGCTGTCCGGCTCCCTGCTCGGGTCGTGGTGTTAGGTTCGAGAGGTGAGCGAGCCGCTGCCGCTTTTCCCGCTGAACACCGTGCTGTTTCCCGGCATCGTCATGCCCCTGCACGTCTTCGAGGACCGCTACCGTTCGCTCGTCCGTGACCTGATCGCCCTGCCGCCGACGCAGGACCGCGAGCTCGGCATCGTAGCGATCAAGGTCGGCTACGAGGTCGGCGAGCGCGGCGTGCACACGATCCAGCGGGTCGGCTGTGCCGCTCTCGTGACCGAGGTCACCGCCAACGC
>JBBSIF010000087.1:0-11425 GCA_038232255.1 Propionibacteriales bacterium
CAGCCGCCCGCGGGCCAGCAGTCCGTCGATCTCCCCGCTGACAGCGGCCACCCCGCGCTCCACACGCTCCTCGTCGAGGTCGGTGAGCACGACCGGCACCTCGAGCCGACGGAGGAGGAGCAGCGCGAGCTGCGTGGCCATGAGCCCGGCGCCGGCGATGCCGACCTTGTTCACGGGCCGGGCCAGGCTCCTGTCCGGCGCACCCACCGGCCGACGCGCCCGCTTCTGCACGAGGTCGAAGGCGTAGACGCCCGATCGCAGCTGCGGGCTGATGATGAGGTCCGCCAGCGCCTCGTCCTCCGCGGCGAACGCGGTGTCGCGGTCGGCGGTCCGGGCCGCAGCGATCAGGTCGAGCGCCCGGTACGGCGCGGGCGCGGCGCCATGGATCCGCGCCTCCACCGCCGCTCGCGCCCGGGCCACCGCGCCGTCCCAGACCTCGGACGACCGGTCGGGCTCGGGGCGGTCGAGGCTCGCCTCGCCGACGAGGATCTCGGCGGCCCACCGCAGCGACCGCCCCAGGAAGTCGGCCCCGCCGTACATCCGGTCGGCGATGCCGAGCGCGAAGGCGCTGCGACCGTTGAGCATGGTGTTCTGGTTCATCGCGTTCGCCACGATGACTGTGGCGGCGTGCTCGGCGCCGACGAGGTTCGGCAGCAGGTAGGCACCGCCCCATCCGGGCACCAGCCCGAGGAACACCTCGGGCATCGCGATCGCCGACACCGAGTCCAGCACCGTCCGGTAGTCGCAGTGCAGCGCCAGCTCGAGCCCTCCGCCGAGTGCCGCGCCGTTGATGAAGCAGAACGACGGCTTCCCACCGTCGCGGAGCTTGCGCATGACGCCGTGGCCGATCTGGGCGACCATCTTGGCCTGGTCGCGGCCCGTGATGCGCGTCACGGCCGTGAGGTCGGCGCCTACGGCGAGGACGAACGGCTTGCCGGTGATGCCGATCGTCTGGACGTCGTCACGCCCCAGCGCTGCGTCGATCGCCGTGTTGAGCGACCGCAGGCCACCGGGACCGAACGTGTTGGGCAACGTGTGGTCGCGGCCGTTGTCCAGCGTGAGGAGCGCCATCGTCCCGGCGCCCAACGGCAGCGGGACATCCCTGCTGAGCGCGCGCGTCACGAGCTCGTCGCCCGCGATGACTGCGGCGGCACTGTCGAGGAGGTCGTCGAGCGGCTCGGTCACCAGTGCGGGTTCTCCCACACCACGGTGCCGCCCATCCCGATGCCGATGCACATCGTGGTGACGCCGTACCGCACGTGTGGCCGGTCGGCGAAGTGGTCTGCCAGCTGCAGCATCAGCCGCACGCCGGACGAGGCGAGCGGATGGCCGACGGCGATCGCACCGCCGTACGGGTTCACCCGGGGGTCGTCGTCGGCGATGCCGAAGTGGTCGAGGAACGCCAGCACCTGGACGGCGAAGGCCTCGTTGATCTCGAACAGCCCGACGTCGGCGATCGTCAGGCCCGCTTTGGCCAGTGCCTTCTCCGTCGAGGGAATCGGTCCCACTCCCATGACCTCCGGCTCGACACCGGAGAACGCGTAGCTGACGAGCCGCATCCGCACCGGCAGCCCCAGCTCGAGCGCCGTGTCCTCGGCAGCCAGCAGGCAGGCGGTGGCGCCGTCGTTCAGCCCCGCGGCGTTGCCCGCCGTCACCCGTCCGTGCGGACGGAACGGCGTCGAGAGGCCGGCGAGCTGCGCCGTCGTCGTGCCCGGTCGCGGTGGCTCGTCCTCGGCAACGTACCCCCAGCCGCGCTCCGCGGACCTCACGCCGACACCGACGAGGTGCGGCTGGATCCTGCCGGCGGCGTACGCATCTGCCGTCCGCTGCTGCGACGCGACGGCGTAGGCGTTGGCGCGGTCCTTGGTGATGCCGGGGAAGCGGTCGTGCAGGTTCTCCGCCGTCGCGCCCATCACCCGCGCGGAGGGGTCGACGAGCTTCTCCGCCACGATCCTGGGGTTGGGGTCGACGCCCTCGCCCATCGGATGGCGGCTCATGTGCTCGACGCCGCCGGCCACGACGACGTCGTACGCACCGAACGCGATACCGGCCGCCGTGGTGGTCACCGCCGTCATCGCACCGGCGCACATCCGGTCGATGGCGTAGCCGGGAGTGGTCGTCGGCAGGCCGCTCAGCAGGGCTGCGGTGCGGCCGATCGTGAGGCCCTGGTCGCCGATCTGCGTGGTGGCGGCGACCGCGACCTCGTCGACGCGCTCGGGCGGCAGCTCGGGATGGCGGCGCATCAGCTCGGCGATGCACGTGACGACGAGGTCGTCGGCGCGGGCGTCCGCCAGCGCACCTCCCGCCTTGCCGAACGGGGTGCGGACGCCGTCGACGAACACCACCTCACGCAGCGTCCTGGACATTGCTGCATGCTACGCACTGGCAATCCAGCGCAGTGCGAGAATCGACCCGTGCCACACTCCGTCGCCGAGCTGCTCGACCTGCTGCAGCTGGAGCAGCTGGAGGAGGACCTGTTCCGCGGCCAGCAGCCGAACACGGCGATGCAACGCGTCTTCGGGGGCCAGGTCGCCGCCCAGGCGCTGGCCGCCGCGTGCCGCACCGTCCCCGACGAGGTCGCGGCGCACTCGCTGCACGCCTACTTCCTGCGCCCCGGCGACACCTCGGTGCCGATCGTCTACGACGTGGAGCGCATCCGGGACGGCAGGTCGTTCGCCACTCGTCGCGTCGTCGCCCGCCAGCACGGCACCTCGATCTTCTACCTGACGGCCTCCTTCCAGATCTCCGAGATCGGGTTCGCCCACCAAGACGCGATGCCCGTCGTACCCCCGCCGGAGGACTGCCCGACCATGGGCGACCTCTTCAGGGCGGTGACGGGGCGCGCGGACGATCGCTCCTGGGAGCGCGAGTGGGCGGCGCTCGACGTGCGGTACGCGGGTGACTCGCGACCCGGTGGCAGGTTGGCAGGAAGGGACACACCGGCGCGTGCGCAGATCTGGCTGCGCGCCTCGGCGGCCGTTCCGGACGACGCCGTGACCAACCTGTGCGTGCTCGCCTATGCCAGCGACCTGACGCTGCTCGGCGTCAGCCTCGTCCCGCACGGCGTCATCATCGCGTCCCCGCAGATCCAGCCGGCGTCCCTCGACCACTCGATGTGGTTCCACCGGCCGTTCCGGGCCGACCAGTGGCTGCTCTACGACCAGCACTCCCCGTCGGCGTCCGGTGCACGTGGGTTCGCTCTCGGCAGCGTGTTCAGCACCAACGGCTCCCTCGTCGCCTCCGTCGCCCAGGAGGGGCTCATTCGGCCGTTGGGGGCAGCGCGCGAAGGGCTCTCATGACGGCCGACCGCCCTGAGGAGCCGACGGAGGTGGACGCCCGCTTTCTCCTCGCGGGCGAGCGGACCCTGCTGGCCTGGCTGCGGACCGCGATGACGTTCGTCGCGCTCGGTGTCGCCCTGGTGACCCTTCGTCACTTCGGGTCGGGCGACGTCTGGCCGATGGTGGCAGCGGCCGCCAGCTGCGTGCTCGGCATCGTGACGGCGGGGTGGTCCTACTGGCACTGGAGGCGGATCGACGAGGCGATCCGGAGCCGCGCCTCCTTGCCGAGAACCGGTCTCGTCGCCGCCGGGGTCGTGGGCGGCGTCGTCGTCATCGCCGTCACCGGCCTGGTCGCGGTGCTGGCCAGACTATGAGCTCGCAGCTGCCCGACTACGTCCAGCGCACCGCGCTCGCGTGGACCAGGACGGCTCTGACGCTCGCCGTCGTGAGCGCCGTCGTGGCCCGGCTGGCGGCGCTGGACCGTTCCTGGGCGGCCCTCGCCGTCGCCGCCGTCGGCCTGGCTCTCGCGGTTGCCACCATGTTGGCCGTGGGTCGCCGTCGCGGAACCCGGCCGGTAACCGTTGGAGCGCTGATGGCCGTGGTCGCGGTGGCGTGCACAGGTGTCGCGACGGTCATCCTCGTGGTGGTGTCCTGAGCTACCGCGCGCCCCACGCCTCCAGCAGCTGCGCCTCGCGCTCCGCCGTCAGGGCGGTGTCCGGAGCACTCGCCGCAGCACCACGTCGAAGCCACTGCAGCGTGTCCGTGACCGTGTCGGCGAAGGGACGCGGCCGCAGCCCGGTGGCGAGCGCCCGTGCGTTGGAGGCGGCGAGCACCCACTCGTCGCCCCCCTCGCTCCACAGCGGCAGGTCCTGGGCGCCGACCCCCTGGTCGGCCAGCCACCGCCCGTCGACCCACGTCAGCGACGTTCCGGGTGGGGCGACCGTGGCTGCCACAGCGTCGAGCATGTCGCGGAAGCCGAACGGGAGCTCCGTGCCGATCCCGTTGTAGACCCCGGCGGTGCGACTCGCGGCCAGCTCCGTCGTCCACGCTCCCATGTCCCGGGCGTCGACGAGCTGGACGGGCGAGGCGGCCGGGCCGGGGGCGAGGACGTCGCCACCTGCAGCGATGCGCCCTACCCAGTAAGGGAACCGGTACGTGTAGTCCTCTGGGCCGACGACGTACGTCGGTCGGACGATCGTGAGGTGCTCCTCGCCGTAGGCGGCGGTGGCCGCCCGCTCGCACAGCACCTTGAGCCCGCCGTACGTCTCGCCGGTGACCTCCTCCACCGTGGGAGGCGGCGGCTCGACCAGCGGGGACTCCTCGGTGAGTCCCGGTGCGTCGGCGTCGGTGTACACCGACACGGTGGACACCAGGACGGAGTGCCCGCCGCGCCCGCCCAAGGCGTCGGCCAGCGCGTCGACCTGCCGGGGGACGTAGGCGCAGACGTCCACGGTGGCGTCGTACTCGCGGCCCGAGAGCACCGACAGGTCTTGGTCGCGGTCTGCCGTGAGGTGCTCGACGCCGGCCATGTCGGCGGGGTTGGTCCGACCTCGGTGGAGGACCGTGACGTCGTGGCCGGCGGCCACCGCTGCCTCGGCCATCGCCCGTCCCACGAACCTCGTCCCGCCGATGAGCAGCATTCGCATGCCCGGACTGTATCGCGGAGCGCTGGGTACTAGCCGCCCATGACGGAGACAGCGTTGACGGTCATCCTCGACGTGGACGGCACGCTCGTGGACTCGAGCTACCACCATGCACTCGCCTGGCACCGTGCCTTCACCGAGGTCGGGCTGACCGTGCCGATGTGGACGATCCACCGAGCCATCGGGATGGGTGGTGACCGGCTGGTCGCGGAGGTCGCCGGCGACGTCGTCGAGGAGAAGATGGGCGATGTGCTGAGGGACCGATGGACGGAGAGCTTCCAGGCGCTCCACCCGGAGATCCAGCCGTCGCCGGGAGCCCGTGCGCTCCTGGAAAGGCTGCGGGAGAAGGGATACCGGGTCTGCGCCGCGTCGTCGGGCAGCCGAGAGGACACCGACTTCGCGCTGGACCTGCTCGGCGTCCGGAGCGTCTTCGCCAACGTGACGTCCGGCGACGACGCCGAGAGCTCGAAGCCGACGCCCGACGTGCTGGAGCGCGCTTGGGAGAGCGTGGGCAGAGGACCGGCGGTGGTGGTGGGTGACTCGGTGTACGACGTGCAGGCGGCCGGCGAGCTCCACCTGCCGTGCGTCTGCGTCCGGACCGGCGGCTTCGGCGTCGCAGAGCTCGAGGCGGCGGGGGCCGCCCTGGTCATCGACGACCTCGACGGCGCGGGCGACGTCGACTGGGCGTCCCTGGTCCGTGCGGGGCGGTGACGGGACCCCGCATGGTGCGTCCCGCGCAGACCCACTAGTCTGACTGGAACCGTCCGGTCCAGAAGCGCGCCGGCGTGGTTCTCGTGTATGGGGGTCCGCGGTGACGCTTTCGTCTGCGCCGCGCACAGCAGCGCTTTCCAATCTGGACGACCGAACCAAGTCCATGCTCCTCCGGGCGCTCCGGACCGATCTGGACGACGAGCGAAACGGGCTTCATGACCAGGCGGCCACGCTCAACATGGGACTTGCTCGGGCGATCGCGTCCCGGTACCGCTCCCGTGGGGTGGAGTGGGAGGACCTGCTGCAGGTCGCCTACCTGGCCCTCGTGAAGGCGGTCGCAGGCTTCGACCCCGAGTCGCCGTACCGGTTCTCCGCCTATGCGACGGCCACGATCAGGGGCGAGCTCAAGCGCTGGTTCCGCGACCACGACTGGATCGTCCGGCCACCGCGCCGGCACCAAGAGCTCCGGCTGGTCGTGACGCAGCGGGAGACCGAGCTTGCCCAGCAGCTGGGACGGACCCCCCGCGCCGATGACGTCGCCGCCGACATGGGAGTCACCGCCCAGGACGTCGAGGCGTCGACACTGGCCTGCCAGGGCAGGCGGTCGCTGTCCTTGGACGCACCTGGACGCGAACCAGGCCGTGGCACCTTCGGCGACACCGTCGCCGAGCCGGGAGACGACATCGACAAGCTGGAGTGGAAGCTCTCTCTCAACGAGTCGCTGGCCCGGCTCGAGCCGAGGTCCCAGCTGATCCTGCGGCTGCGGTTCGAGAACGACGCCACCCAGGCCGAGATCGGCAAGGTGCTGGGTGTCAGCCAGATGCACGTCTCCCGGTTGTTGGCGAGCCTGCTCGCGCATCTCCGGGAGGACCTGCAAGTCGCCGTCTGAGCGGCCGACGGAAGGAGGCCCGGCATGGGCAGGGGATCCGCTGACGATCTGATGGACGCCCTCAAGGACCACCACGCCAGGATCGAGCAGATGACGGCCGCGATGTCGGCGGCTTCGGGCCACGACAGGGAGGTTGTCTTCCGGCGGCTCCGGCGGTTCCTGGCAGCACACGAGGCGGCCGAGCAGGTCTTCATCCATGCCAGCGCCAGCCGCCTGCTGGCGGATCCCGACGTCGCGGACCAGCGCCTCACCGAGGAGGACGACACCGGCCGGATCATCGCGTCCCTCGAAGCCGTCGACGTCGACTCCGCCGAGTTCGACAGGATCCTCGCCGAGCTGCGGACGTCTGTCGGCGGGCACGCCCGTGCCGAGGAGCTCCAGGAGCTTCCCGAGGTGATCGGCTCCAACGGACCCGCGGACATCGAGCGGATGCGGCAGGCGCTCGACCACGTGGACCTCGTGGTCTCCCGACGTCATGGGCCGCTGGGGGAGGACGACCAGTCCTTCGCGACCATGCTGGAGGCGGCGCGGGCGGAGTTTCGCGCGCTGCGCGACGAGCTCAGCGGGTGACGCCTCCGAGGTCACGCACCGTGTCGATGGTGTCGGCGTCGTCGGCCGACAAGTCGTCGCGGTAGCGCAGCACGCGGGCGAACCGCAGCGCCAGGCCTCCCGGATACCTGGTCGAGCGCTGCAGCCCGTCGAAGGCGATCTCGACCACCTGCTCCGGGCGAAGGTGGACCACGTGCCCCGACCTCGACACCTCCAGCGCCAGGAAGCGCTCCGTCTGCTTCGCGAGCATCTCGTCGGTCATCCCCTTGAACGTCTTGCCGAGCATCACGAAGCCCCCGGAGGCGTCGCGCGCGCCCAGGTGGATGTTCGACAGCCATCCCCGGCGGCGGCCGCTGCCCTCCTCGACCGCCAGCACCACGAGGTCGAGGGTGTGCCGTGGCTTCACCTTGACCCACGCGGAGCCACGGCGGCCGGCGTCGTACCCGGCATGCAGAGCCTTGACGACCACACCCTCCTGCCCGGCGGCGACGGCGTCGTCGAAGAACGCCTGCGCCGCCACCGGGTCGTCGGTGGCACGTCGGTCCACCCGGTGAGCGGCCGGGAGCAGCCCGTCGAGGGTTGCGAGCCGGGCGGCGAGCGGCGCGTCGAGCAGGTCCTCGCCGTCGACGTGCAACACGTCGAAGAAGAACGGGACCGGCTCATCGGTTCCCGTGTGGCTCGCGGTTCGGGACGAGGTCTCCTGGAACGGCCGCGGGCGGCCGGCGCTGTCGAGGACGAGGACCTCCCCGTCGAGGATGAGGGACGCCCTGGCGAGCGAGCGCACCACGGCGCACACCCCGGGCAGTCGGTCGGTGATCTCGTCGAGGCTGCGGGTGAACACGCGCACCGAGTCGCCTTCCTGATGCACCTGGATGCGGACTCCGTCCAGCTTCACGTCGAGGCAGGTCGGCGTGCCGGCCTTGTCCATGGCGGCGGCGACATCGGGGGCGGACGCGGCGAGCATCGGCCGCACCGGCTGGCCGACCGTCAGCCCGAAAGCGGCGACGGCATCGGCGCCGCCGCTCATCGCCGCCACCGCCACGGGCCCGCTCGCGCCGCGCAGCATCGCTGCGCGACGCACGAGCGCAAGTGGAACGCCCGATGCCGCGGCTACGGCGTCCAGGACGGCGGCGTCGAGCGCGCCCTGGCGCAGGTCACCGGCGACGAGGCCCCGGAGCAGGCGCTGCTCGGGAGGAGTGGCGCGCGTGAAGAGCCGGGACACGATCTCGGCCCGGCGCGCGGCGGAGCCCGAACCGGCCACGGCGCTGGCCCGCTCGAACTCCTCGTCGACCTCGGCCACGGACAGGCTCGGCTCCGCAGCCGCCTCCGGCGCGGAGCCGAGCGTCGCCCAGCCGATGCCGGTACGACGCTGCCGCAGCTCGCCTGAGAGGTAGCAGACCACGATCTCCAGGTCGTCGGCGGTCGCCCGGGTCAGGACGGCGGCCAGCAGGTCCCGCTTCGCCAGCCGGGAGCTGGTTGCCGCGACCGCCGACGACGCCAGCGCCACGTCGTACAGCAGCATGCGTTCCATGGTGGCAGCACCGTCCGACCACTGAGGTCCCAGGAGGTGTCGCGCGGCACGGGTAACCTGTGGCGGTGGCGGTGGCGGTGGCGACGGGCGGGTCCGCGGTCCGGGTGTGGCGCCCCGGCTGGCCCTGTCAGCCGTACGACGTGCTGCGCGCCGTACGACGCGGTGCCAGCGATCCGACGTTCCAGCGTGACCCGGACGGCACGCTCTGGCGGGCGTGCCGGACACCGGCAGGCCCCGCCACCCTCTGCATCCGCCGCCGGGCCCGCCTCGCCGACATCCACCTGGAGGCGTGGGGTGCGGGGGCCGGCTGGGCGCTGGACAACGCGCCGTCCCTGCTCGGCGCCGACGACGACGTGGCCACGTTCGAGCCACGGGACCCGCGGGTCCGCGACGCGTGGCTTCGCGACCCGCACTGGCGGGTGACGAAGACCGGGCTGGTGATGGAGGCCCTCGTCGCCGCCGTGATCGAGCAGAAGGTCACGGGCATCGAGGCATGGCGGGGCTGGCGGCTCCTCGTGAGGCGTTTCGGGACGCCCGCTCCGGGACCGGGAGCCGCTCGGGGCTTGCGCTGTCTTCCCGACGCAGCGGGCCTGCGCCGGGTGCCCTCGTGGGAGTGGCTGCGGTGCTCCATCGACGCCCAGCGGTCCGACACGATCATGCGCGCGGCCCTGGTGGCCGGCTCCCTCGAGCGGACGGTGGGGTTGCCTATGGACGAGGCGGACCGACGGCTCCGCTCGGTGCCGGGCATCGGCAGGTGGACGTCCGCCGAGGTCCGGCAGCGCGCGTTCGGAGACGCTGACGCCGTCAGCTTCGGGGACTACCACGTCGCCTCCCACGTCGGTTACGCGCTGACGGGGGAGGCGACGGACGACGACCGGCTGGCGGAGCTGCTGGAGTCCGAGCGGCCGCACCGGTACCGGGTCCAGCACGTGGTGACGACGCGGATGGCGGGTCCACCGCGCCGCGGCCCGAGGATGGCGCTGCGAACGCACCTGCCCGGATGAGAGGCGGCTGGCTGCGCTCCTGGGAACCGGCCGGAGTCGCGGTCAGCCTGGCAGTGCTGGCGCTCCTGACCTGGCAGGTATCGACCGGCGGAGGCGTCGTACGCCTCGACGAACACGTCTACGGCCGGGTGGGCGTCGTGGGGTCACCGCTGGTGACGTTGCTGAGCGACCTCGGCAGCCCCGAGGTCTCGGGTGTGGTGCTCGGCGTGTTCGCGCTGCATCACTCCTTCTTCTCCGGCCGCTGGTGGCCGATCGTCCTTGCGACGGGCAACGGCGCGATGGCGGCAGTCGTCGTCCTCGTGCTCAAAGCGGTCACCGGCCGACGCGGGCCGGGTGAGCTGCCGCTCGAGGGCTATCCCGGCTACTTCCCGTCCGGTCACACGGCGACCGCCGCGGTGTGCTTCGGCACGGCGACGTACATCGTCGGAACGTCGCGGCGGCTGCACGACGGCTCCGACGCCGGCGTCGGAGCCGGGCTCGCCGTGGGCATCGTGGTCGGGGCGGCCACGGTGTTGTCGGGCAACCACTGGGCAAGTGACGTGGCCGCGGGCCTTGCCGTGGCGGTCCTCGTGCTGGTGCTCGGCTTCGCCGTGGCTCGGCGCCACCTCACGCGGGAAGACTTGTCGGAGCCCCGTCGTAGGCTCATGACATGAGAGCAGTCGACGACCTGGAGCGCACCGTCGCGCCCTTCATCGTGAAGTCCGACTACGTGCCGTCCGGGGACCAGCCCACCGCCATCGACGACCTCGAACGGCGCGTGCGAGCCGGCGAGCAGGACATGGTGCTGCTCGGCGCCACCGGAACGGGAAAGACAGCGACGATCGCCTGGCTCGTGGAGCGGATGCAGCGTCCGACGCTCGTCATGCTGCCCAACAAGACCCTCGCCGCGCAGTTCGCCAACGAGCTCAAGGAGCTGTTCCCGGACAACGCGATCGAGTACTTCGTCTCCTACTACGACTACTACCAACCCGAGGCGTACGTCCCGCAGACCGACACCTACATCGAGAAGGACTCCTCGATCAACGAGGAGGTCGAGCGGCTGCGGCACTCCGCGACGTGGAGCCTGCTGACTCGGCGCGACGTGATCGTCGTCTCGACTGTCTCCTGCATCTACGGCCTCGGGTCGGCGCAGGAGTACCTCGACCGGATGGTCCATCTGCGGGTCGGCGACGAGCGCGACCGCGACACGCTGCTCCGCACGCTGGTCCAGGCGCAGTACACGCGCAACGACCTGGCGGCCACCCGGGGCACGTTCCGCGTCCGCGGCGACACGCTGGAGATCTTCCCGGTCTACCAGGAGCTCGCGGTGCGGGTGGAGTTCTTCGGCGACGAGGTGGAGCGGCTGATGACGCTGCACCCGCTGACGGGCGAGGTGTTGTCCGACGAGAAGGAGCTGTACGTCGGAGCGGCCACCCACTACACGGTCGGCCCCAACCGGATGGAACGGGCCGTCGAGGGCATCGAGGAGGAGCTGGGCGAGTGGCTCGCGGAGCTGGAGCGGCAGGGCAAGCTGCTCGAGGCGCAGCGGCTACGGATGCGGACGACGTACGACCTGGAGATGATGCGCCAGATCGGCAGCTGCTCCGGCATCGAGAACTACTCGCGCCACATGGACGGCCGCTCGGCGGGCAGCGCCCCCAACTGCCTGCTCGACTACTTCCCCAGCGACTTCCTGCTGGTCCTCGACGAGTCGCACGTCACGGTGCCGCAGATCGGCGGCATGTACGAGGGCGACATGTCCCGCAAGCGCACGCTCGTCGAGCACGGCTTCCGGCTGCCGAGCGCGATGGACAACCGGCCGTTGCGCTGGGAGGAGTTCC
>JBBSIF010000088.1:0-11149 GCA_038232255.1 Propionibacteriales bacterium
GCGCATCGGGGTGCCTCCGGCGGAGGTGGAGGGGCCGGCGTACACGTTGGTCAACCTCCGAACCACCTTCTACACCAGCACCGGTGCCTTCGACCGGTCGTTCGACCTGCTGGGCTTCCACGTGGACGTCCACATCACGCCGACGTCGTACATCTGGCACTGGGGAGACGGCACCACGACCACGACGCACCAGCCGGGCAGGCCATATCCCGCCAAGGACGTCACCCACACCTACTCACACGCCACGGACGCCGGCGTCACCCTCCCGGTGAGGGTGGACGTCGCCTACCGGGCTGACTTCCGCATCGACGGCGGCGACTGGGCGAGCGTCAACGACCAGCTCGTCATCGCCGGCCTCACGCGCCAGCTGCCCGTCAAACAGGCCAGCGCCGTGCTGGTGCCGAGCAACTGAGCCGCCGCTCCCGGTCGAGCACGGTGCAGCGGCGGCGAGGGTTCCCATCGGTCGCGCGCTCCCCTAAGGTGGCCGGACCGCCCCCACCCCAAGAAGAGGCTCGATGTCATCGCACCTGCGCAACACTCGTCGCACCCAGGCAGTCGTCGGCGTCACTGCCGTCCTCGGATTGCTGGGTGCCGGCCCCGCCCTGTCGGCCGGCATCCCTGGCGCCGGGCATCCGACAGCCGTCAAGGAGCTCTCGGCCGCGGCCAGCACCGCCGTACCCAGCAACGTGAAGCTCCTTCGGTCACGGACCTCTCTGCTCGGCGTACACAACTGGTACCGGCAGATGGACAACGGCTACCCCGTCGTCGGCGGCCTCTACGCGCAGCACACCGCCACCACCGGCGTGTCCAAAGGCCAGGTGACCACGTGGGACGGCCGGGTCAAGGTCGGCCCGTTGGCCACGAGCAAGGTGACGGTGACGACGGCCGCTGCCGTTCGCGCTGCGGCGGCCTACACCAAGGGCACACCGCTCAGCTTCGTCAAGCCCCGCCTGTGGGTGCTCGCGGGCGCGCAGTCCCACCTCGTCTGGTCGGTCACCACCCAGACCAGCCGCAACGGGTACGGCGCCAGCCACGTCAGCTACGTCGACGCCGGCACCGGCAAGGTGCTCAGGAGCTCCATCGAGTCCAAGAGCGACGCCTCGCAGGGCAAGGGCATCGAGCCGTACCGGTTCGTCACCGGCAAGGCGAAGGTGTTCGACCCCAACCCGGTCGTGAAGCTCCAGAACGAGGACCTGACCGACCAGCACGACTCCAACAGCGCCGTGCCGATGGACGGGTACAGCCACCGCATGCTGGGCCACCTCGACGCCGGCAAGAACACGTTGGTCGGGAAGTGGGCCCGCGTGGTCAACAAGAACCGCGCGACCTCGGACAACTTCACCTACGTCTACCTGCGCTCCAACGACTACTTCGAGCAGGTCATGGGCTACTACTCCCTGGACACGCAGGAGTCGTACTACCAGGAGCTGGGATTCACCGACGTCAACGCCGAGCCCCAGCAGATCAGCACCAACACGATCCCTGACGACAACTCCTACTACTCACCCTCCCAGGACCTCATCGTCACCGGCACCGGTGGTGTCGACGACGCCGAGGATCCCGAGGTCGTGTGGCACGAGGACGGCCACGCCACGCAGGATGCCCAGGTGCCAGGCTTCGGTCGCTCCGAGGAGGCCGGCGCCATCGGCGAGGGCTTCGGCGACTACATCGCCGTCACCATGGGGCAGGAGTACTCCAAGGACACGAAGCTGACGCCCACCTCCTGCGTCATGGACTGGGACGCGACGTCGTACACCTCAGGACCGAAGCACTGTCTGCGGACGACCGTCACCGACAAGATGTACCCCGACGACCTCGTGGGCGAGGTCCACGCCGACGGCGAGATCTGGTCGCACGCCCTCTACAACATGAACCTGTCGATGGGACGCAACAAGGCCACGACGGCCATCATCGAGGCGCAGTTCAGCTTCCGGCCGAAGATCCACATGCCCGAGGCGGCGAAGCTCATCGTCGACGCGGCGAGGAAGCTGTACGGCGACCACGCGGGCATGCAGGCGAAGCGGACCTTCGAGGACCGCGGCATCCTCTGACGACCCAGACGCCATTACTCCGGCGCTGCAGAGTCGTGTGAGCGAGGCGGGCGAGCACTGGTCAGGTGCTCGCCCGTCATTGCGCTTGCACGCGGGGTTGAGCTTGCACGCGCGGGTTGACGGTCAGGACACCGTCGAGTGCCGGACGAGCCGGGCCGCCGCCACGAGATGCGCGAAGAGCCGCGGGTCGTCGCCCGCCTCCGGGTGCCACTGCACGCCGATCCGGAAAGCGGCGTCAGGGTCCTCGAACGCCTCGAGCACCCCGTCGTCCGCCCAGGCGCAGAGGCGGTAACCGGGCGCGGCAACGACTCCCTGGTGGTGGTACGTCGCCACCGTCACCTCGTCGCCCAGGATGCCGTGCAGGCGCGACCCCTCGGCGACCCTGACCCCGTGCGAGCCGTAGCAGCCCCTGCCCGGAGCGTGGCGGGTGCTGCCCAGCCGGTCGGGAAGGTGCTGCTCGAGCTCGCCCCCCGCCGCGACCGCCATCACCTGCATTCCTCGGCAGACGCCGAGCAGCGGGATCCCGTCCGCCGCCGACACCCGCGCCAGCAGGAGCTCGGACTGGTCACGGTCACGTCGGGGCACCTGGGCGGCCCAATGCGGCTCGGCACCGTAGCGGCTCGACTCGACGTCGGCTCCTCCAGCGATGATCAGCCCGTCGACGCGCCGCAGGACGTCGCGAGCGTCGTCCTCCGTCGATCCCCCCGGCAGCGGCGGCAGGATGACGGCGGTGCCTCCGACGGCGGCCACCTGACGCACGTAGCCGAAAGGCACCAGCGCCGCTGGCACGTCCCGCCAGGCCGACCAGCTGGCCGGCTCGACGTACGACGTGACCGCGATGACCGGCCGCGCCTCTCCCTCGAGCTCTCGCACACGCCTCACCCTACCGAGGCGGCGCGAAGCGCCGGCTCAGGTCACCTCGTCGGCACGAAGAGCGGCTGTCCCACGCGGATCGATCCCGCGTCGGTCAGCCCGTTGAGCTCCTCGATCTCCGCCACGACCTGCCGCGGGTCGGAGTCCCCGGACACCGTGCGAGCGATGTCCCACACGGTCTGGCCGGGCGAGACCACGACCGACGCCAGGTGCGGGTGGTGCACCACGTCCGTCGACTCCGCCGGTCCCCCGCGCTCCGCCAGGAGACCGAGAGCCGCGAGAACTCCGGTCAGCAGGATCACGAGGCGGCCCCGGCGGGTGAGGTGGAGACCGCTTCCTCGCTGCTGCGCGTGAGCGACGGCGCGCCGCGGAGAGGGATGGATGTCAAGGACAGCGCTGCTCATCGGGAACCTCCAGAGGTCGAGACTGAACCGTCGAATACACGTTCGATCGAACACATGTACGAGACGCTAACAGTCCCCTCCGACAGAACCGTAAGCGGATCGAACACAGGTTCGATCACATTCCCGTAACACTGCGGAGCCCGACCGTCTCGCGGGTTCTCGCGGCGACGGTGAGGGGAGGCGAGAGCTACCGACCCTCGGTTTCGCGGCCCTCGCGGCCCTTTCGGTCACCTTCCGCGACGCCGTCGACAGCATCGACACGCCGGTTCGAACAGGTGTTTGAAACTGTCGGGCCCGAGGTCTAGCGTCAGTCCTGTCGACACAGCACTGCGGCCGGTCTTCCGGTGGCGGGGTATGTCGACCTGCCCCTCCGACCAGCGCACGAAGGTGAGACCCATGGCCAAGGCGAACCCGTCCTCCGACGTACGCGAGCTGCCCGACGGACCGCCCGACGCATCGGGCCTGACGGCCCGGCAGCGGCGGGTGCTCGCCGTGATCCGCGACTCCGTGGTGGCGCGCGGCTATCCCCCGAGCATGCGCGAGATCGGCCACTCCGTGGGCCTGACCAGCACGTCGTCCGTGGCTCATCAGCTGCGCGTGCTCGAGGGCAAGGGCTTCCTGCGCCGCGACCCCAATCGGCCGCGAGCCGTCGAGGTGCTGCTGCCCGACGCCGACCTGTCTCCGGCCGGCAGTGCCCCCGACATCACCGGCGTGGGCGACGCCTACCCCTCGGCGGTCATGGTCCCGGTCGTGGGCCGGATCGCCGCAGGCGGTCCGATCCTCGCCGAGCAGCGCATCGAGCAGATGTTCCCGCTGCCGAAGGAGCTTGTCGGCGACGGCACGCTGTTCCTGCTCGAGGTGGCCGGCGAGTCGATGATCGACGTCGCAATCTGCGACGGGGACTACGTCGTGGTGCGGCAGCAGGCGGCCGCCGAGAACGGTGAGATCGTGGCGGCGATGATCGACGGCGAGGCCACCGTCAAGACGTTCCAGAGGAGGGACGGCGCCGTGTGGCTGCTGCCGCACAACCCGACCTTCGAGCCGATCGACGGCCGGGACGCCGTGATCCTCGGCAAGGTGGTCACCGTCCTGCGCCGACTGTGAACCGGCCGTCCCCAGAGGTCAGACGGCCACACCTCGGGCGTGAGCGTCAGGCCGTGAGCGCGGTCCGCGACCCGGCCAGCCGGCGCAGCGCTGAACGCGCCACGTCGCCGTCGTAGGTGACCCACATCGGTGGTAAGGAAGCCCGCAGGAACGTGCCGTAGCGCGCCGTCGCGAGCCGGGGGTCCAGCACCGCCACGACTCCGCGATCGGTCTGCGTGCGGATCAGCCGGCCCGAGCCCTGCGCGAGCAGCAGCGCTGCGTGCACGGCGGAGACCGCCATGAAGCCGTTGCCGCCTCGCCGGTCGGCGGCGGACGCCCTCGCCGACATCAGCGGGTCGTCGGGGCGAGGGAACGGGATCCGGTCGATGAGAACGAGCTGGCAGGTCTCCCCCGGCACGTCCAGGCCCTGCCACAGCGACAGCGTCCCGAACAGGCTGACCGCAGGGTTCGCCACGAACTCCGCCTTCAGGTGTGACAGCTGCCCGTCGCCCTGACACAGAATCGGCAGGTGCGGTACGGCGTCGCGCAACGCGTTCGCCGCGGCCTCAGCGGCACGGCGCGACGAGAAGAGGCCCAGCGTCCGGCCCTCTGCCGCCTCGACGAGAGTCTGGATCTCGTCGAGCTGAGCGGCGGTGATGCCGTCGCGGCCCGGCGGCGGCAGCGACCGGGCGACGTAAAGGATCGCCTGGCGGGGATAGTCGAACGGCGACCCCACGTCGATGCCCCGCCACGGCAGCACCAGCTCACCTGCGTCCTCGGTGTCCGCCGCGTCCTCGGCGCCTTTCGCATCTTCGGCGTCCGCACCGCCGGCGTCCGCATCTGCGGCGTCTGGGCCGCCGGTGTTCTGCTCCCGTCCGCGACGCGCCGCAGGTGCCGACGGCTCGGCGGTCGCGTCAGGCGCGTCGGGCGCCTCGTGCACCCGCTCGCTTGGCAGCAGACCGATCGAGGTGGCGAGGCTCGTGAAGTCACCGCCCAGCTTGAGCGTCGCCGAGGTGCAGATGACCGTCTTCTCGGCGAGCAGCCTGGTGCGCAGCTGGCCGGCGACCTGCAGCGGCGCGACGCAGAGCTGGCTGCCGCCGTGCGGAGCGTCGCTGTCGGCGACCCAGACCACGTCATCGGAGCGGTTCGCGGCCAGGCGCTCCGCGATCTTGCGTACGTCGTCGACCATGCCTCGCGCCTGCTGCCGGGCGGCGTCCCCCTCACCTGTGGACGCCTCCTTGGGGAAGCCGCTCATCGTCGTACGGGCCGAATCTCGGACCATCGCGAGAGCGTCGGCGAGCGCCGGCGGCAGCACGTCGAGCCGGCTCGGGGGGATGTCGTCAAGGGCCGCCCGCAGCGCGTCAGTCGCGTCCGCGAGGTCGTCGGGCGACGGGCCGTCCACGAAGTTGCGGGCGCGCCGGGCGGCCCGCTCGACGGCCGACACGGACAGCTCGTCGGTCTCGGCCTGCGTGACCCTGGCGACCAGCTCGTGTGCCTCGTCGACGACGACGGTGTCGTAGTCGGGGATCATTGGAACGCCCTCGATCGCGTCGATGGCGAGCAGTGAGTGGTTGGTGACGATCAGCGACGCGCGCTGCGCCCGCTCCCGCGCCCGCTCGGCGAAGCACTCGACGGCGTACGGGCACTTCGTGGCGCCGAGGCACTCGCGGTGACTCACTGACACCTGGCGCCAGACGCGGTCGGGATGAGCCGGTGCGCTGTCGCGGTCGCCCGGCCCCGCCCGCGCGGACTCCTCCTCCGCCCACGCCCGCAGCCGCAGGACGTCGCCGCCGACCGTGCCCGTCGGCACGTCGAGCAGGGTCCCTTGGTCGTCGGGCACTCCGTCGCGGATGCGGTGCAGGCAGGCGTAGTTGCTGCGGCCCTTGAGGACGGCGTACGACGGCTCGGCGCCCAGCACCTCGGCGGACGCCGAAAGCAGCGCCGGGATGTCACGCTCCACGAGCTGATGCTGAAGCGCGAGGGTGGCGGTCGCCACCACCACCCGCCGGGAGTGCAGCAGAGCCGGGACCAGGTAGCCGAGCGACTTTCCGGTCCCCGTGCCGGCCTGCACCAGCAGGTGCTGCCCGGACTCCATCGCGGCGCTGACCGCGTCGGCCATCTCGACCTGTCCGGGCCGGTCCTCGCCCCCGACGCTCACGACGGCGGCGTGCAGAACCGTCTCGACACTCGGGCTGGAGGCGGATGCCACCGACAGAGGCTACCTCCGCCCGCCCTCCAGCTGGCGCGCTCTTCACAGGGGTGGCGTAGCTGCGCCGAGGCTCAGAAGAAGGTGGCCTTCAGCGTGAGGAGGAGCGGCAGGACGAACGCGGCCAGCAGCAGCCAGGCCACCAGGCGGTGCGACGGCCGGGCCGAGCTCAGCGAGCCGGCGAATGCCAGCCACGCTCCCTCCGGGACGTTTCGGTCCAGGCCCATCTGACGGGCGTCGGCGGGGATGCCGTACGAGCTGTGCAGACGGTGGATGGGCGGCAGGTCCTCGTCCTCGTCCGCGCCCTCGTCGTCGTACATGTCGTCATGCTACGACGACCCGGCACTGCGCGGTCGCTGACCTGAGGTGTGGCCGCCAAAGAGTCAGTCGCGCGGGCCGGCGGCGGAGAACTCCCGCACCTCACCGGCGAGGCTGGGGTTCACCCGGGCATGCAGGTGGGTGCCGGTCGCCAGGTGCTCGGTTGACAGCACCTCGCCCTGCTCGTGGAGCTTGCTGACGAGATCCCCGCGCGAGTAGGGCAGCAGTACGTCGACGGCGACGCTCGGCCGGGGCAGCTCGCGCTCGAGGGCAGCCAGCAGGTCGTCGAGGCCGGCCCCGCTGCGGGCCGACGCGACGACCGCGTGCGGCTCGGACGCGACCACGCGCGCGACCACCATCGGGTCGGCGGCGTCGGCCTTGTTGACGACAATCAGCTCCGGCACCTGGTCGGCGCCGATCTCCGCGAAGACCTCACGCACGGCGGCGATCTGTCCCTCCGGGTCGGGGTTCGAGCCGTCGACGACGTGCAGCACGAGGTCCGCCTCGGCGACCTCCTCCAGCGTCGAGCGGAAGGCCTCGACCAGCTGGTGCGGCAGGTGGCGCACGAACCCCACGGTGTCCGACAGCGTGTAGACCCGCCCGTCCGAGGTCGTCGTCTTGCGGGTCGTCGGGTCCAGCGTCGCGAAGAGAGCGTCCTCGACGAGGACGGCGGACCCGGTGAGCCGGTTGAGGATCGAGGACTTCCCCGCGTTGGTGTAGCCGGCGATCGCCACCGACGGCACCTGCCGTCGGACGCGCTCGGCCTTTTTCGTGACCCGCGACGTCTGCATGTGGTCGAGCTCGCGGCGCAGCTTCGCCATCCGCGCCGAGATCCGCCGCCGGTCGGTCTCGAGCTTCGTCTCGCCCGGACCACGGCCCCCGATGCCGCCACCTTGGGATCCGACCCGGCCGCCGGCCTGGCGGGAGAGGTTGCCGCCCCAGCCGCGCAGCCGCTGCTTGCCGTACTCGAGCTGCGCGAGCTCGACCTGCGCCTTGCCCTCCTTGGACCGGGCGTGCTGGGCGAAGATGTCGAGGATCAGCGCGGTCCGGTCGACGACCTTGACCTTGACTCGGTCCTCCAAGTTGCGCAGCTGGGACGGGCTGAGCTCGCCGTCGCAGATCACCGTGTCGGCGCCGGTGCTCGCGACCACCTGCGCGAGGTGCTCCACCTTCCCGGGCCCGATGTACGTCGCGGGGTCGGGCTTGCGACGCCGCTGCGACAGCGCGTCGAGGACGACGGAGCCTGCGGTCTCGGCGAGCAGCTTCAGCTCAACGAGGGCGTTGTCGGCGTCCTCCTCCGTGCCGTCGGCCCAGACGCTGACCAGCACGACCCGCTCCAGCCGCAGCTGGCGGTACTCGACCTCGGAGACGTCGTCGAGCTCCGTCGACAGCCCGGCGACGCGGCGCAGCGCATGGCGCTCGTCGAGCTCGTACTGGCCCTGGTCGCGCGGTCCCTGCCCGAAGTTGTCCTCGCCGTCCGCGCCCCAGTCGTCCCAGGTGTCCGACGGGCCGCTCTGCAAGGCGATCTCACTATCGGTCAGCGCATCCGATGACGACACGGCTGCGGTGTCCGGCTGGTCGGCGTACGGGATGTTCGCTGTCATATGGCCCCCACTGTACGTCGCAGCGCTGCCCGCCTCGACGCAATTTCGTCGACCCGCGACTGCTCGGTCCTCCGCCAACTCGGCCAACTCGCGAATGTTTGCCGATTGGAGGAGGCGCCGGCGCGTCGGCGTACGACGCGCCGGACCGATCCCGCAAACGGGAAATAATCCGCAATCGCGCGGAGTGGAGGACGGTTAGCCGCGGCCGACAGCCGCCGGGCTCGGCGGACCGACGTCGGACCTGCGGCCCGGCCGCATCGCCGCGTGCAGGGCGCCGGCGCCAGGTCCGCGCCGCGCGGCGAGCCGGTCGGCGACGAGCCCGGTCGTGAAGCCGTAGACGGCCTTGTGCAGCACGTCGACGACGAGCTCCATGCGCGGCCAGCTCGCGGGCGGCGCGCCGGAGCCGGTCAGGTTCTCGAGCGTCTGGTCGTTGAGCAGCCGGAAGCCGGTGAACGCCGTCGAGGCGACCGGCCCGCGCAGGCCACCCTCCGCCATGGCTGCCCGCCAGATCCCCACCAGCGCCCCCTGACCGACGTGCATCGAGAGGTTCAACAGCCGGGACGGCTCGGACCTCGCGTCGGGCATGCCGAGCAGGCGACCCAGTGTCAGCGCCGGGACGTAGGAGTCCGGGCGTCCGGTGAGGCGCTGCTCCACCTTCTCGGTCACCGTCATCGCCGCGGCGCCGACGAGACCGGCGAGCAGACCCTCCCATGCGGCGCGGCCCAGCACCGACCTGACCCGGTTGGCCTCCCCGGCCTGCAGACGGGAGCGGTCGGCGGACTCCCGCCACAGTCTGCGCCGTACGCTTCTGGCCATTGCGACAACTCCCTGCCCGCTTCCGTCGAAGCGCTCAGGCTCCCCGTACCCATCACGCCGGCAGCCAAAGCCGACGCTCCGGGCTCAACTGGGCGCCCCTGTTGACTCGCGCCCCTTTTCCGGTCTGGTCAGGCGGTCCAGGTGCCGTGAACCACCAGGACGGCCGCGCCCTTCAGCGCGAGGTGCCCGGCATCGTTTCGCGTCACGGTGAGCGTCCCGCCGGGGACCTCGACCGTGTACGGCGCACCCGGCTCGCCACCGTCGCCATCCAGCCACGCTGCCGCCACTGCAGCGCAGGCGCCGGTGCCGCACGACTGGGTCTCCCCGACCCCGCGCTCGAAGACCCGCAGGCTCAGCACCCGGGCGCCTTCCCGCCGCGCGAACTCCACGTTGACGCCGTCCGGGAAGTCGCCCGCCGAGTAGGAGGGCGACCTCTCCAGTGAGCCGGCCTCCTCGAGAGATGTCACGAAGGCCACGGCATGGGGGTTCCCCACGTCGACCGACCGCGCCTCGAGCAGCCGGCTCTCCACGCCGACCTGCACGACCGGACCGACCCGAGCGCGCCCCATGTCCACGCTGATCTCACCGTCGCCGCAGAAGATGACCCGTTTGATTCCGTCCCGCGTGTCGACCGGCAACGGCTCCGCCGGGTCGACCAGCCCACTCTCGGCGAGGTAGCGCGCGAACACGCGGATCCCGTTGCCGCACATCTCCGAGACGCTGCCGTCGGCGTTGCGGTAGTCCATGAACCACGCGGCGCCGCCGTCGACGTCGCCGCGCAGCACCCGCAGCACACCGTCGGCGCCGAGCCCCGACCGCCGGTCGCACAGCCGCCTGACGAGCTCCGGGTCCAGGTCGCCGTGCACGGCGCCGTCGAGGTCCGGCAGAACGATGAAGTCGTTACGCGTCCCGTGACCCTTGGCGAAGGGGAACGTCACGCCGAGCATCGTACGGCGTCCAGCGCCCGAGCCGTCAGGTCCGAGGCGTCGTACGGCAGCCAGCCGATGCGCGGGTCACGGCGGAACCAGGAGTCCTGGCGTCGGGCGAACCGCCGGGTGCGGCTCACCGTCTCGGTGAAGGCCCGCTCCTCGCTGCCCTCCCCCGCGAGATGGGCGAGCACCTGCCGGTAGCCGAGCGCCTGGCTGGCCGTTCGGCCCTCGGCGAGGCCGGCCTCTGCGAGGCCGCGGACCTCGTCGACGAAGCCGGCGTCCCACATGCGTCGTACCCGCTGCTCGATCCGCGCGTCGAGGACGTCGCGCGGGACGTCGATGCCGACCTGGACGGCGGGATCGACGGCATAGACGTGCTCCGGAAGGGTCGCCCGGAAGGGGCGGCCCGTGACCTCGACGACCTCTAGGGCCCGCACCAGGCGACGGCCGTTGGTGGGCAGGATCGCCGCGGCCGCCGCCGGGTCGAGGGTTGCCAGCCGGGCGTGCAGCGCGGCGGCGCCCTCGGACGCGAGCTCCCGCTCCAGCCGGGCGCGCACCGCCGGGTCGATTCCGGGGATGTCGAACCGGTCGAGCACGGCGCGGAGGTAGAGCGCCGAGCCGCCCACCAGGACCGGCGGAACGCCGCGACCGCGGCAGTCGGCGATCGCGTGCCTCGCCTGCCGTTGGAACTGCGCAACCGTCGACGGCTCGTGCACGTCGAGCTGGTCCAGCAGGTGGTGCGGCACGCCGCGCCGCCCAGCGACCGTCAGCTTCGCGGTCCCGATGTCCATGCCCCGGTAGATCTGCATCGAGTCGCCGTTCACGACCTCTCCGCGCAGCGCGAGCGCGATCTCGACGGCCAGCC
>JBBSIF010000089.1:0-11097 GCA_038232255.1 Propionibacteriales bacterium
CGCTCCTGCAGGCTCATCGAGGTCCACCAGCGGTCGGCGTCCCCGACGATGATCACCATGTACTCGGTCCTCTCCTGCTCCTTCACTCGGCCAGGCGTCGGAACTCGATGAGCTCGCCGCGCGCGGCGAAGCGCTCGCAGGCGGCGCGAAGGTCGGCCTCGCCGTCGCTGTCGAGGAGGTAGAAGCCGACGATCTGCTCGGCAGACTCGGTGAACGGGCCGTCGGTCACCAGCGCTCCGCCATTCCCGTCCGGACGCATGGACGTCGCCTGCGCCGACGGCTCGAGCGGGCTGACCGCGATCAGCTTGTGACCGCCCGCCGCCAGGTCCTCGTGAAACTGGACGTGCGACTTCATGCCCTTTTCGTGCTCGGACTCGGGCAGCAGCGCCCACTCCGCCTCGGGCGCGGGCAGCAACACAAGGTAGCGACTCATCGAACTTTCCTCCTGGGTGTGGTGGGGCGCTTATGCGACCTCATCACGATGACGAACCGACTCGCGGCAATTCGACAGCGCCACCCAGACTTTCTCGGCGCTGGGGTTGCCATGCCACGGGCGCGGGCCTGGCACAGCACGGCTGAGCCGTCGATTGTCAACGCGTCGCGCTCGCGGTGGAAAGACGCGCCTGACGTAGGCCGCTCGGATCGCGGCTGTGCGTGAAACACGAGGGGGGTGTGCGCCTCCGTTCAGGCCGACCTAGTGGCTCTCGCAGCCTTGACGGCAGATCCCAGGAGTAGCCACTCTCGTCGAACAGAGTTGGACAGACCAACGGTGCGAGAAGGCCGCCGGCAGGTCGCCGAGGCGGTAGACGTCCTTGAGCGCGTCACCCAGGTGCTGCGTCCAGGCCGCATTGCTCTCACGCGGCTCTTGCGGATACTTGAACTGATCGCAATGGCTTCTGGGGCCGTGATCACTAGGGCTACAGTCGCGAACGTTGGGGCGGCGCCACTCCGCTTCAATCGAAGATGGGCTGACTCCGGCGGCAACCAGTTCCTGGACCGCGGCTCGCGCGATGTCGGACCGCTCACCTAGCCTGCGGCCATGAGTGAAGTGGTGCCAGACCCCGATCCCATGTCCCGCTATGAGCGGAAGCGGTGGGAGGAGGTGCAGGCTCATTGGGAGAAGAAGGCGCAGGGCAGGAAGCAGTTGCTTCCACCGCGAGCCCGCGCGGCACTCGACACCACGGTGCAGGCAACGAAGGACACGGCTTCGAAGGCCGGCAAGGCGGTGGCTGAGCGGACCCCGGAAAAGGTGAAGACAGCCGCCGGCGTGGCGGTCGACGCCGCCCTCGTGCCGACCGTCCACAACGTGGTCCAACTGCTCGAACTCTTCAACGACTGGGTGGTCGAACTGACCGACCCGGAGGCGGTCCTCAAGTACCACCGGGAGAAGGGCCGCGACGTGGAGTCACTGGAAGACTTGCGACGCCTGGACCTCGAAGACCTGGAGGAACTGACCAACCGCATGGCCCTCAAGTGGGGCACCATCGGCGTCGGACAGGGCGCGAGTTTCGGCGCGCTGGCGATGATCCCCGTCCCCGTCCTGGGAAGCGTCGCGGCCATCGGGCTCGACATGATCGCCATTCAGGCGCTCACCGGCGCCATCGCCACCCGCATCTGCTACGCCTACGGGTACGACGCGGCTGACCCGGACATGCGGCACATCATTGACCGCATGGTCGCCCGGGCCTACCGGAATCAGGTGGTGAAGGCGGGCTCGGTGAAGAAGGCCAGCGCCGCCTTCGATGCCGCGAAGGGGCGGGTGAACTGGAGCCAGAAACTGCGCGATGATCACCGCCTAGTGGCTGCGGTCGAGAAGCTCTTGAAGCGCGCGGGCGACGGCAAGCGCGTGCCGGTGAAGAACGCCCGCATGGGCATGCCGGTGGTCTCGGTGCTCGCTGGGGCCGCGACCAACTCTCACGTGCTAGGAGACACCGCGCGCCAAGCGCGGCACTACGGCGCAACCATGCTGCTCGCGGAGAAGCACGGCCTGGAACTTCCCGCGAATCTTCGTCGCAGCCTCGAGACCGACGAGGATGGCGAAGGCGAAGAGGCGCCAAGTTCGTCGACCTGACGGGAGCCCGTGAGACGCGCCGAGCACAGGTTCCGATCGTTCACCAGAAAGCCGGTTCAGGCTGCTGCCACCTCTCGTAGGGCGTGAGGTTAGCGGCTCCCACCGACAACCAGCGGCGCTCAAAGACCGCGAAGGAGCCGCTCTGAGACTGTGCCGCCGCACCAAGCTCGGTCCGCACCCGGTGTGCGGTGGCGCCCTCGGCGTGGCGCGCTGCCAGGTACGCCTCGAGGTCCTGACCACAGGAGCAACGCCCAGCATCGGCGGGCGGCCGAGCGCAGCACGGAGGCTGGGTCTGTCAGCTGTACACCGCCGCAGCGTGGACCTTGAACCACTTCTCATCGCGTGCGACGACGGCGAGCGGCGGGGGCGGCAGAGGACCCGGGGCGAGCCCTGGCATGGGTTCACGACCCACGGAGGGCCCTTGGGGACGCGCAGCCGAAGTAGCCAGCTGACTTCGTCGGCAGCGTCGGCGTCGAAGGGTGTCTTGACTGGTCGGTCCTTCAGGAGTCCGTGGCCCGAGATGGTCCAGGCTGCGCCGTGCACTATGTGACGGCGGGCTGGCTCAAGGGCGTGGAAGGTGGCCTGCCACTCGCTGAACAGCTCATCGAACACCGCCCCTGACGCTAGGGAGCCCCTTCGTCACACCCACCGCCGACATGCAGCGGTCCACGACCTCCGAGAACCGTCTGGCCCCAGACCGCGCCGACCCCCGACGCAGCCACACAGGTACACGTCGCTTGCCTGCACGTCCGACCCTCCAATAGTCCTTCGCGACCAAGAACCCACGGACAGGACGCACCCTTGCCCCGAAACCCCGGACTACCGAAGCGGTGACTCAACCCCGACCAGCAGTCCCCGGCCCGACCGCGCTAACCACCATTCGCGTGCGGTCGTTCGTCGAGGGCCTGAGCGTCGCCCTCATCGTTGTCTTCGGGCTCAGATGCTATCCACTCGCTGCCGTCCGGTTCGCGTACCCCGCCATGACGGATGCGCCCGTGAGCGCCGAGGAAGTCGATCATCACCTGCACTGCGTTGCCGGCATCCGAGTTGCTGGGCCCTGCGCCGCGGTGAGCCGCTTCGTTACGCATCTTGTTGACCCATCGCAGCCGCTCTACTGGTACGGCAAGCTCGAGACCGGAGTGTTCGGCGATGGCGATGTAGTCGCCGAGCGCTGAACGATCCGTGATGCGTTCCCGCTGCCTCTCGGGCAGCTCACCGGCCAACCCACGGACGTGGCGCCCCAGGACGATCTCGAGCGTGGTGGCGGCGTCAATGATGGCCCGCCGGTTGGCGTTACGTCTCTGCGCCGCCCGTGCGTCGCGGCTGAGTACCTCTTCTAGCGGAGGCTCCTTACCGTCGCGCACGAGACCGAGAATGGCCTCCCACTGCTTCGCGGGAAGCGGCAGGACCCGCGGTGTCGAGATGGTCATACCCAGGGCGTCGTCGTGGGGCGGCTCGATGAACGTGAGCCCGGCGCCGACCAACTCCGCGTCGTAGACACGATGGTTCGGGTCGAGGTCCTGACCGGTGAAGATCTCGACCCAGGTGCGCACCTCGTCAAACCACATGTTGATGTACTCAGCAAGCTGGGCGTCAGGAGTGAACCATGCCCTCCCCTCGTACGCCGGCCCGTCGACCTCAGTCACTGCGATGCGATGCAGCGCCGTGGCCGGTTGGAGCGACGGGGGGATGAAGGCGCCGTACTCCTGGGCCCACACGATCTGCTCGCCAGTCGGCTCGAGCTGCGACTCGATGCCGGCCACGGGAGGAGGCCCGCCGAATGTTGGCTGGTTCTGCGGCATCACGACGCTGAACCGCAGGTTGCGATACCCGCTCGAGTAGGTGGCATCGAGCGCGTCGGACATCACCCAGATGTGCGCCGGCAACTCACAGACCGCTTTCACATCCATGCCTATCTCCTTTCCAGGTCAGCCATCGGTAGTCATCGGCCCCGGAGCACGCGAGTGTCCTCTCGGACAGAGAGTGTCCCGCCTGGAAGGTCAAGTGTCGCGTCCGGACCGATCCGGCCTTCCTGCACCGAGTCTTTCGCCCGGAACCCCAGCGTGACGATCAGGACACTCATGCCGGACTCCGCAGGCACCTGGTCACTTTCGACTTTTCGACCTCTTGCCAGCGCTGAAGACCGGCTACGAGGGTGCAAGCGCGGCGCGTCATAGTGGGCGAAAGGACGCAGGGCTAGAGGGCATGTTGGCGCGTCCATCGTCCAGCAGCCAGGCACCAGACCGCAGCCCCTCCACCGCACGGCTGGCGTCGCTCACGAGCCTCAACGCCGTAGGCGTACTACTGGTGCTAAAACCTTCTCCCTATCAGCTAATGTCCGGTGACTGTACGGGCAGGGTCCGTCAGCGTCGTACGAGGATGGCCCCGGCCTGCTGAGCCGTTGTTTCGCCGATGACCGGATAGCCGGGGACCTCACCGACGACCAGCAGGCCCCCCGACGTCTGTGCGTCGGCGAGCAGCAGCAGCTCGTCCTCGTCGACCTCCGACGTCAGATGCGGCCGGACCCAGTCGAGATTGCGACGGCTTCCGCCGGGCACGAAGCCGTCGGCCGCCGCGGCGCGGGCGCCGTCGACGTACGGCACGGAGCCGGCGTGCAGCACGGCTGACACGCCACTGGCGCGCAGCAGCTTGAACAGGTGACCGAGAAGGCCGAAGCCGGTGACGTCCGTAGCCGCAGCCGATCCGGCGGCCAGCGCTGCACGGGACGCGTCGCGGTTGAGGGTGGTCATGACGTCCACAGCGGCGGCGTTGTCGCAGCCGGTCGCCTTGTGCCGGTTGTTGAGCATGCCGAGCCCGAGCGGCTTCGTCAGCGTGAGTGGCAGCCCGGCAACCGCAGCATCGTTGCGCAGCAGGCGGTTCGGGTCCGCGATGCCGGTGACGGCCAGGCCGTACTTGGGCTCGACGTCGTCGATGCTGTGGCCGCCGGCGAGGAAACATCCCGCGTCGGCGCAGACGTCCGCGCCGCCCCGCAGCACGTCTCGGGCGAGGTCGAAGGAGATCGTCTCCCGGGGCCACGCCAGCAGGTTCACCGCGACGATCGGCTCGCCTCCCATGGCGTAGACGTCCGACAGTGCATTGACAGCAGCGATCCGCCCCCAGTCGTAGGGGTCGTCGACAACGGGAGAGAAGAAGTCAGCCGTGGCGACGACGGCCCGTGAGCCGTCGAGCCGGACGACGGCGGCGTCGTCGCCGCTCTCCAAGCCGACGAGGAGGTCGGTCCCGTCCGGATCGGAGGTACGGCGCGGCTGTGGCAGGCCCGCGAGGACGCGTTCCAGCTCCCCCGGTGGAACCTTGCACGCGCACCCACCGCCGGACGCCGTCTGGGTGAGGCGGAGGCGGGCAGGGGCGGTCGTCACCCGGCCAGCGTACGGGCGCGCATCCGCTCACGTTGGGGCACCACGACGTACTTGGGATCCTTGGCCGACGCGAGGCCCGCCTGGAAGACCCCGAAGCGCGTCAGCACGGATCCCGCGGCGTAGGCGCATCCGGCGACCACCGAGACACCACGTGAGCGGCTGCCCACCAGTGAGCCAGCCACGCCGCCGATGGTCAACGCGCGAGCCGCCCGCATGAAGAGCCCTGGGCGCCCCTGCTGGTACGGCTCGGCGAGCATGCCCAGACGCCGCTGGATCCGCTCGCTGGCGACCAGCTCCACCGCGGCACCCAGCACCGCCATCCGGCGAGCCGGCCCGGCCTGGTCGACCGGCGTCGCGATCATCGCGAGTCCCCCGGCCGCCGCGCTGCCGCTGCCGGCGAAGAGGAACGGCATCTCCCGGTAGCCCTCGTGCCACGCCGGGATGGCGGTGTTGCAGAGCAGGGCGGCCGTGTACGTCGCCAGTGGAGGCCCCAGAGCCGCCGCGCCCACTCCAGCGGCGCGTCCCACCCGCGGCGCCACCCCGCTCAGGTCGGAGGCCAGGGCGAGTGAGGCCAGGCTGGCAAAGGGCGCGAGGATCCAGGAACCCACCGACAGCGGCGACGTGGGCTTGAAGACGCGCAGCATGTTGAGGAAGCGCTCGGGACGCCCGAGGTCGTGGATCAATGCTATCGAGCCCAGCCCCGACCCACTGGCCGCGGCGAACCGCGCTGCGCGCTGCAGGGCCGGCCGGCCGGTCGCGGCAGCCCCCTCCGCCAGCACCGCCGAAGCGCCGGCCACTCCCCCGAGGAACAGGTAGAGCGGCACGTCAGGCTGCTTCCACGTCGGCGTCTTGAGGATCGGCCGCCCGTAGTAGGACGACGGCTCGGCATCCGGGACAACCCGCGGCTCCCTCACCGGCGCCTCCCCAGGAAGGCGGCGGCGCCGGCACCCAGCAGCGTCACCGCCGCGGCGCCGACGTGTTTCCAGATCGACACGATGTCGCGCGTGGTCACGACGGGGTCGGGCGGCAGCCCGTAGACCTCCGGCTCGTCGAGCAGCAGGAAGAACGCGCCGTCTCCCCCGACGCCGTCTTCGGGGTCCTGCCCGTAGAGCCGCGCGACGTCGACCCCCTGAGCGTGCAGCTCGGACACCCGGTGGTCCGCCCGCTCCCGCAGCTCGTCGAGCTCCCCGAACTGGATCGACTGCGTCGGGCAGGCCTTGGCGCACGCCGGCTCCTCGCCGACCTTCAGCCGGTCGTAGCACAACGTGCACTTGAAGACGCGACCGTCCTCCTTGCGCTGGTCGATCACGCCGTACGGGCAGGCCGGGACGCAGTACCCACAGCCGTTGCACACATCTGCCTGGACGACGACCGTGCCGAACTCCGTGCGGAACAGGGCCCCCGTCGGGCAGACGTCGAGGCAGGCGGCATGCGTGCAGTGCTTGCAGACGTCCGACGACATCAACCAGCGCAGGTCGGTGTCGTTGGTGGACGTCCCCTGGGGATCGGCCGGCCGCAGCCCCGGCATGCCGAGGTCTGCCACTGGTCGCGCCGGCGCGGCGGCTTCCTTGTCCAGCACCGGGACGATCGGCGCCGACTGCTCGATGAAGGCGACGTGCCGCCAGGAGCTCGCGCCGAGCGCCTGCGTGTTGTCGTACGACATGCCGCTGAGCAGCAGCCCGTCCTCCGGCACGTCGTTCCACTCCTTGCACGCGACCTCACAGGCCTTGCACCCGATGCAGATGCTGGTGTCGGTGAAGAATCCCATCCGGGGCGGCGGGTCGGCGTACCCCGCGTCGGCGCTGACGTCGTGAAGTGCGCCCGACAGCCGATGAGGGCTCATGAGTCGCTCCCTGCCGGAGATCGATCGAGGGGTGGTTGCGTCGGCTGTGGAGTGATCCCGGCTCGCTGCCGGTACTTCTCGACGTACTGCACGAGCGCCGGACCCCGCGGCCGCCGACCTGGCTGGATGTCGCAGGTGCCGACCTTGTCCTGGATGTTGACGTTCGGGTCGACGGTAACGCTGACCAAGTCGTTCGCCGAGTCTCCGGTTGTCAGGCCCGTCCCGCCCCAGTGGTAGGGCAGCCCCACCTGGTGCACCACCCGGTCGGCGATCCGCAGCGGTCGCATCCGCTCCGTCACGAGCACGCGCGCCTCGATCGCCGCCCGCGCCGTGACGATCGTGGCCCATCCCAGGTGGTCGAGACCTCTCATGGCGGCGAGCTCGGCGGAGACCTCACAGAAGAACGCGGGCTGCAGCTCCGACAGGTACGGCAGCGTCCGGCTCATGCCGCCCGCGGTGTGATGCTCGGTGAGTCGGTACGTCGTGAACACGAACGGGAACACCTCGCTCTGGTCGGGGTTCGCGACGTTGACCGGGGACTCGTAGTGCTTGGCAGCCGGGTTGCCCTGCTCGGCGTACAGGGCGTTGCGCACCGGGGACTCCGGCGGCTCGTAGTGCGAGGGCAGCGGACCGTCCGCCAGCCCCGCCGAGGCGAACAGCCAGCCCTTCCCGTCGGTCTGCATGATGAACGGGTCCGAGCCGCCGATCGCGTCCGGGCCCTTCGCTCCCTCGGGCGGCACGGAGTGGGGCTCGCGGTCGAGGATGAAGTCCGGCACGTCGTGCCCCGTCCACTTGCCGGCGTCGCCATCCCACCAGACGTAGGCCTTCGCCTCGCTCCAGGGGTTCCCGTCGGGGTCGGCTGACGCGCGGTTGTAGAGCGTACGACGGTTGGCGGGCCACGCCCATCCCCACTCCGGCGCCACCCAGGACTGCTCGGAGCCGGGCTTGCGCCGGGCGGACTGGTTCACCTCGTCGGCGTACACGCCGCAGTAGATCCAGCACCCGCACGCCGTCGAGCCGTCCGCCTTCAGCTCTGTGTACGCAGACAACGCTGCACCCTCCGGCCCGGTCCCGTTGATCTCGCGCAGCACCGCCTCCGCGCTCGGCTCCCGGTCGTCGCCGTGCTCCGGATAGCGCCACGTCAGATCAAGCAGCGGCTGGTCCATCGGGTCGGTCGAGCCCCTGAGCTTCTCGCGGATGCGCAGGCCCAGGTGGTAGTAGAACCACAGGTCGCTGGTGGCGTCACCCGGCGGGTCCACCGCCTTGTGGTGCCACTGCAGCAGGCGCTGGGTGTTCGTGAACGTGCCGCTCTTCTCCGTGTGCGCGGCCGCCGGCAGGAAGAACACCTCGGTCACGATGTCCGCGGCCCGCATCTCGCCGGTCTCGATCTCGGGTCCGTCCTTCCAGAACGTCGCAGACTCGACCATCACGAGGTCCCGGACGACGAGCCAGTCCAGGTTGGCGAGGCCGAGGCGCTGCATCTTGCCGTTCGACGTGCCGACAGCCGGGTTCTCACCGACCAGGAAGTAGCCCTTCGTCTTCCCTGCTATCTGGTCGAGCACCGTCTGGTAGGTGCCGTGGTCCCCGGTGACCCGGGGCAGGTAGTCGAAGCAGAAGTCGTTGTCGGCCGTCGCGGCGTCGCCGAAGTAGGACTTCAGCAGGCTCACCGCGTAGCTGCGGATGTTCCCCCAGAAGCCGGCCGCCCCCTCGTCCGCCTCGACGTACTCGTCAAGGCTCTGGTGCTGGTCCGCGTGCGGCATCGGAAGGTAGCCGGGCAGGATGTTGTAGAGAGTGGGGATGTCGGTGGACCCCTGGATGCTCGCGTGTCCGCGTAGCGCCATGATGCCGCCACCGGGCCGGCCGATGTTGCCGAGCAGCAGCTGCAGGATCGACGCCGTCCGGATGACCTGGACCCCGCTGGCGTGATGCGTCCAGCCGACGGCGTAGCAGATCGCGGTGGTGCGCTCCCGGCCACTGTTGGCCGTGACGGCGTCCGCGATCTTCGCGAACTGCTCCTCCGGGATGCCGCAGACCTCCTGGACCATCGCCGGGGTGTAGCGCGCGAAGTGGCGCCTCAGGATCTGGAAGACACAGTGCGGATCCTGGAGGGTCTCGTCACGGTCCGGCTTGGCGCCGACTGTCGGGCCGCCGGACCCGGCCGCCTCAGCACGGCTCGACCCGTGAGCGTGCTCGTCCTGGTCCGACGACCGCCTCGGGTCGAGGTCGTCGGCGGTCGAGTACCGCCAGTACCCGCTGTCGTACGTGCGTGACTCCGCGTCGAAGCCGGAGAACAGCCCCCCGAGGTCCTCACTGTCGACGAAGTCGTCGGTGATGATCGCGGGGGCGTTCGTGTACGCCACGACGTACTCGCGGAAGAAGAGGTCGTTGGTCAGCACGTGGTTGACGAGAGCGCCCAGGAATGCGATGTCGGTGCCGGCCCGGATCGCCGCATGGATGTCGGAGACTGCCGACGTGCGGGTGAACCTGGGGTCCACGTGGATGATCGTGGCGCCGCGCGCCTTGGCCTCCATCACCCACTGGAACCCGACCGGGTGGCACTCGGCCATGTTGGAGCCCTGGATCAGGATGCAGTCGGACTTCGCGAGATCCTGCTGGAAGGTGGTGGCGCCTCCCCGCCCGAACGACGCCCCCAGACCGGGGACGGTGGACGAGTGTCAAATACGCGCCTGGTTCTCGATCTGGATGGCGCCCATCGCCGTGTAGAGCTTCTTCATGAGGTAGTTCTCCTCGTTGTCGAGGGTCGCTCCTCCGAGGCTCGAGATGCCGGTCGTACGGCGTACCCGGTTGCCGTCCTGCTCCCACTGCCAGTAGTCGCGGCGGGTCTTGAGGACCCGGTCGGCGATCATGTCGAGCGCCGTGTCGAGTTCTAGGTCCTCCCAGTCGGTGCCGTAGGGACGGCGGTACCGCACCGTCGTCACCCGGCCGGGTGAGGTGACCAGCTGCCGGCTGGCGCTGCCCTTCGGGCACAGGCGACCGCGGGAGATCGGGCTGGCCGGGTCGCCCTCGATCTGGATGACCGTCTCGTCCTTGACGAAGACCTTCTGGCCGCAGCCAACCGCGCAGTAGGGGCAGACGGAGTCGACCACCCGGTCGGCGTCGACGGTGCGGGCGTGCCACTCCTTGCTGTGCTGGGACTTGACAGCCGCGCCGCGACCGAGGGCGTCACCGTCGCGGACCTGCCGGATGAGCGGCCATGACCCGATGAACGTCTTGACCCCCATGGCACCTCCCTTGGCCCGCACACCGCCGAGAGCAGAAGGCTAACCCCGTACGGCGGATCGCACCCGCCGACCCCCTCGCTGGCTCCGCGGCTCCCCCGCGATCGTGTCGAAGCCCACCGCTCGTCTGCAGGTTCCACGCGCAAGCCACCCGTCATACCGCAGACGAACCCAGGGTGCGGCGGCCAGATCTCGGTGACCAGCGGTCGGTGCCCCACCGGACGTGTCTAGGGTGGTCGGTGGAGGCGTACCTCGTCTGGTGATGGGCGCGGTCCTCAAAACCGCTGTGGCCGAGCATCTCGGTCAGGCGGGTTCGATTCCCGTCCGCCTCCGCCACTCGACACACCTGGACGACGCTCAGGGGAAGGCGGGTCACCGTCGTGGAGGACTCCCGCCGGTCGGTGCCGCGTACGGACACGGTGCTCGACGACCCGCGCCTGGACCAGGCCCTGGAACAGCTGAGCCGCGGCGCCGTCAAGGCTGCCGTCGCGGCGGCCCTGGAGAGGTGCCGGGCCGGCGCCCTCGAGCCGTCGGCGGTCGTCCCCGCGGTGCTGGAGTCGCTGCCGC
>JBBSIF010000090.1:0-10734 GCA_038232255.1 Propionibacteriales bacterium
GATCCCGACGCCGTCGACGATGGCGACGATCGAGGTGGCCCGCACGTAGTGGCCGAGGGTGACCCAGCCCGAGCGGGCAGCGTTGTCCATGGGGGCCTGGGCGGCGGTGGGCAGCATGCGCAGCAGCCATGCCCAGATCCGGTGCCCGGCGGAGAGGAAGAAAAAAGTCGAGAACATCATGATGAAGAAGCCCTCGAGCACGTGAGACACCGTCGTGGTGGCTCCGAGCGCCCCCGACAGCAGCGTCGACGTGTTGCTGGACACGTAGTCGTTGAGCTGGGTCGTGTACGACGACAGCCTCCCGGTGGGGATGTTCAGCGGTCCCGTCGACAGCCACCTCTGGACCTGGTCGATGCCGGCAGTCGCCTGGCTGATCAGGTCGGGGAAGCCGCTCGCGGTCTGTTGGCCGACGAGCGCGAGCAGCGCCAGGACGAGGAGCAGCCATCCCAGCAGGACGGCAAGGGACGACACTCCGCGGGGGAGGCGCTGCGCCGCCAGCCCGACGACGGGGTGCAGCAGCGCTGTGAGCATCAGCGCGAGCAGCAAAGAGATCACGATGACCGAGAACTCCGCGAGGACCCGGGTTGCCGCGTAGATGCCGAGGGCGACCAGGCCGAGGCGCCACGTCCACTCCGAAGCCACCCGGACGCCGGCGGGCAGGGCTGAGGTTCCCGCCACGCCGATCCTGGCGCGAGTAGTCCGCTTCAGTTCCGCGCCTGCTTCGACGTCGTCGTTCACGATGCTGCCCTTCGATGGGGAGTGAGCGGTGCCTGCTAGTGGATCATGAGACCTGCCTGGCAGCGGGGACCGGCCTTGCGCCGGTGGCCTGCTGATGTCCGCACGGCATATATTCGACGCCGTGACGTTCGAGGTGGCGGCCGATGCCTACGACACGTTCATGGGGCGGTACGCCGCGCCGCTGGCCGTCCAGTTCGCAGACCTGGCTGAGGTACAACCTGGCCTGCGCGCGCTGGACGTCGGGTGCGGCCCTGGCGCGCTGACCACCGAGCTGGTGAGGCGCCTGGGAGCGGACGCGGTCTCGGCCGTGGATCCCTCGGCTTCCTTCGTCGCAGCGATCCAGGCCCGGCTTCCCGACGTCCACGTGGAGGCTGGCGTTGCCGAGCAGCTGCCGTTCCCGGACGACTCGTTCGACGTCGCGCTTGCCCAGCTGGTGGTGCACTTCATGTCCGACCCCGTGGCGGGGCTGCGGGAGATGGGGCGGGTCACCCGCCCGGGCGGACGCGTGGCGGCGTGCGCCTGGGACCAAGCCGGGGGCGGTGGTCCGATTTCGACGTTCTACCGCGCGCTCCAGGACGTCGACCCCCAGGCACGGAACGAGGACGAACTTCCCGGCGTCCGGGAGGGGCACCTTGTTGAGCTGAGCCAAGCCGCCGGGCTGACACACGTCGAGCCCAGCGTCCTCACCGTCACCGTCCGGTACGAGACCTTCGACGAGTGGTGGCACCCGTACACCTTGGGCGTCGGGCCGGCGGGGGCGTACGTCGCTCAGCTTGACGAGGAGCGACGCGAGGCGCTGCGGAAGCGGTGCGCCGAGCTGTCGCCACGGGCGCCCTTCGACGTCGTCGCCTCCGCCTGGGCCATCCGCGCCCGCGCCTGACGGGCCGGCCGGGGCCTTTGCTTAGCGCGGTGGCTGGCCCCCGACCGCGCGCCAGACGAGGGCCGCGGTGCGCTTCGGCCAGTTCGCGGGGGGCGGTGACCCGGCGAGCGCGCGGGCATACCAGGAGCCGGTGCACATCGTGACGGCCACGTCCAGGTCGGCGTCGGAGTCGATCAGCCCCAGGCTCTGAGCACGCTGCAGGATGGCGCGGACGCGGCCTCGTCGGGGGCTGACGACCCTTGCCCGGTAACGGGTCAGCAGCTCCGGCGCCGTGCTCTCCTGCAGCATGGCGCCGACGAGGGACAGCCGGCCGGGTCGGGAGACGCCCCGCCGGAAGTCGGCGAGCTCGGCCTCCAGGTCGGACAACGGGTCTGCTGAGCTGACGGTGGGACCGGCGTCCGCGGTGGCGGAGAGCGCATCAGCAGCGAGGAGTGGCACTCTCTCGATGGGCACGAGCAGGGCTTCCGGTCGAGTCCCGGGTTCCGCGAGTTCTTCTCGGCAGTGCAGCCGTTCTTCGGCCAGATCGAGGAGATGAAGCACTACGACGTACGCCCGCTGGACGCGTCGGAGGCCGACGCGACCAGCTGAGCCCGCCGCTGAGGACCGTCAGTCGCTGCGGCCGGTGACCGCGACGGACAGGCCGAGGCCGATCATCGACAGGCCGCCGACGCGACCGACGGCGCGCGAGCGGCCGCTCGAGCCGGTCAGCCAGCTGCGGGCCTGACCGGCGGCAAGCGCCCAGGTGGTGTCCGTGGCCGCGCCGATGAGCAGCGGCACCAGCGCCAGCAGCAGCATCTGGGTGGTGACGTGGCCGGCGTCGAGGTCGACGAACTGCGGCAGGATCGCCGCGAAGATGATGAACGCCTTCGGGTTGCTGACGCCGACGAGAGCGCCGGCGCGGACCGCCCGCCAGGTGGGCTGGAAGACCGCGGCGTCGGCGGCCTGCATCGCGGCGGCGTCCCGGCTGTGTCGAAGTGCCTGGACACCCAGCCACACCAGGTAGGCGGCGCCGACCAGCTTGATGACCTGGAAGACCAGCTCGGACTGCTGCAGCACCGGCCCGAGGCCGACGGCGACGCAGACCGCGGCGACCGAGCACCCGAGCGTGTTGCCGGCGACGCTGGCGAGTGCTACCCGCCGGCCGTAGCTCAGCGCTCGCCCGACGATGAACACGACGCTCGGACCGGGGACGGCCAGCAACAGGATGCACGCCAGGGCCAACCGGAGGACTGCTGAGGACGAGACCACCAGCCCATTATCGGGTCGATACCATCGGGGCGTGCCCTCAGACGTTGAGACCCGTCCCGTCGGAGGGACCGCCGCGCGCGACCACTGCCTGGCGCCGGGACGGGCCGAGGAGGTGCCGGGCGCGGGACGCCATGGCCGGCTGTTCGAAGACCTTCCCCCGCTCCGGACGGTGAGGCGTTCTTCCGTGAGCAGGGTCGGTGGGCAGTGGCCGGGCACGCTTCGCCGTTTGTCGACGTCGATGACCCAGACACTCGGGACGCGGGGTGTGTGGCGGCAGGCTGGCCAGTGTTCGCGCAGCTCCTCGCGCACGACCTGACCGCCGACCGTTCTGGCCTCGTGTCCGCGGTCGAGCTGGACTCGTTGCGCAACGCCCGGTCGGCCAAGCTGAACCTCGAGGGGGTCTACGGTCGCGGTCCAGGCGATCAGCGCAACGACGTCCACCAGCTGATCTCCCAGCTACACGTCGCCGTCCTGAAGGCACACAACCGGCTCGTCGACCGCCTGCGTCAGGACAACACCTCGGAGGGCGAGCTGTTCGGCGAAGCGCAGCGCGCTGCGCTGGCACGTGCAGTGCATCGTGCTGCATGACTTCCTGCCTGGGCTTGTCGGTTCCGAGCTGGCGGCGACCATCCGGGACGGTGAGCGGCGGTTCTACCGGCCGCGAGGCGCGCCCGTCCTCCCGGTCGAGTTCGCGGACGCAGCGTTTCGCTACGGCGACAGCCAGATTCGCGAGCGCTACCGCCTCAACCCGGGAATGACGCCGACGGGCCTGTTTCCCGGTCTCGTCGGCTTCAGCCGTGTGCCGGACGCGCACGTCGCTGACTGGACGCAGCTGTTCGACCTGCCCGGCAGGTCGCGCGCACCGCAGCGTTCGCGGCGCATCGACGGTCGCCTGGTCCCTTCGCTCGTCCATCTGCCCGAGCAGATCACCGGCGACGTCGAGGCGGAGGAACACCGGTCCTTGGCCATCCGCGACCTGCAGCGCGGGGTCGCCACCGGGTTGCCTTCCGGCGAGGCGGTCGCTGTCGCCATGGGCGAGGATCCACTCGATGCCGCCGAGGTCGGCGTCCGTGAGCTCGGGTGGACGTGGGAGACGCCGCTCTGGTTCTACGTGCTGAAGGAGGCCGAGGTTCGCTGTCGCGGTGAGCGCCTCGGTGCGGTCGGAGGACGCATCGTCGCGGAGGTCCTGACGGCGGTCATCGACCTCGACGAGACGTCGTACCGCGCGTGCGATCCGAGCTGGACGCCGAGCCTCCCGGCCGACGGATCCTTCGGGCTCGGCGACCTCCTCGCGTTCGCCGCCGCGAGCTAGCGATGAGGGCGGTGCGGCGGGAGAAGGGCGGCGACCACGTCCGCTTGATCGGTCAGGACGGCGCGCCGAGACTGTCCAGCGCCGCCATGTCGGCGGTGGACAGCTCGAAGCCGGCGACGTCGGCGTTGGAGCGGATGCGCTCGGTGTCGCGGGACTTGGGGATGACGATCACCCGGTGCTGCAGATGCCAGCGGATGATGACCTGAGCCGGTGTCTGTCCCGTGCTCTCCGCGACCCGCAGAACCGTCGGGTCGTCGAGGGTTCCGCCCCGTAGCGCGCTGTAGCCCTCGAGAGCGACGCCGCGCCTGCGATGCTCCTCGAGGACGGTTGCGTCGAAGAGCAGCGGGCTCCACTCGATCTGGTTGACGACTGGCGTGCTGCCCGTCGCGGCCGTCAGTGCGTCGATCGTCTCCACCCCGAAGTTGCTCACTCCGATGTTGCGGGCGAGGCCTGAGTCTCGCGCCTCGATGAACGCGCGCCACAGATCGAGGTTGGCGCGGTCGTCGCCCGGCCAGTGGATCAGCCACAGGTCGACGTAGTCGGTGCCCAGGTGATCCAGGCTCCGCCTCAGCGTGTCGAGCTCCCGGCCTGCCAGGTTCGGCGGGCACTTGGTGGTCACGAACACGTCGCTGCGGGCGACGCCGCTGTCGTGCAGGGCCTTGCCGACCTCGCCTTCGTTGTCATAGACGGTGGCGGTGTCGAGGTGGCGGTACCCGGCCTCCAGGGCCGCCGCCGTCGCCTGTACGGCATTCCGGCCCTTGATCTGCCAGGTGCCGAAGCCGAGCATCGGCATCCGCCCGCCGCCGTCGAGCGGCACAGTGTCGTCGGGCACCGTGGGCGGAGGGGACGTCTCGCTCATGGCGAGATGTTAGTCGGCTCCGTGCCGGACAAAGCAACCGACGGACAGCGCGACGGTCTACGAGGTGGCCGCGGGCACCGTAGGCGGCGTTCTTGCTGTCGAGACTGCTCGTTCGAGCCGTTCCGGTCGTGAGCCTGGGCTGTTCCGCTGCCGCAACCGCTCGTTCGCGCCGTTCCGTCCGGTGCGACCTTCGGGGCGGCGACCGGGCAGCTCTGTCCACAGGTCCAGATTGGGGCTATGCAGGACGCGTGACTCTGCGGCAAACTCCGTGCATCGACTGCCAGGGGACGGGGAGCCGCGGATGAGCCGCCATGCGTCGACGGACAGCGCGCTTGCGCTCGACCTGCTCGATGCGAGCGTCCGCGGCGAGATCCGGCGGCACGGCGTCGACCCGCTGACCGAGGTGGACCGGGTGCGGGCTTTCGCGAGGAGCGCCGTTCGCGACCACGACCAGCGCAGCCTGACGGGGACCGTCCGGCCCGTCGACGACCCCGAGCGTACGGTCGACGAGCTGGTGGCGAGAGTGGCGGGCTTCGGCGCCCTCCAGGCATATCTCGACGACCCGTCGGTCGAGGAGGTCTGGATCAACGAGCCGCACCGCGTGTTCGTGGCCCGGGAAGGGCGCCATGAGCTGACGACGACGATCCTGACCGCCGACGAGGTGCGCGATCTCGTGGAGCGGATGCTGAAGACCTCGGGCCGCCGGCTCGACCTGTCGAGCCCGTTCGTCGACGCGACGCTGCCGTCGGGACACCGACTCCATGTGGTTCTCGACGGGATCTCGCGTGGCTTCGTCGCCGTCAACATCCGCAAGTTCGTGGTCCGCGCCGCCCGCCTCGACGACCTCGTCGCGCTGGGCACGATGACATCGGCTGCAGCGCGGTTCCTGGACGCCTGCGTGGTCGCCGGTCTCAACATCATCGTCTCCGGCGGAACCCAAGCGGGCAAGACGACGCTCCTCAACACGCTTGGCAGCGCCGTTCCGGGGCGCGAGCGGATCGTGTCGGCGGAGGAGGTCTACGAGCTGAAGTTCACGCATCCCGACTGGGTGCAGATGCAGACCCGCCAGTCCGGGCTGGAGGGAACCGGCGAGATCAAGCTCCGCCACCTCGTCAAGGAGGCGCTGCGGATGCGGCCGTCGCGGATCGTCGTCGGCGAGGTGCGGTCCGAGGAGTGCCTGGACCTGTTGCTGGCGCTCAACAGCGGCCTGCCTGGGATGGCTACGGTGCACGCGAACTCGGCTCGTGAGGCGCTCGTGAAGCTCTGCACACTGCCGCTGCTGGCGGGGGAGAACATCTCGGCGCGGTTCGTGGTGCCGACCGTGGCCGCCAGCGTCGACATCGTCGTACAGGTCGGCCTGGACGCGGACGGCCGACGCCGGGTGCGGGAGATTGTGGCCGTCCCGGGTCGCGTTGAGGCCGACATCATCGAGGCGGAACCGGTGTTCCGCACGGAGCAGGGTCGGCTGGTCAGGGCGCACGGGATGCCCCCGCGCCTGGAGATCTTCGGTGTCCACGGCATCGACATCCACACGGTGCTGTCGCAGGCGGTGGACACCGGGTACGACGACGGCCAGCAGCCGGTGACCATGACGGCCGCGGGGGGTTGACGGTGGGGACGGTGCTCGGACTGTTCCTCGGCGTCGGGCTCCTCCTGATCTGGCAGTCCGTGACGGCACCGACCCCCGTGGCGCCCCGGTCGTCCGGGCTCAGCAGGAGCGCCGACGCGTTGCTGCGGCGCGCCGGCATCGAGTCCGTCACCGCCGCCGGTCTGGGCTCGCTGTGCCTGCTGTGTGGCCTGAGCGCCGCGGTCGTGATGCTCCTGGTCTCGAGGACGCTTCCGATCGCCGCCGCGTTCGGCGTGATCGCCGGATATGCACCGCTCGGTCTGGTGCGTTCCCGCGCGCAGCGGCGCCAGCGTGAGCTGGCCGAGGTCTGGCCAGAGGCCGTGGACAACCTCGCGTCGGCAGTGCGAGCCGGCCTGTCCCTGCCTGAGGCGCTCAGCCAGCTGGGGGAGCGCGGCCCGTCTCCTCTGCGGCCCGCTTTCACGGCCTTCGGGCAGGACTACCAGGCGACCGGGCGGTTCGGCGTATGCCTTGACCTGCTCAAGGAGCGGCTCGCCGAGCCGGTCGGTGACCGGGTGGTGGAGGCGCTGCGCATCGCCCGAGACGTGGGCGGCGGCGATCTGGGCCGGGTGCTGCGCGCGTTGTCGGGGTTCCTTCGCGACGACGCACGGACGCGGTCCGAGCTCGAGGCACGCCAGGCCTGGGTGGTCAACGGTGCACGTCTCGCCGCTGCGTCGCCGTGGGTCGTGCTGCTGGTGCTGTCCTTCCAGCCCGAGGTGATCGGGCGCTACCGGTCCCCGACGGGGGCGCTCGTGCTCTGCGTCGGCGGAGCGGCGTGTGCCCTCGCCTACCGGCTGATGCTGTCCGTCGGACGGCTGCCCGACGAGGAGAGGGTGCTGCAGTGACGGCGGTCCTGGTCGGCGCGCTGCTCGGAGGCGGGTGGGCATTGGGGCTGCTGCTCGTCGGCTCCCGGCTGCTCGTCACCCGCCGGCCGACGCTCGAGAGCCGCATCGCGCCGTACATCCGCGACGTCCCCACGCGGTCCGCGCTCTGGAGGCCCAGACCGCCCACCGACAGCGCGCTGTCCGCGCTCAGCGCGATTCTCTCGCCGCTCCTCGAGACAGGCGGCGACCGCCTGCAGCGGATCCTCGGAGGCAGGGCGTCGGTGCAGCGGCGGCTCGAGCGCGCGGGCTCCGGGCTCACGGTCGAGCAGTTCAGGATGTCGCAGGTCGAGTGGGCGCTCGTTGCCTTCGCCGGAACGCTCGCCCTCGGTGTCCTCGGTCCCGCCCGCCAGCCTGGCCGGGCGCTGCCGTGGCTGATGCTCTGTCTCGGCGCAGCGGGCCTCGCCATGACGGCCCGGGACTCGTTGCTGTCTCAGCAGGTGAAGGGGCGGGAGCGCCGGATGCTGGCCGAGTTCCCCGCCATCGCGGACATGCTCGCTCTTTCGGTAGCGGCGGGGGAGGGCCCGATCGCGGCGCTCGACCGCGTGGTCTCCAGCTGCCGCGGCGCGCTCGTCGAGGAGCTGGCGCGCGTGCTGGCCGAGTCGCGTACCGGCGTCCCGATGATCGCCGCCCTCGACGGGTTGGCACGTCGTACCGGGCTGGCCGTGGTCGCCAGGTTCGCCGAGGGGCTCTCGGTGGCGCTGGCGCGGGGGACACCGCTCGTCGACGTGCTGTCCGCCCAGGCGGGCGACGTCCGCGAGGCCGCCAAGCGGGAGCTGATCGAGACCGGCGCCCGCAAGGAGGTCGTGATGATGGTGCCCGTCGTCTTCCTGATTCTTCCCGTCACCCTGCTCTTCGCCTTCTATCCCGGCGTGGTGGGGCTCAATCTGCTGGCGCCGTAGCCCGGCGAGAAAGGACGAAACATCATGAGGTCGCTCAAGACACTGCGGGTCCGGCTGCGGCATCGCGACGAGCGGGGAGACGTGCCCGGCTGGGTGATGATCACGGTGATGACCATCATCATCGCGAGCTCGATCCTGCTGATCTTCCAGACGCGGGTGACGACGTTCCTCAGCGATGCGCTGAACCAGTACATGTGACCTGCCGGAGCACCGCCCGGCCTCGGTGCCCGCCGGTGAGGGGGCGGTCTGAGCGGTCGCAGCGGGGCTCCGCGATCGCCGACTTCGCGCTGGTGTCCGTCGTGCTGGTGCCGCTGTTCTTCGGCATCCTCCAGCTCGCACTGATCTGGCACGTGAAGTCGACGCTGACCGCGGCGGCGTCGCAGGGTGCTGGGTACGGCGCGTCGTACCTGCACACGCCGGACGAGGGTGCGGCCCGGACTCGGGCGATCGTGTCGCAGACGTTCGGCGCAGGCTTCCGGGACCGGGTGACCGCTCGGGCGACGTCGGTGGCTGGCCAGCCCGGTGTCGAGGTGGACGTCTCAGCGGAGGTCCCGGTCCTGGTCTTCTGGGGACCGACGCTCACGGTGGCGGTGAGCGGGCACGCGATCACCGAGGTGTTGCCGTGAGCCGAGTTCCCTGGCCTCGACCCCGGCGCAGCAGCCGCGGTTCCTCCGAGGCCGGCTCCGCGCTTGTCGAGATGGTGTGGCTGTCGCTGATCCTGCTGATCCCGCTCGTCTACGTGCTGCTGACGCTGGTGACCGTGCAGAGGTCGGCGTACGGCGCGACAGAGGCCGCCCGGGCGGCCGGGCGTGCCTTCGTGCTGTCGCCGGACGTGTCGACGGGTCGGGTGCGCGCGGTCGCGGCTGCCCGGCTGGCGATGCGGGACCAGGGCATCTCCCTGCCGCCGTCCGACGTCTCCATCGTCTGTCACCCCGACCCGGCAGCATGTCTGCAGCCGGGGTCGACCGTCGAGGTGCGCATCACCTATCAGACGCCACTGCCGGTGGTGCCGAGGATCCTGGGTCGCAACCCGGCGACCATCGCGGTCTCGGCGCGCCACGTCGAGCCGTACGGCACCTACCGCGAGGGCGCCTCGTGACGCCGTCTGGCGCCCCCCGGCTCGAACCGGGCTCACGCGTTCCGAGCCGGAGCGAGCAGACGGGCCAGATCACCGCCATGCTGGTGATCTTCTGCCTGTGCCTACTGCTCGCCATTGTGGCCGTGACCGACCTGTCCGCGGCGTACCTGCGCCGGGAGAGCGCGATCTCGCTCGCCGACGGTGCCTCACTGGCCGCGACGGAGGCGGCAGCCGCGGGCGCGATCTACCGCGACCCGGACACCGACTTCGTGCCGATCGACCCGGCGGCGGCGGCGGCTGCGGTGCGCGCGTACCTGACGCGCACCGGGGCATACGGCGACTACCCCGGACTCCGGGCCGACGTCTCCGTGGTGGGGCACCGGGTCGTCGTCGCCCTGACGATGCCCTACCAGCTGCCGATCCCGGTGCCGGGTGTCCAGCAGACGACCCTGGTGCACGCCTCCGGGTCGGCCGAGCTGCCGATCTACCAGTGACCACGCGTGTCGCCTTGCGATGAGCGTGAGCTGCGCGTGCCACGGATGTGCGTGCCAGCTGCTAAGGATCGTGCGCGCGGACGGATCTCGAGGAATTCGGTCCGAACACGGATCTCGAGTGGTCAGACGTGGCTGGGGCAACCGTGAACCCTTCGGATGGCGGCCACACCGAGCCCGCGAGAGACTGACCTTGAGGCAAAAAGATTGCACCAGTGACTCGTTCACTCAGCAACCTCCCCGGCGACTCCGCGGTGGGGCGTGCAGCGGGCTCACTACCCGCTCACTACCCGGAGTCGGGGTGGGACACCTTGGTCGAGTCCCGATCGCGCGGGGGTGACGGCAGCTTGAGGCCAGTGGAGATGAAGTCGATGAGCGACTCGCCGCTCTGCGAAGTATTTCCGGAAATGGCGATCTGGCAGTCCAGATGCACTCACTCGATGAGAACGGACAAGAAGATCCGGGCTGCGATGCCTGAACAACCGCCCTGACCCGGAAGACCAGGGCCTCAGAGGCGCCGGCAGGGAGCGGCGACTCACGCACGCCCCGAAACCGGCCGCTGCACCGCGACCACGAATGCTGTCCCCGACACCGGGCTCAGCCAACCAATGGTGGATCCGGGCTAAGAAACCCCGGGGCGGTAGGTCGCGCCGTTCGGGTGGGGTCAGAGAGTCGCGAAGTCTGGGGGGCCGCAGCCGTGGGTGAACAACCGGGTCCAGGC
>JBBSIF010000091.1:0-10732 GCA_038232255.1 Propionibacteriales bacterium
CGGGCCGGGGTCACGTTCCGGAACTACTTCGTCACCGACTCGCTCTGCTGCCCGTCCCGCACATCCATTCTCACGGGGCAGTTCCCCCACAACAGCGGCGTGTTCGGCAACACGGCGCCGGATGGCGGGTTCACCGCCTTCCTCGCGCACTCCGACCCGAGCAGGACGTTCGCACCCGTGCTCCAGTCCCGCGGCTACCAGACAGGGCTGTTCGGCAAGTTCATGAACGACTACGGACCCGAGCGCACGTACGACCGGCAGCGGCCGTACGTCCCCCCGGGCTGGTCCGCCTGGGTCACGGCCGACAAGTACGGCTACAGCGAGTACGGCTACACGCTCTCCGTAGGTCGCCAGCTGGGAACGTACGGCGATGCGCCGCGCGACTATCTCACGTCTGTGCTGTCCACCAAGGCTTCGCAGTTCATCGCCGCCAGCGCCAAAGCCCATCGGCCCTTCATGGCGGAGATCTCGACGTTCTCGCCCCATGACCCGTTCGTGCCCGCTCCCGCAGACGCCTCGAAATTCGCAGGATTGCGCGCACCCCAAGGGCCGGCGTTCGGTCGCGCCGTTCGCAACCCGCCCGCGTGGCTGAGCAAGATTCCCGCGCTCACGACTGACGTGCGGCGAAGGATCGACCGGGCCTTCCGGCTGCGGGTGCGGGACGTGCAGTCGGTGGACCGCATGATCGGACGACTGCAGGATCAGGTCGCGAACCTCGGTCTCGCAGACAACACCTACTTCGTGTTCAGCAGCGACAACGGTCTGCATCTCGGCGAGCACAACCTCCGCCAGGGAAAGCAGACCGCCTTCGACACCGACATCTTGGTGCCGCTCGTCGTCACCGGCCCCGGGGTCCCGGCCAACCGGAGTGTCACCCAGCTGGCGGAGAACGTCGACCTGGCGCCGACGTTCGAGACGCTCGCCGGAGCAGTCCCACCGCCGACGGTGGACGGGCACAGCCTCGTCCCTCTCCTGCGCGGGCGAACGCCCCCCGACTGGCGGACCGCGGTGCTGGTCGAGCACCACGGGCCCAACGTCTCAGAGGCGGACCCCGACTATCCCGTCCCCTACTCGGGAAACCCTCCGTCCTACGAGGCCATCCGCACCGCCAGGTACCTCTACGTGGAGTACGTCGACGGCGAGCGGGAGCTCTACGACCTCGTGCGGGACCCCTACCAGCTGGACAACCGGTATGGGGCCGTGTCCGAGCAGGTGCAGAGCCAGCTGCACACCACACTTCTCCGCATGGAGCGCTGCCAGGGCGCCGCGACCTGCTGGGCCGCCGAACACCTCGCCGCGCCACGGCGTTCTCCCCCGGGTTGAGCCACCGACGCGATCAAGGCAGGCGCCCTGCCCCACGGCTGCGGCGGCCCGGACCCCCTGACAACGGATCGTCGTGGGCGTTGATCTTGCTAGTCGCTCGGCTCAGTGAACACGTCATGCGACTTGACCAGCAGCGTTGTCGCCGGGCACAGGTACGTCCACGCGGCGGGCACGACCGCGCTGGGCAGGGTGCGGTCGGCATCGCTCATCGTCCCGACGTAGCGATCCGAGAGATCTGACAGGCGGTACGGCGCATGAGTCCGCCACAGTCCAGGAGGCTGACGGCCCAGCCAGCTGCAGGCACGACTGCCAGCGTCGATCAGCTGGTCCAACGGGGGCCCGGATACGTGCCGACCGTCGTAGTCGCCGAACCTGTGGACATACGCGAGGTAGGCAGCATCGTCGCGAGGATGGGTCACGTACACCGCTCCGACGATCGCGACGATCGCCGTGACGACGACCAGGCCAACCCAGCCGATCGCCCGGACCATTCTTCGCATGCACCGCACCTTACGGGTGTCAGGACCGTCCTGCACTACGATCACCAGCGCAGCGGTGCCGGCCGGGGCTCCTCGGCGAACTGGTCCAGCGACAGGGGGACACCTCGCTTGTGAGAGGGACGCGGGTCGGGCTGGTCTGCGGCTACCTGGACCCGACGAGGGACGGGGTGGCCGACTACGCGCGCCAGCTCGCCCACTCCCTGCGGACGATCGGGCTCGACCCGCTCCTGGTGACGACGTACGACTGGGCACGAAGCGCCGGCGAGGGCACCGTCGGCGTGACTGAGCGGTGGGACGCCCGAGGCGTCGCCACCTGCGGCCGCGCGCTGCGCCGTCTCGACCTCGACCTGGTCCACGTCCAGTTCGCGCCGTCGGTGTTCGGCTTCTCGCGGGCGATCGGCCTGCTGCCTCTCGTCCTGCCCCGGAGCACTCCGCTGGTCGTGACGCTGCACGAGTACGGCGTGCAGTCGGACGACGGAGACCGGCAGCGCCGCAGTCTGCCCCGGGCACGATCCGCCGCATGGTCGGCGGTCGAACGGAGCCGGCTGGCCGACCGGGAGACGCTGCTCCTGGCGCCCCGGGCCGCTCGCCTGCTCGTCCCGTCCTCGGAGCACCAAGCCGTGCTGCGCGCCCGCCTCCCGCGTCAGGCAGGGGCGGCCATCGAGGTGCCGATCGGTCTCAACATCGACGTCCCGACCGCCGTGGCGGTGCAGTCCCAGGCTGAGGGCCGGGACAACGTACGACGTGAGCTGGGCGCAGCGCCGGATGCAACCCTGGTCGCCTTCTTCGGCTTTCTGCACCCCGACAAGGCGCTGGCCCGGCTGATCGCCGCGGTGGCCGCCGTACGAGCGCGGCGACCGGCCACCGAGCTGCTGCTCATCGGCGGCGGGGAGAGCCACTCGGTGCCCCCCGCCGCTGCGCACCAGCTGCGCCGCGAGCTCGAGGAGGCCGCCGCTGCCTGCGGCATGCAGGAGCACGTCCACTTCACCGGCTACCTGCCCGAAGCCGACGTCTCCCGCCTGCTCCAGGCGGCCGACGCGGCCGCCTTCCCGTTCGACGCCGGCGTCACCCGCAAGTCCAGCTCGATGCTCGCCGCGCTCGCGGCCGGCGTACCGGTCGTCGCGACGGCAGCCCCCGGAGAGGTGCTCGCGGCGACCGCAGCGGGCGGTGTTCTCCGGATCCCGCCTGGGAACACCGCGGCGCTGGCCGAGGCGTTGCTGCGGGTGTGCGAGGACCGCGCGCTTGCCGACCGGTTGACGTCGGCGGGCCGGGAACGAGCAGCGAGCCAGAGCTGGGATGCCATCGCCGATGCGCACGCCGAGGTCTACGCCACGGCGCTGGGCCGCGACCGAGCCGGCTAGTCATGGACACGAGCACCGGAACCGAGCAGAGTGATGGCGTCGACGGCGGTGGAAGGGGCACACGGATGGCACTGCGGAACCGGGTGCTGGAGGCGGGACGGGGACTGACGGCTGCGGTTCGCCGCGGCACATCCGCAGTACGGCGACCGTCGGAAGCGAGGGCGACCGAGGACCCCACGCTGTTCCGCCCGCTCGTCTACGGTGACCCGGCCCGCCTGCACATCGCCCCCACCGCGGTCGTCAACAACGCCCTTTTCAACCTCTCCTCCGGGGACATCACTCTCGGCGACTACGCGTTCTTCGGCCACAACGTCTCCGTCCTCACCGGAACGCACGACTGGACCACCTTCGGTGCCGAACGCCAGATCGCGGTGCCGAAGTCAGGACGCGACGTCGTCATCGAGGAGGGCGTCTGGGTGTCCAGCAACGCGATCATCGTCGGGCCATGCCGGATCGGTGCCAACTCGGTCGTCGGTGTCGGGTCCCTGGTGCTGCGCGACGTCGAGCCGTACACGGTGGTCGCCGGAAACCCGGCCCGCGTCCTGCGGACCATTCCCCGCCCCGGTGAGCCGGAGACGGAGACGGTCGACCCCGACGCCGGCGCCGCCGGTGAGGTGACGGCTGGATGACCTCGGCATCGACGGACTCGCGAGGAGCGACCGATGCCGACCGCATCGACGCGCTGGAGGGGCAGGTGCGCGAGCTCGCCCGAGCCCTGGCCGAGGCGTCACGGCGGTCCGGCGAGCTGGAAGCGGAGCTGCGCAGCCTTCGCGCCAACGTCGACGGCAGCGGGCCGCGCTTCGCTGCTCTCTACGCCGACTTCACGGACCGCTTCCGGGGTACGACGGCCGAGGTCACCGCCAAGCTGACCGGGTACCTGCCCGACGTACGCCGACTCGTGGGCGCCGGGGATGAGGCTGGCGCTCACGCCACCGGGGTCGTGGACCTGGGCTCGGGTCGGGGGGAGTGGCTGACGCTCCTGCGGAGCTCCGGCGTGGCTGCCTCGGGCGTCGACGCCAACGCCGAGTTCGTGACGGCGGGGCGGTCACGCGGTCTCGACCTGGTCGAGGGCGACGCCATCGGCCACCTGCAGGGCCTGCCGGCCGACTCCGTCGACATGGTGACCGCATTCCACCTGATCGAGCACCTCGGCGTGGAGGACCTCCTCGCGCTGCTCGCTGCGGCGCGAGGAGCCCTGCGTCCCGGAGGCTGCCTGCTGCTGGAGACGCCGAATCCCAGCAACCTGCGGATGGCGGCATGTGACTTCTACAACGACCCGACGCACCGCTCCCCGCTGCCGCCCGCCCTGACCGAGTTCCTGGTGACCGCCTCCGGCTTCGAGCAGGTCGAGGTGCGGCCACTGCATCCCAGCCGGTCCCCGATCGAGCCCACGAAGGGCGCAGCCGGCCAGGTCGAGCAGCTGGTGTCGTTGGCGTTCTTCGGTCCGCAGGACTACGCGGTGCTTGGCTTCAAGCCCCAGCAGGCAGACCGGCCCTGACGTGGCGGGCGAGCAAGCGACCCTTCGGCGGGTCCTCTACGTCGACGGGTACACGGTCCAGCCAGACCAGCCGCAGGCCACCGGCCCCGCACCGTCCAGCGACGCGATCGGCTACGGCGTGACGGCTTCGACGGCGATCCGCGACGGCCTGCGCACCCTCGGCTGGGACGTCGCCCGACCTGAGATCGCCGTCCCCGAGGACGACAAGGGCGCCGCTGCCGCGCGCCTTCGGTGGCTGCTGTCGTCGTACGACGGCGTGCTCGACGTCTTGAGCACCTCGCCGCCTGACGTGGTGTTCACCTTCCACACGTTCTCGGTGTTCTCCGTCGAGGTTCGGCGCATGCTGCTCGACCTGGGGCTCGATGTCCCACTGGTCGGCTACACGCACGGCAGTCACTGGGACCCGACCGACACCTTCCGCACCCACTGCTATCCCGGGATGGAGGTGCTCGACCTGGCGAACCTGCACGTCCTGGACCGCATCCTTCTCGTCTCCGACTACCTGCGCGCAACGCTGTGGCGCACGATCTCGGCCTTCAACGCCGATCTCGCCAAGTCGCTCGACGCCAAGTGTGAGGTCGTCGGCCTGCCCTTGGACGTCGAGCGCATCGACTCGTGCCGCACTTCCGAGCGCTGGGCGCGGACGACGATCGTCTACAACCACGGCCCGGTCGCGAGCAAGAGCCCCGACCTGTTCGTGCGCGTGATGCACCGGGTGCTGCGGCGGTCCGACGTACAGGTGCTGTTCACGCGCCGGTTCCCGCCGACGCAGGCAGGGGGCGCGGCGGTGGCGGCTCTCGCGGCGGCCTTCCCCCAGCAGGTGCTGCTGGGCAACGACCTGTCGCTGCCCGAGTACTACCGGGCGCTGTGGATGGCGGACCTGCAGGTCTCGACTGCGACGCACGAGAGCCTGGGAGTCGCGACGCTCGAGGCGATGCACACCGGCACCTGCTGCATCCTGCCGCGCCTCGGCAGCTACCCGGAGATCACCGGCGACCACCCCGACGCCCTGTACGACCTCGGCGAGGACCAGCTCGAGGAACGGCTGACCTACTTCCTCGACCACCCGGACCGGCGGGAAGCGGTTGCCGCCGACCTGCAACGCGCCGCCGCCCGGTTCGCGCCCTCCGTCGTCGTACGACGGATCGCGGACGTGCTAAGTGCGCTCTAGACGAAGCGGCCTGCGTCAGCGCTACCTGATCTCGACGTTGGTGAAGATATCTGTCTCGCCTATCCCCGTCCTGTCGATCGCGTTGTTCCGCCCGTCGGTCCAGACCGGATAGACGGCTCCGTTGCTGGCTGCCAAGCCGTTGTAGTCACCGATGAACGCACCACTCGTGAAGAACCCCTGGTTGGGGTTCCAGTCCTCGGTGCTGATCTTGGCGCTGCTGAAGCTCCTGGCGTCGTTGGTTGACTTGGCCTGCCAGGTGTTGATCCGGACGTTGTCCGGGTCCATTCGCCGGTCATACCAGATCACGTAGAACCGCCCTGACCGGTCTGCGGCCGCCCACGGGAAGAACTGGTCGTTGTGTGCCGGCCGCCCCAGGTCGTTGGTCGAGAGGACCTTGCTGTTCGACCAGTGCCGGCCGCCGTCGGAGGACGTCTGGTAGGAGATGTCGGCCGCGGAGCGGGGTCGGTTGATGTTGTTCTGGTAGACGTAGAGCAGCGTCCCGGTGCGCGTGCTGTAAGCGAGCGAGGTGGTGTTCGGGGCGCGGAAGTGAGTCGGCGGCAGGACGTCGTTCCTACTGGCGTTCCTGAAGTCCGCGTACTGCCCGGCCTTGTCGATCCGGACCGCCTGCTGCAGGAAGCTCTGTCCGCCGTCGGTCGACTTCTGGAACAGCAGGTGCGGGTCGTAGGAGTTGTTGCAGTTCTCGGACACGAACCCAATGTCGAGCGCGCCGTTCCGCTGGACGACGGGATCGCTGAACTGGTTGGCCGACGCTCCGGTGCCGTTCCCGCCGGGATCGTCCGGCTGCACCGCCGTGTGCGACCAGTCGCTCAGCGCCGGGTTGAAGGTCGGTATCGAGTCGGTGTAGGAGAGCTGAATCGGGCAGTAGTCGCTGAAGCCGCTCCGCCTGATGTGGAACTTGGTGTACGTGACGTACACCCGGCCGTAGTGCGGGCTGGTCGGGGTGTTGTCGACCGCGATGAGCTCCTTGTCGTTGAATATCGACGTGTCGACCGAGCCCGTCCGATAGTCGAAGTTGCTGGCGGCGCGGGCTGCCTGCCGCCCAGGTGTCCACGTCTTGCCGTTGTCGACGGACTTGTAGACCTGGACCTCGGAGTACGGCAGCGACCGGAAGAAGCACAGCTGCGAGACGTAGAAGGCGTTGTCGCGCCGGCTGTACGCGACGCCGGGATCGCCGCCGCTGCAGAAGTCGCCGGTACCGCCGAACTGCGGCGTGATGCGCGTGCTCGCCCAGTGCCGTCCACCGTCCGACGTCCGCATCACGACGACGCCGCCGGACACGTAGTCGTTCGCCGCCGCCACGGCGATCAGGGGGCGCCCGATCCGGTAGGCGACCGCCGTCTCGTTCTGGGGCAGCGGCGGGTTGCTGTCGTCGTTCATCTGGACGTTGGAGCCGTCGCTGAGAGGGGCGGCCACGAATCCGCCTGCCTTCCTCTGGGCGTCCGCCCGGGCCTTCGAGGCGGCGCCATTCAGCTGGGCGGCATACATGGCACGGACACCGTTGGAGATCCCGCCCGGATACTGCTGGACGTGGGTGACCCAGCGCGGCGTGCTGGCCGCGGTCTTGGCTGTGGCCGCGGTTGCCGACGAGCCGACGGTGGTGGGGGCGCTCAGCGCCGCCAACACGGTGGCAAGGATGGCAGCGGCTGGAATGGACTTACGCATGACGCCTCCTGGTGAAGTGCTGGGAGGGAGTCGGTGATGTCGCGCGGTACGACGACCGCGTCCGACCACGGCGCCCCGGAAAGAACGTAGCCCCAATTGACTCAGCGACGCTAGACCTCCGGCTTGTTGCATGTCGGAGGGTAAGGCCGCGGTAGCGCCCCGCCTCGAGGCTGAGTGCATCCTGAGAATCGCACTCGAGGTGTAGACCGCCGCTTTCTTGCGGGTGCATACTTCCCTCGCACCTCTCCCTCTTTTCGCCCACCAAACCTCGGGGGATCTCCCATGGGCCGACGTCCCGTCCTGTCTGCGCTTGTCATCGCCGCCGCTTTGCCGCTCGCGGCAGCGACGATGACCGCCAACGCCGCCGCCTCCAGCCCAACCGGCGTCTCGCACCGCAACGTGCACGTCTGCGGCGCGCCGTCCGCGGGCAGCGCGTCGTGTCTTGCCATCCGCCACGACGTGCTCACCAGCTCGGGAGGCACCGTTGCGAACGCCGCGACACCGTCGGGCTACGGCCCGGCCGACATCCGCTCGGCGTACAACCTCACCACCTCGAGCACGGCAACGGTCGCGATCATCGACGCGTACGACGACCCGACGGCAGAGGCGGACCTCGCCACCTACCGCAACCAGTACGGCCTGCCCGCCTGCACGACGGCCAACGGCTGCTTCAAGAAGGTCAACCAGAGCGGCGGCACGTCGTACCCGCGAAGGAATGGTGGCTGGGCGCAGGAGATCTCCCTCGACCTCGACATGGTCTCCGCCGCCTGCCCGACCTGTCACATCCTGCTCGTCGAGGCCAGCTCCGCTTCCTTCGCCAACCTCGGAGCCGGCGTCAACTATGCGGCTAACGTCCCGGGCGTGACCGCGATCAGCAACAGCTACGGCGGCAGCGACAGCGCCGAGTCGAGCGCGTACAACCACCCGGGTATCGCGATCACCGCCTCCACCGGGGACAGCGGGTACGGCGTCCAGTCCCCGGCGTCCTACCCCCATGTGGTGGCGGTGGGTGGCACCTCGCTCACCAGGGCCAGCAACACCCGTGGCTGGACGGAGTCAGCCTGGAGCGGTGCCGGCTCGGGCTGCTCGACGCTCAACGCCAAGCCGACGTGGCAGACCTCGGCAACCCAGTGCAGCGGCAAGGCCAACGCCGACGTGTCAGCGGTGGCCGACCCGAACACCGGCGTCGCGGTCTACGACTCCACCGCCTACCAAGGTTTCTCCGGATGGATGGTCTTCGGTGGCACCAGCGCGTCCTCCCCGATCATCGCCAGCGTCTACGCGATGTCCGCCAACACGGCCGGCTACCCGGCGTCCTACACCTGGGGCAACGCGTCGTCGCTGAACGACGTGACGACCGGGAGCAACGGGACCTGCTCGACCGCCGTCTGGTGCCACGCCGGCACTGGCTGGGACGGCCCGACCGGCCTCGGCACCCCGAACGGCACCACCGCCTTCTGAGCACACCGTCAGGGTGCGAGTCGACACCAGAGAGGCTCTGGACGACTCGCCCCGCGCGGCGCTCGACGGTCATCAGGTCGCCTACCCGTCGGGGGCTCAGCGACCCGAGTGCAGCGCCTGCCAGGTGACCGTGCCGACGGTGCCCGTCTGGGTCAGGTGCAGCAACCGCTGGTAGTCCTTCACCGCTCGCTGCGTCTGCCCGTCGAAGTCACCACTGATGTCGACAGTTCGCTGCAGGCGGGCGGTGAGGGCGCGTTGCACCTTGCGCACCCGGGAACCGCGGGCCCCCCGCTGGAGGAACTGCGTCGGTCCGGCGGCGGCTAAGGCGGTCCAGGCCCAGCGTCGGATGACCGAATCGCCGCTGTCCAGCCCCCGGGAGGCCTTGAAGGCCCGGACGGCGCTGTCCGTCCGCCACCCGAACGTACCGGTGGCCGCCCCCGGGTCGAAGCCGGCGCGCGCCAGCAGGCACTGAGCGGCCACCACGATGTTCCCGTGCGCTCCCGCGCCCACCGCCGGGTAGGCAGCGAAGTCGAGGTTCGTGGGACAGCCCTTGGGCGGCTTGACCCACGCGCTCACGTCGAGGAAGTCTCGGTCGATCTGGATGGTGAAGCCGCCGTACGTCTCGGTGACGTTGCCGGCGTACTGGTGGACCCGCTGTTGGTTGCGCCACTGGTCGTCGGGGACATAGCTGCCGCCGTCGACATCGGCGACACCGTTCCACCAGGCCATCCAGATGTCGTCAGGTCGCGTGTAGACCGTCGACTTGTAGTGGGTCGACAGGTCGCGGATCCCCGACGAGGCGCTGGAGTAGACGCCGGACATGTACCCGTTCCTCTCCAGCGTGAAGGTCCAGCCGGACAGGTAGCCCAGGACCGAGGCGACGCAGCCGGGAATCGTGTTGTCGTAGCCCTCCATGTCCGAGTAGATCGTGCTCGGCGCGGCGATCCCCAGCGCTTTCGCCGCCCTGACCGCGTCGGCCGCATCGGCCCGGCCCTGCGTCCGGGCCGTCGCGACGTCGTAGGAGATGCGGTAGCTGAAGCGGGAGCACGGCGCCTGCCGGCCGACGTACGTCGGCACCAGGTGCCAGCCGTTGCTCACCTGACGCGACACCCAGGAAGCGGTGAGGTTCGGCTGCGCGCATCCGCGGCTGACACCTCCGATGTAGGCGCCGATGGCGGCGTACTCCGACGAGCGGCGCCAGGCGTCCATGGCTGCCTGCGACGGAGCGGTGCACGCGTCGAAGCCCTTGCCCCGATAGTTTCCCGGCACGTTCGCTCCGGCGGCGGACTCGATCTGGGCGCTGGGGAAGGCGCTGACCAGCGCCGGTCGGGCGCTCGTCAGCAGCTCTGCGCCGGACAGGATGCGCTGCATCAGCGGTGCGCTGCGCGCGCCGTACGTCGCAGTGAGCAGGACGCCAGCTCCCTCCACCGCCACGCTCGCCGGACCGCTGGAGGGAAGCTGGACAGTGTGGACGTCACCGGCAGGGGAGACGGTCACCGTCGGCTTCGCGACCGAGCGAAGGGACCGCTCGTCCAGAGCCTCGAGCTGCAGCCCCGGAGCGCCACCGATGACGGAGGCCGGGCAGCTGCGTTGGTCACCGGGGGAGCCGAGATAGAGCGCGGCGCGGTCGAAGCGCAGGCAGGCATGCGGTCGGGTCGCCAGATCGACGACCTCCCAGGTGCGCGGCACCTCGAGCCGTAGGCCATGGAACGACACCGTCCGCGACGCCTCGACC
>JBBSIF010000092.1:0-10294 GCA_038232255.1 Propionibacteriales bacterium
ACGGGCGCCAAGTGGCACAACCCGAGCGACGGCTTCGGCACCGGCTGCACGAAGTACCAGAACCTCAAGAAGTGCCTAGCCGACAGCGAGGGTGGCGACCTCTCGTTCGCGATCCTCAGGTAGTCCGCGGCTAGGGGGCCTGTGCCGAGGGGTGTGGGGGTAGACGCGACGCTGCCCATTGTCAGCGTTCTGGTGCGGCGGCGTGGACGTGGGCGCTATCGTGCGTTGGCACCGAGATCCTGGGGGGACGTCGCATGATGTTCACGAGGCGCGCGTTGCTGCGCGCAGTCACCGCCGTAGCAGCTTCCGCCGCCTTGCCGCGTGCGGTCCGCACCTGGCGCGAACGCCGTGCGTCGGCGTCTGCACTGCTCACAGAACCATCCAGGATCCACACCTACGAGGAAGGCGCGGATGCCGCCGCGGTCCCATTGGGAGATGGTGTTGTCGCGGAGGCGGGGAAGCCGGTCTTCTCGTCAGCCGATGCGGTGCATGACCAGATGGGCTGGGCATCGACAGCCTCCAACACTGGCGGGCGCCTGATCTACGCCAACCCCGCCACGTCGGCGTCCAGTGGATCGGTCTACGTGACTCCCCACTCCGTGTCGCCAAGCTCCGCCGCGACCCTGGTCGCACTCATGAGCGCAGCGAGCCCTCCGACGACGCTGGCACGGGTGCGCCTGCGTTCCGACGGGCGGTTCGACATCCTGGACGCCGCCGGCACGCGCTTGGCGATGTCACGACCCGTCGTGAAGCCCGGTGAGAGGTTTCGGCTGGACTGGCAGCAGCAGCTGGTCGGCGACGTTGTGCAGCTCACGGTGTGGGCACATCTGTCGCCGAACGTCGAAGGGTGGAGGCCCGACGTCGCCCTGACAGCCGACACCACGTCATCGTCGCCCCCATTCATCTCTCTCGGTGAGGACCGCAACCGGAAGGTCACGATCGGTTTCGACACCTACCGCGAGTACTCCCAGGCTGGGAGGCCCGCTCCTCATGCTCCGCCGGTCGGCGTCGCGGCGATCCATGACTACGACGAGGGACCCGAGGGGGCGACGGTATCGGCCGGGGACGACGGCGTCAGAGGTGTCCGGGGCAGCCCGCTGTACTCGTCGGCGGCAGCGATGCACGGCCCGCTGGGTGTGGACGCATCGGGCGGCGGCACTCTCGTCTACGACAACCCCTACCCGCCTGGCTCCACCGGCTCGATCTACGTCCGGCCGGTCCTCCGGGGCGGTAGCAGCTCGCGGATCATCTCGATCCAGAACGGCGCAACGACTCTCGCCCAGATCAAGCTCACTTCTCATGGCATGCTGAGCATCGCCGACGCAGCGGATGCCGTCCTGGACCAGACAAGCTCGAGGACTCATTCCAACGTATGGACGCGGATCGACTGGCAGGCGGTGTGGGACGGCACGGACCTGTCGGTCAGTGCACGGTACTTCCGCACGGGCGCTGAGAGCGCCATCGACTACACCGAGATCGCGGCGACCCTGCCCGTCAGTGAGGTGCCGGACACGCTCGAGATCGGGTCGCAGTCGCCCGGATGGCATCTACAGCTCGACACCCTCCGGACAGTGGGGAGCGTTTCGGACTGGCCGTCACCGTTCGACCCCACGCCGGTCGTCAGACCCGCCGGGATGGCCCTCTGGGCCGGCGATGCCACGCAGAAGACGGTGAAGATCTCCGCCTATACGAACGACACGACGTCCGTCGGGCTGAACGTGGCGACCAGAGCTGACATGAGCGACGCGGTTCTCTGGCCCTCCGCGCCGCCCGACGACGCCGGATGGAACACGTGGGCGGTGACGGGCCTCCGGCCGGGGTCTCAGTACTACTACCGGCTGAGCGACACCCCCGTCGGTGGCGCCCCGCAGCCGATCGGCGACGTCGCGAAGTTCAAGACGCTGCAAGCGGTGGGTGTGCCGTGCACCATCAGGATCGCCGTCGGCTCCTGCGAACAGACGACGCCAGCCAAGACAGCCGCGTTCGACGACATCGCCGCGTGGGGTCCGGACCGGACGGTCCACCTCGGTGACTTGGGTTATCCGAACGACCTGTCCGAGGACCCACTGACACACACGAACAACTGGGCACGCAACTCGACGGACCCCGGGATCCACAAGATCCAGAGCATCGCCTGCATGGACTATCTCGTGAGCGACCACGACGGCAACGGCACCGGATCCAGCAACCGCCCGAACTACCACGACGTCGTCACGGCGGCCAACATCACCGCGTGGCGGCAAGTGGTCCCGGCGCGCATGGCGGACAAGAGGGTACAACCGCGCGGCCGCTGGCGGAGCGACGTCGAGGGCAACGTCCGTTTCGTCAAGCTCGACACGCGGGCTCTCGACAAGACAGACACGACGGCGGTGGCGACTGATCCGCGCTCGCCTGACTCGACGATGCTGGGACCGTTTCAGCTGACGTGGCTGAACTCCGAGATCGATGCGGCCGCCCTTGCCCGTCAGCTCGTCGTCATTTTCTCGGACTGCGCCTGGAACGGCACATCCCCCGGGCCGCCCATCCCGGCGTCATACGCCGACAAGTGGCCGTCCTACATCTACGAGCGCGACCTGATCAGCGACTACGCGGCAGCTCGGGGCGCACAGCTGTTCATCGTCTTCGGTGACAGCCACGGCCTGCAGCAGGACGACGGCACCCATGAGAAGAACGGCTTCGCCTCGATCTGCTGCGGCCCGCTCGACCAAGATCTGCACATGCATTACCAGGACTCCTACCAGTGGAGCTATCCCGCGGACATCACCGAGGGTGGGGGTCCCTACCGGCACGCCCAGCAGTACCAACGGCTCACGATCTCCCAGCAGCCGCGCTCCTCGACGGTCACGGTGACTGCCGAGGCGCGTGACTGCACTCGGGCCGTTCCGGGTACGCCGCTGACCGTACGAACGCTGACCAAGACCTACACGTTGTGAGCCGGTGCGGCGTCAGTCGGCCTCCCAGCGGAACAGGCGGGCGGCGATCGCGATCACGACGACCGCGAAGCCGAGCAGGACGGCGATGGGGCGGAGCACCGCGCTCGGGCCCTCACCGCGCACCATCACGTCGAGCATTCCGTCGTTGAGGTAGCGCAGCGGAAGCAGGTGGCTGACGATGTCGAGCCACCGCGGCGCACCGTCAAGAGGGAAGAAGGAACCCGAGAGGAAGGCCATCGGCAGCACGAAGATGTTGGCGAGTGCACTCGCGCCCTCCACCGTCTTGGAGATCGCGCCGGCGAGCAGTCCCAGCGCCATGAAGCACAGCGTTCCGCAGACCAGCACCGGCACCGCGAGCCACCAGTAGCCACTGAGCTGCAGCCCGAAGGCCGCGACGGCCAGCCCCACGAAGATCGCCATCTGCACGAGCGCGATCCCCAGCGTCACCCCGACGCGTGCGCTCACGACCGACCGGCTCGAGACGGGTGCCAGTCGCAGCCTGCGAAGCAGCCCGCTGCGGCGCCAGCCGACGAGCGTCGCGGCAGCTCCGAACGTGGCGCTCGTCGCGATCGCCCAGCCGAGCAGCCCAGGTGTCACGTACTGGATGGTCCTCAGCGAGTCGTCCTCGACCTGCTCCGCCTCGAAGCTGTACGTCGGCCGCTGGCCCGTCGCCGCCAGGTTGGCGCTCTGCACGAACCCCGAGATCGTGCCCTGGGCGACGGCGGAGCGGACGCCGTCGGCTCGGCTGTAGTGCACGATGACCCGGTCGCCGACCTGCTGGAGCGCCACTCCCACGTCGCCCTTGCGCACCTTCGTCAATGCCGCCTCCAGGTCGTCCGACGTGGACACGTCGAAGGCCTCCGAGAGGGCGTCGCGCTCCGCCGGAGGCAGGTCGTCGAAGACGCTCACGCGCCCGACCTCGACGAGGCCGATCTTGTCGGTCCCCTGGTTGGCGAAGATCCCGCCGAAGAGGACGAGGAACATCAACGGGAAGAAGACGGAGAAGAAGACCGCCTCCCGGTCCCGGACGAAGCCCTTCAGCATCGCCCGCGACAGGCTCATGAACGCCGACGTCACGCCCGGTACTCCCGTCCGGTCAACGTCAGGAAGACGTCCTCGAGCGTCGCACTCTTGACCTGCAGGCCACTGAGCGCATTGCGAGACGCCAACGCTGCAAGCACCCTTGCCGGGTCGTGCGTCGCCAGCAGGAGGGACGACTCATCCGTGTCCACGCTGTCGACCCCCGCCAGGCGAACCGCCTCGTCGAGCTCGATGGCGCCCAGCTCCAGGCTGATGCGCACTCCGGCGTCGAGCTCCCTGATGAGGGTGGCAGGAGTGTCCAGCTTCAGCAGGCTGCCGTGGTCCATGATTGCCACGCGGTCGCAGAGCAGCTCCGCCTCGTCCATGTAGTGCGTCGTCAGCACGACGGTGCGGCCGTGGTCGTTGAGCCCGCTCAGCAGGTCCCAGAGGTTGCGCCGCGCCTGCGGGTCCAGCGCCGCCGTCGGTTCGTCGAGGAACACGATCTCCGGGTCGTGCACGAGCGCGCACGCGATCGACAGCCGCTGGCGCTGACCCCCCCGACAGCTTCTCCGTCCGCGTCTCGGCCTTGTCCGCCAGCCCCACGCGCTCCAGCCACTCGTCGGCCTTCGCCGCTCCAACGCCGTACAACGAGGCGAACGTCTGGAGCTGCTCGCGGGTGCTGAGCCGCTCGAAGAACGCGGATGCCTGGAGCTGCACTCCGACGCGGCACAGCAGGGCGGGTCTGCGCGGCCACGAACGCTCGCCCAGCAGCAGGACGGTGCCCGTGTCGGGCTGGCGGAGACCCTCGACGATCTCGAGCGTCGTGGTCTTCCCGGCTCCGTTGGGACCGAGGATTCCGAAGAACTCCCCGGTCTCGACGCTGAGGCTGACACCGTCCACGGCGTTCAGGCCCGCGTAGGTCTTGCGGATGTCACGCGCGTCGATGACCGGACCCACTGGGCTCGCTCCGTTCGTCAGGGTGCGTCGGGGTCCGGGAGCCTTCGGAGCCCGCCTACGGCGTCGGCAGCATGGTACGGACCACGCGCAACCCTACCGACAGCCTGGCCAGGTCGACCTCGTCGTCAGCGGTGATCTCGCTCAACGTCGCATGAGCTCGGCTGACAACCCGTTCGTCGGCCGCCTCCCACGATGCCACGCGCTCCGCTGGGGGCAGCGATGCGTCGGTGGTTGCGATGACCAGGCCGGTGAGGGCCGCCTCGACGGCATGGAGGTCGTCGCGCAACGACGCCCGCGCCATCGTCTGCCACCTGTCGTCACGTGGCAGCGCCGCGATCTTGGCGAGCAGCCGGCTCAGTCCGAGGCGGTCACCGAGGACGGCGTGGATCTTCGCTACCTCGACTGGGTCCAGCTTCTCGCGGTCCGCGATCTGCACGATCTCGAGAGCCGCGTACGCCGGCGGAAGCGCCGCCACCACCAGCGCGACCGCATGGGGAACACCCGCCGTCGTCAGCTGGTCACGCCGCTGGGCATACTCCCGCTGCTCGGCGCCGACGAGGACCGTTGGCAGCGCCTTCAGCACCTGCTGGATCGACGTACCGAACTGGTCGACTGTCGCCTCGGAGTCCAAGGGAGCCCGGCGGTTGTTCACCATCCAGCGGGTGGCTCGCTCTATCAGGGTGCGGACGCTCAGGCGCATGCTCGTCTGGGTGGAGGCGTCGACGACGTTGTCCAGCTCCGCGATCGCATCCATGACAGCGTCGGCGCCGTAGATCTCGCGGCACACGTAGTGCGCCCTGGCCAGCTCGTCCGCACTCGAGTTGGTCTCCTGACTGAGCCGATGGAAGAACGTGATGCCGGCGAAGTTCACCAGCCCGTTGACGACCTGCGTGACGATGATCTCCCGCCGCAGCGGGTGAGCCAGCATCTCGGCGCGGTACTTCTGACGCAGATGGCTGGGGAAGTAGCTGAACAGGTCACCCCGCAGGAAGGGGTCGTCGGGAAGGTCGCTGCCGAGGAGCTCCGAGCTGAGGACGATCTTCGTGTACGACAGCAGGACAGCCAGCTCCGGAGCCGTGAGCCCCCGCCCGGCGGCCCGCCGGTCGGCGAACTCCTTGTCGGACGGGAGGAACTCGATCTTGCGGTCCAGCAGACCCTGACGCTCGAGCCGCTTGACCCACGACTGGTGGACATGGCTGAGGCCCTGCGAGACGCGGGATGCACTGGCCAGGGCGACGTTCTGGTCGTAGTTGTGGTCGAGCACGAGCGCGCCGACCTCGTCGGTCATCGACCCGAGAAGCTGGTTGCGCTGCTTCTTGGTCATGTCGCCCGACTCCATGACCTTGTCGAGCAGGATCTTGATGTTCACTTCGTGGTCGGAGGTGTCCACGCCCGCGGAGTTGTCGATGAAGTCGGTGCAGATGCGGCCACCGGCAGCGGCGTACTCGATCCGACCGCGCTGGGTGAGCCCCAGGTTCCCGCCCTCGCCGACGGCCTTGCAGCGCAACTCCGAGCCGTTCACGCGGATGGCGTCGTTGGCCTTGTCCCCGACGTCGAAGTCGGACTCCGCCTCCGCCTTGACGTAGGTGCCGATCCCGCCGTTCCACAGGAGGTCGACCGGTGCCAGCAGGATAGCCCGCATCAGCTCGGCCGGCGTCATCGACTCCTGCGACTCGTCGATGCCCAAGGCGGCAGCCATCTCCGCCGAGACGGGGACGGCCTTGAGGCGGCGGGAGAAGACCCCGCCCCCGGCGCTGATCAGCGCAGACTCATAGTCGGCCCAGCTCGACCTCGGAAGGTCGAAGAGCCGACGCCGCTCGTCGTACGACGCTGTGGGCTCAGGCGACGGATCCACGAAGATGTCACGGTGGTCGAACGCCGCCACGAGCCGGATGTGCTTGCTGAGCAGCATCCCGTTGCCGAAGACGTCCCCGCTCATGTCGCCGATCCCCACACACGTGAAGTCCTGCGACTGGGTGTCGATACCGAGCTCGCGGAAGTGCCGACGTACGGACACCCAGGCTCCGCGAGCGGTGATGCCCATCGCCTTGTGGTCGTAGCCGACGGAGCCGCCGGAAGCGAAGGCGTCCCCGAGCCAGTACCCGTAGTCTGCGGCGACGCCGTTGGCGATGTCGGAGAAGGTGGCAGTGCCCTTGTCGGCGGCCACGACAAGATAGGCGTCGTCGCCGTCGTGGCGGACGACCTGTGGAGGCGCAACCGTGGTGCCGGCGACGAGGTTGTCGGTGATGTCGAGCAGCCCGCAGATGAACGTCCGGTAGCAGGCGATGCCCTCCTCGAGCCACGCGTCGCGGTCCACCGCCGGGTCGGGCAGGCTCTTGCAGTAGAAACCGCCCTTGGATCCCACCGGCACGATGACCGCGTTCTTGACCATCTGCGCCTTCACCAGGCCGAGGACCTCCGTGCGGAAGTCCTCGCGGCGGTCCGACCAGCGCAGGCCGCCCCGGGCGACCGCGCCGAAGCGAAGGTGCACGCCTTCCACCCGCGGGGAGTAGACGAAGATCTCGAAGCGCGGGCGCGGCTCGGGCAGGTCAGGGATCTCCCGAGGGTCGAGCTTCACCGAGAGGTAGCTCTTGGGGTTGCCGTCGACGTCGACCTGGTAGAAGTTCGTCCGCAAGGTCGCGCCGACGACCTTCAGATAGCTCCGGAGAATGCGGTCGTGGTCGAGGCTCGCGACGCCATCCAGAGCAGACGTGATCTCGTCGCGTACGGCGCTCTCCCGCGCCGCGCGTGCCGCGTCGTCGGCGGCCGGGTCGAAACGCGTCTCGAACAGCGTGACGAGCAGCCGCGCGATCGACACGTTGGCGAGCATGCACGACTCGATGTAGTCCTGGCTGAACGTCGAGGCGACTTGGCGGAAGTACTTCGCGTAGGCCCGCAGCACGGACACCTGCCGCCACGTCATCAGGCCGCGCAGCACCAGGGCGGAGAAGCCGTCGCTCTCGGCGAGCCCGTTCCAGACAGCCATGAAGGCGTCCTGGAAGAAGTCACGGGCCTCGGGAGGCAGCTCCCGAGGATGCCGCAGCCCGAAGTCGTAGACCCACGCGCGGGACTGCTCGATCTCGATCTCGTAGGGCCGCTCGTCCACGACCTCGACGCCCAGTGCCGAGAGCACTGGGAGCACCGCCGACAGGCTCAGCGGCGTCCCCTTGCGGTAGACCTTGAACCTCGCCTCCCCGTCCGCCGCGCCCACCGGCAGATACAGGGAGAGCGCGATCGAGCCGTCAGCCACCCCCTCCAGGCGCCGTACGTCGGCGGCACCGACGGCCGGGACGAAGTCCTCCTTGTAGGCCTCGGGGAAGGCGGCTCCGTAGCGGCGCGCCAGCCGCGCTCCCTCCTCCTCGCCGAACTCGCCCCGCAGCGACTCGACCAGGTCGTCGGTCCACGACCGGGTCGCCTCGGCCAGCTGGAGCTCCAGGGCAGCCTCGTCGAACTCCTGCAGCGTCTCTCCGGGGGCCGCGCGGACGACGAAGTGCAGGCGGGCCAGCACCGACTCGCTGACCCGAGCCGTGTAGTCGATGGTCGCCGCACCCAGCGTCGTCGTCAGGATCGCCTGCATCCGCTCCCGCACCTGTGTCGTGTAGCGGTCCCGGGGCAGGAAGACCAGGCACGAGATGTACCGTCCGTAGACGTCCCGACGGGGGAAGAAGCGCAGCTGGCGGCGCTCCCGCAGGTGCATGACCGCCTCGGCGACGGGGAGCAGCTCGTCGACGGACGTCTGGAACAGCTCGTCGCGGGGGTAGTTCTCGAGGATGTCGAGGAGCTCCTTGCCGCTGTGGCTGGACGGTGCGAAGCCGGCACCTTCCAGCAGCTGCGTCGCCTTGTCCCGCAGCACGGGGATCCGCAGCAGGCTCTCGGTGTAGGCAGCCGAGCTGAAGAGACCGAGGAACCGGCGCTCGCCGCAGACCTCGCCGGTCTCGTCGAACTTCTTGACCCCGATGTAGTCCAGGTAGACGGCGCGGTGGACGGTGGCCCTGGAGTTCGCCTTCGTGATGATCAGCAGCTGCTTCTCCCGGGCCTTCGCCTTGACCGCCGCCGGCAGCTTCCCGAACGTCGGCGACAGGTCCTGGTCGGATCGCAGGATGCCGAGGCCGGTTCCCGGAACGGCGCGCAGCACGTCGTCGCCGTCCACCTCGGCCAGCTCGTACTCGCGGTAGCCGAGGAACGTGAAGTGGTCGGCGGCGAGCCACTCCAGCAGTGCGCGACTCTCGTCGACCTCCTTGTCCGGCAACGGCGGACGGTTCTTCGCGAGGTCCTCGACGATCGCCCGGGACTGAGCGTGCATCTTCTGCCAGTCCTCGACGACCTCGCGCACGTCTCTCAGCACTGCCGTCAGGACCTGCTGGATCTGCTCCCGCTCCGACGGCTCGGCGACACGCTCGGTCTCGATGTGCATCCACGACTCACGAGCGCTGCCGGGGGGATCGTTGCCGTCCACCGGGTCGGCGTCGCACAGCTCCAGCAGCTTCCCCGTGATGTCGCGCCGGACCAGGATCTGAGGGTGGATGACCGTGTGCACCGTGAGCTGCTCACGGTTGAGGGACATCGTGAGCGAGTCCACGAGGAACGGCATGTCGTCGGTGACCACCTCGACGACAGAGTGCCCAGATGCCGACCACTCGTTCTCGTCGACGGTCGGCGTGAAGAACCGCACCGCAGCTGTGCCCTGCGGCCTCGACGCCGCCAGCCGGTAGTGGCTGACAGCGGCACCGAACAGGTCCGTTGGGCTGCGATCGTCGAGGTCCTCCGGGGCGACGTGTGCGTAGTACTTCGTCAGCAGCCGCAGCGCCTCGTCGGACGACAGGTCGGCGCCGCCGTGGCCGTGCTCGGCGACCGCCGCCGCCTCCACGAGGAGGGCCTGCCTGGCGTCGTCCACCACACTGCGCATCAGAGGGCGGACCTCAGGTCCCACAGCTGCGGGTAGTAGCGCATCGGCAGGCGACTGCGCAGATAGGCGCTGCCCGACGATCCCCCGGTGCCGGACCTGCTGCCGATCATGCGCTCGACCATCATCACGTGGCGCGCCCGCCACTCCGCGGCCAGCTCGTCGTGCTGGATGAGCGCCTCGGCGAGCTCCCACACGTCGGAGTAGGTGGCGCGGTCGGACGCCACGAGGCGCAGCGAGGCCGCGACCTCCTGCTCCGTGCCGGTGGGCAGCCCGTTGGCGGCAAGCACGTCGACGAGGGCATCCCACAGGCTCGGCTCCGTCAGCCGGCGCTGCAGCCGCGCGGACTCGTCCTCGGTGAGGCCCTTGAACCGACGTACGCACGACGGGTCCTTCGCGCCCGAGAGGAACTCGAGCTCGCGGAACTGCACCGACTGGAAGCCGCTCGCCGGCGACAGCAGCTGACGGAACGCCAGGAAGT
>JBBSIF010000093.1:0-10291 GCA_038232255.1 Propionibacteriales bacterium
GGGACGACGGAGCCCTTGGGCGTCGGGGCGCTCGCGCCGACCTGCCTGAGCCGGTGGCCCACGTCGCTGACGAGCGGGCCGTGCCGCGTGGACCGGACGGTGATCGTCACCGCCTCCTCGCCCGCGATCTCGAACCTCTCCCGGCGCGTCCGCAAGGCCAGCCAATGCCCGTCGTAGCGGTACCGCTCGGCCGTCACCTTCTCCAGATAGAGGTCCTCGGTGTCGGGAGAGAGATTCGTGAAGCCCCACGCGATGTCGGCGTTGTGGCCGATGACCACGCCCGGCAGCCCGGCGAACGTGAAGCCCGCGACGTCGAAGGGACACTCGACGTCGACGGTCGTGCAGTGCAGGCCCATCTGGTACCAGATGCCGGGCATCGAGGCATCGAGGTGCGGGTCGTTGGCGAGGATCGGCATGCCGCTCGCCGTGTGCGCACCCGAGACCGCCCAGGCGTTCGAGCCGATACCGTCCCCGGTGCCGAGGACGTTGCGCAGACCTGACGCGGAGCTGCCGGCTGCGGCCATGGCGCGCAGCGCGGGGGGCACGACGAAGGCAGGACGTGCTGGCGGCCGGGGAGCTGCAGGTGTGGCGTCCTGCTCATAAGTATAAGTACCACCGACCACCGCGCCCTGGTTGACGATGGGTCGATGCTCGTCGTACGGGTACGGCGGGTAGAGCTCGGCGATCTGGTCGGCCGACAGCCTCGCGGACGCGAGGGAACGGTCGACCTCGTCCTGGTAGTTGGACCCGAGGTTCCACGCCATCGCCTTGAGCCACGCGAGGGAGTCGACGGGCGTCCACGGGGCGGGCGTGTAGTCCAGGCCGTCGAGGCCCAGTGCGGCGTACTCGAGGGACAGTCGGGACCCGTCGTGGTCCAGGAGATAGGCGTTGACGCCGTCGGCGTACGACTGCAGATAGCCCCGCGTGGCCGGCGCCAAGAGCGGGAGCTCCCACTCCGCGACCCGCCGCCAGCCGAGGGTCCGCACAAACATGTCGGTCTTCAGCGCCGTCCTGCCGAACATCGAGCTCAGCGTTCCGGCGGTCAGATGGCGGCGGATGTCCATCTCGAAGAAGCGGTCCTGCGCCTGCACGAACCCCTGCGCGAAGAACAGGTCGCTGGCCGAGTCGGCATAGAGCTGAGGAATTCCCGCGCCGTCGCGCAGCACCGAGACCGGGTGCTCCAGTCCGGCCACGTCGATCGTGCCGGTGGTCTGCGGGAGCGAGCGATGCACCGCCCAGACGACCGTGAGAACCCCCGCCACGACGGCGAGCACCAGGAGAGCTGCTCCCCAGCTCGCGATCTTCAGCAGGCGGGGCACGGCGCCCATTGTGCCGGGGCGAGGCGAGCGCGCGACCTTTGCATCCCGTCGGTGCCTGACGCACAATGGACGATGCGCTTAGCAGTCGCTGGCTGTGAGTGCTAACCGGTGCCGGTGCAGGCGTTTCAGAGGAAGGACCCTTCGTGCCCGTCTACCAGTACGCCTGTACCGAGTGCGGCGAGGAGCTCGAGGCTCGGCAGAGCTTCACCGACGACGCCCTCACCGTCTGCCCAGCCTGCAGCGGCCGGCTGCGCAAGGTCCTCACTGCGGTTGGTGTCGTCTTCAAGGGTTCGGGTTTCTACCGCAATGACAGCCGTGCGTCGGCTCAGTCCGGTGAGTCCGGTGAGTCCGGTGGGTCCGGTGAGTCCGGTACGACGACCACGACCGGTGAGAAGTCCAGCAGCGGCAAGCCCGAGTCCGGGTCGACGTCCACCGGCTCGGGCGAGTCCGGCTCGGCGCCGACATCCGACAAGGGGTCGGGCGGCAAGAGCTCGTCCAACGGTGGACCACCCGGAAAGACGGCGTCTCCCAAGGGCTCGGCCGGTGGCTCCAAGCCGGCGGCTGCCGCGGCGCGCTGACCCCGCCGGCGGCTGCCGCATCCCGGTGTCCCGCCCGCGGATGCGCCTGTGGACGACGGCTGCGCCTGTGGACGACGAAAGGGCTGAGGCTCGCGTTCTTCTAGCGTTGCCTGATGGTCGATCTCCGCGCGTTTTCCACGACCGCCCGCCGGTTGACGGTCCGGCACCGTCGCGTCCTTGGTGCCCTGCTGGCCGCTCTCGCGGTCCTGGTGCTCGTCGAGACGCTCTCGCCAGCAACCCCTTCCCTGCAGGCGGTCGTCATGACGGCGCGCGACGTGAGAAGCGGCACCACCCTCGCGGGTTCCGACCTCACCGTGCAACAGGTTCCGCGAGGCCTTGTCCCCTCCGGAGCCGCATCGGCGCTCGGGGAGGTTCTCGGCAGGGTCGTGGCCGGACCCATGCGCGCCGGGGAGACCGTGACCGACCGGCGCCTGCTCGGGCGGTCGTTGCTGTCCGGCTATCCCCCTGGGCTGGTGGCCACGCCGGTCCGGATCAGGGACGCGGCCGTGGTCGACCTCCTGCAGGTAGGTGACGAGATCAGCGTCTATGCGGCCGGGAGGGACGCGTCGTACGCCGACCTCGTCGTCGAACGGGTGCCGGTCGTCACCCTCCCGCAGGTCGATGACCAGGCTCAACAAGGCGGCTTGGTGGTGCTCGCCGTCACTGCTCAGCAGGCTGCGGCTCTCGCGGAGGCCAGCGCCACCGCGCCGCTGTCGGTGGCGCTGCTGCGCTGACCACCCGACGACCACAGGACCGCTGGCCGGCGCCGCTCTGCTAGCGTCTGCGACCCCGCCATCGACCCGCCATCGACCCGCGTTCGATCCGCCATCGACCCGCGTTCGACCCGCCACCGACTGGGCAGCAGATGGCAAGCGCCCGGTCCGGCACGACCGACAGGACGAGTCATCATGCAGAGCAGCGCTCCATGAAGGGGTTTCGAGGCTTCGTCCTTCGAGGCAACCTCGTCGAGCTCGCCGTCGCGTTCATCATGGCGGCCGCCTTCACCGCGGTCGTGACCGCCTTCGTGCAGGTCATCCTGGATCTCGTCGGCAAGATCGGCGGCTCCCCCGACTTCTCCGACTACCGCCCCGGCGGCGTCCATGTCGGCGTATTCCTGACATCCCTCGTCGCGTTCCTGGTGCTGTCCGCGGTCGTGTACTTCCTCGTCGTCGTGCCCTATCTGACCGCGCGCGAGCACTTCTCCCCAGGGCGGGACGACGCGGCGCCGACCGAGGACATCGTGCTGCTGACCGAGATCCGCGATCTGCTCCGCGGTCGGAACGAGAACGGCAGGGGCAGCGTCAGCGGCTCCTAGCTCCCGTGGTGCGGAGGCACGTCCCGGAGGAGCTCCGCGTCGCGCCGGTCGTCGGCCTCGTCCACGTCGGGATCGTCGCCGGGGAGCCCGTTTGGGAGCACGTCCCCGAAGACCTCCGCCAGCCGTCGGCGCTCTCCCACCGCCGCGGGGTCTCCCGGGTCGCCTGAGCTCACCGCGGTGAGCCCGGCTGCACCCAGTCGGCCTGGAAGACCGGGTGGGCCGGCTTCCAGCCGGTCATCTCGTGCAGCTTCGAGGACGAGATCCGGTGGGACCGGGTCAGCGGTTCGAGCCGCTCGCCCGCCACCTTGACGGCTAGTCGCGGCAGGTACGCGGGCGGTGGGCGGTGGGCGATCTCCCCGAACACGGCGAGCATCGCGTCCCGGCGTACCGGCTCGGCGCCCACGTTGTAGACGCCGCCAGGCGCCTGGAGTGCTGCTGCTACCGCGGAGCCGGCGTCCTCCGGCTGCACGAGATGAGCCCAGCCCTCGGGCTGCCCGAGTCCGATCGGGCGCCCGGCCCGTGCCCGGTCCAGCATCCAGCCCGTGACCCGGTCCGCTCCGACCAGGCTGCCGAACCGCAGCACGACTGCTTCCCGGAACGCCGACGTGAAACCCAGCGCGTTGGTCTCGGCGACTGCCGCCGGCTCGAGAGCACCCGTGACGGCAAGTGGGCTGGTCTCGGTGATCCAGTCGTCCCCGGCGTCGGCGTAGAGGAACGACACCGACTCCTGGACGAGTCGTCGCGCTCCAGCGGCCTCGGCGGCGAGTGCAACGGCCCGCGAACCCTGGACGCGGAGCCGGTCGTTGACCCGCCATGCCCCTGGCCGCAGCCCGGTCAACCCAACCGGGATGGACGTGGCGAGGTTGCACACCACATCGCAGCCGCGGAGAGCCCTCGTGAGAGCGTCGATATCGAACAGCTGCACGCGCACGGGCGTCACACCCGTCGCCTCGAGGGCACGGGCCTTGTCCGCCCCGCGAGCGATACCGCTGACCTCGTGGCCGTCGGCGAGCATTGCCCGTACGGCGGAGCGTCCCAGCACGCCCGTGGCCCCCGTGACGAAGACCTTCACACGCCATCCCTTCCGTGTGCTGTCCGGACCATAACAGACGGCGGTGCGCCTCTCCGCACGGTCGGGGACGCCGTTCGACGTGCGCGGGAGCCGAGTCGACACGCGCGAACCGGGTCAAGCATGATGCGGAGCATGGCACATCCGCGCGCTGGTCAGCAGGCATCCCCGGAGGACCTGATCGACGTCCAGGCGGTGCTCGCCGCGTACGTCGACCTGCACCCGGACCCGTCGAACCCCGACCAGCGCGTGGTCTTCGGGACGTCCGGCCATCGCGGCTCCAGCCTCGACGGCGCGTTCAACGACGACCACATCGCCGCCACCACCCAGGCGATCTGCGACTACCGGGCCGCGCAGGGCTTCTCCGGGCCGCTGTTCCTCGGCAAGGACACCCACGCGCTGTCCGGCCCCGCCTGGGAGACGGCAGTCGAGGTGCTGGTGGCGAACGAGGTCGATGTGCGGGTCGACGCGGACGGACGCTTCACTCCCACTCCGGCCGTCTCGCACGCGATCCTGACGGCGAACGCGGGAGGCGGCCCGGCTGCCGACGGCATCGTCGTGACGCCTTCGCACAACCCGCCCCGCGACGGCGGCTTCAAGTACAACCCGCCCTCCGGTGGGCCAGCCGACAGCGAGGCGACGAGCGCGATCGCCGGCCGCGCCAACGCCTACCTCGAGGCCGGCCTGAACGGCGTCCGGCGGGTCGGTGAGCGTCAGGCCGGCGGGAGGCTGACGACGTACGACTTCAGAACCGCCTACGTCGACGACCTGGACGCCGTCCTCGACCTGGACGCCATCCGGACCGCCGGCATCCGGATCGGCGCCGACCCGATGGGTGGCGCGAGCGTCGACTACTGGGCGGCGATCGCGGACCGACACCGGCTCGACCTCACCGTCGTCAACCCGACGGTGGACCCCACCTGGCGGTTCATGACCTTGGACACCGACGGCAAGATCCGGATGGACTGCTCGTCGCCGGACGCCATGGCGTCGCTCATCGCCGCGCGGGACCGCTTCGACATCTCGACCGGCAACGACGCCGACGCCGACCGGCACGGAATCGTGACGCCCGACGGCGGGCTGCTGAACCCCAACCACTTCCTCGCGGTGGCGATCGGCTACCTCTTCGGGCACCGCTCGGGCTGGCCCGAGGGTGTCGACATCGGCAAGACGCTGGTGAGCTCCTCGATGATCGACGCGGTGGCGTCTGAGCTGGGTCGGCGGCTCCTGGAGGTCCCCGTCGGTTTCAAGTGGTTCGTACCGGGGCTGCTCAACGGCACCGTGGGCTTCGGGGGCGAGGAGTCCGCCGGGGCGTCGTACCTGCGGGGCAACGGGTCGGTGTGGACGACGGACAAGGACGGGATCATCCTGGCACTGCTCGCCAGCGAGATCCTCGCCGTGACCGGCCGCAGCCCGAGCCAGCACTATCAGGACCTGATCGGTCGCCACGGCGACCCGGCCTATGCCCGCATCGACGCCCCTGCGACCCGGGACGAGAAGGCGAAGCTGGCGAGGCTGTCACCGGCGGACGTGACCGCCACCGAGGTGGCCGGTGAGCCCATCACCGCCACTCTGACGAAGGCGCCCGGCAACGACGCGCCGATCGGCGGGCTGAAGGTCTGCACGCAGTCGGCGTGGTTCGCGGCCCGGCCGTCCGGGACGGAGGACGTGTACAAGATCTACGCCGAGTCGTTTCGCGGCCCCGACCACCTGGCGGAGGTCCAGGCCGAGGCGAAGGACGTGGTGACCGCCGCCCTCGCTCCCTGACCCCTCCCCCATCAGGATGGTTCGGACCACGGCGCGCGGTGGCGCTGCTCCTCTTGCGCGCGCCTTGTTCCGAACCACCTGGATGCGGGGGCGGGAGGTGGGAGCTGGCCTGGCAGGCGGGATGGGCCGGGAGGAGCACCTCAGGGGCGAGGGAGCACCTCGACCGGTGCGTGCCCGAGGGCGCGCAGCGGCTCCGCGTTCGCGGCGGCGTCGCCGGCGACCACCACCGTCAGCACCTCGGGCCGTACGACGGAAACGTAGGCTGCGTTCGCATCCGCGGCGGTCACGGCGCGGATCCGGGCCAGGTTGGTGTCGACGTGGTCGAGCGGCAGGCCCTGCGACAGCAGCAGCTGGACCCGCCCGACGACCGCCTCGGCGCGCTCGAAGCCCATCGGCGCAGAGTCGGAGGTGGCGCGCACGGCGACGGCCACCTCGTCGCCCTGCAACGTTCCCCAAGCGTCGCGCAGGATCGCCAGGATGTCGCCGACGGCCTCGCCCGTCGACCCGCTCTGCACGCTGGCGCTCACCCCCAGCAGACCGACCCGCCGACCGCTGTCCAGGCTCGAACTGACGCCGTACGTGAAGCCCTTCTCCTCGCGCAGCACCGTGTTGAGCCGCGACCCGAAGCTCGCGCCCACGACATAGTTCGCCACGAAGAGCGCCGGCCACCGCGGGTCGCCGCGGGTGATTCCGGGGCCCGCCACCCGCACCGTCGCCTGCGGTGCGTCCGGCCAGTCGATCAGCAGGACGCGCGGCCGTTCACTCGCCGGGCTGTCCTCCGGCGCGACCGGGTCGCCACCGCGATGCGCCCAGCCGTCGAAGGCGTGGGCAGCCAGCCCGACCGGGTCGAGGTTCGCGAACTCGCCACCGAGGATCAGCGTTGCCGACGACGGCTGCAGATGCTCCGCGCCGTACGCGACCACGTCGTCGCGCGTCACCGCAGCGACGGCCTCGGTGGTGCCGCCTGCCGGGCGCCCGGCTCGCGCGGCTCCGAAAAGCGCTCGGTTGAGCTGGTCGACGGTCACCGAGCCGGGATAGGCCTTTGCCTGCTCGATCTCCTGCAGCCGCAGGCGTCTCTCCTGCTCGAACTCGTGGACGGCGTACGTCGGAGCGGAGACCGCTAGCGCCATCAGCTCGAGGCCGCGCGCCAGATGGGAAGCAGGCACCGACATTCGGACGGCGAACCCGTCCGGGTTGGCGGCGGCCTCCATCTCGGCGCCGCAGGCGGCGAGCGCGTCGGAGAACGCGTCAGCGGCGAGGTCGCCGGCGCCGCGCGTCAGGCAGCGCGCGACCAGGCCCGCGACGCCCTCGAGCTCAGCGGGCTCGGCGTTGAGGGGTACATCGAACAGCAGCGACACGCTCACGACGTACTGGCCGGGGGAGTCGAAGCTGAGCACCCGAATCCCGTTGCCGAGCGCCGACTCCACCGCCGACGGGAAGCGCCAGGCCGACGCGGGCAGCACCGCGGGCGGAGACTGCGTCACGCGGCGTCGCCCTCGTCGAGGTCGTCTTCGCCGTCCGGCACGTTCTCAGCGCTACCGGGGCGCGGCTCCACGCGAAGCTCCGCGCGACCAGCCGGCAGCAGCCAGCGTTCGGCGGCGGCGCGGACCTCCTCGGCGGTGACGGACAGCAGCAGCGGCAGACGCTCGTTGAGCAGTCGAGGGTCGTCGTACAGCAGGGCGCATCCTGACAGCGCATCCGCCCTACCACCCGCCGTGGCCATCTCGTCGAGCCAGCTGCGCTCCGACTGCGACCTGGCGATCGTGAGCTCGAGGTCCGATGGCCCGCCCGCCGCGAAGGCACCCAGCACGTCGGCGACCGCATCCTTGACGATGTCGAGATCGACGCCGGGAAGAGCGCGGACCGAGACGGCTCCCAAGGAGTTGCCGGCGACCAGGGTGTTGACGCCCATGCCCGCCGACAACGCCAGCTCGTCCTGCCGCACGAGCCGGCGATGCAAGCGGCTCGTCTCACCGTCGCCCAGGATGGTGCTGGCGATCTCGACAGCCGCGAGCTCGCGGGACCTGCCGTTGTCAGCCGGCAGACGCGCGGCGAGCCACAGGGCTGGAGCCGGGACGTCGTCCGCGGTCGAGCGCACGGCCTGCTCGGCGACCGGCGGCAGCGGTGCGGTCCGCGTCCGGGGCGGTGGCTCACCCGGCGCGATACCCCCGAAGAAGTGGTCGGCTCGCGCAAAGGCCGCGGCTTCCTCGACGTCCCCGACGATGGACAGCACCGCATTGTTGGGCATGTAGTAGCGCGCGTGGAAGGCGCTGACTTCCTCGAGAGTCGCCGCCGCGAGGTGCGCCATGTTGCCGATCGGGAGATGGCCATAGGGATGGTCCGCAGGAAAGGCGAGCGGCAGCAGGGTCTCGAAGGCGGTTCCGTAGGGAACGTTGTCCATCCGCTGGCTTCGCTCAGCGGCGACCACAGCCACCTGGTTGTCGAAGTTCTGCTGGGTGAGGACGTCGTCGAGGAACGCCATCCTGTCGGCTTCCAGCCACAGGGCCAGGTCGAGCCCGCCGCTCGGCAGCACCTCGAAGTAGTTGGTCCGGTCGAATGAGGTGGTGGCGTTGAGCGATCCACCGCTGCCCTGGACCAGCGCGAAGTGCTCGCCGGCCGCGACGTGCCGCGACCCCTGGAACATCAGGTGCTCGAACAGGTGGGCGAAGCCCTGCCGCTCCGGCTGCTCGTGGCGCGAGCCCACGTCGTACCACAGGTTCACGGCGACGACCCCGAGCCCGGGGTTGGGGCTGACCACGACTCGCAAACCATTGTCGAGGGTGCGCGAAACGATGGGAAACGTTGCCTCGACGGTCACAGCGTCGAATGTACCTGCCGCACTCCGGGGCGCCGGCGCTCCTCGATGCGTGAGGTTGTCTCATCGGGCATCCGCTGACGCAACAAAATTCTCCCGCATTAGGACAGCGGGTTATGGTGACACCATGGGCAATCTGCGGCTGGGCTTCCGATCTCACCGGCGTTCGTATGCCCTGGCTGCGGCGCTTGTGCTGCCGCTTTCCTCTGCCACCGCTGCTGCCTCTCTGACGCACGGGGTTGCGAGGACGACGTCGCTCGCGAGTGGTCCGGTGCTGTCTCGAGATGCGTTGGGCGCAAGGCCGGCAGGCCCTCTCCCGTCGGACAATGTCCTCCCGTCGGACAATGTCGCGAAGCTGCTTCCGGTGGCTGGTCCCGTGCGTGGCGATGCGCCGATCGTGGTCGGCAGCGTGGCCCAGCGCGTCTCTCGTGTCAGCGCGACGTCGACGTACGACCTGCCCGCCGCCGCGTTGGTCGGATACCGCAACGCCGCTGCCTCCGTCGCCGTCACCAGCCCCGGTTGTCACCTGAGCTGGACGCTGCTCGCCGCCATCGGCCAGGTCGAGTCCGACAACGGACGTTACGGCGGAGCCGTGGTGCTGGCCAACGGCGACACGTCCCCGCACATCCTCGGCCCGGTTCTCAACGGCGCCGCGGGAGTCGGCGCGATCAGCGACAGCGATGGGGGCCGGTACGACGGCGACCTGGTCTGGGACCGAGCAGTCGGACCCATGCAGTTCATCCCGGGCACCTGGGCCGGCTACGGCGCCGACGGGAACCGTGACGGCGTGCGCGACCCCAACAACATCAAGGACGCGGCGCTGGCTGCCGCCGGATATCTGTGCGCCGGCGGCGGTGACCTACGCGTCGACGCTGATGCGCGCGCGGCGGTGCTGACCTACAACTACTCGGTGCCGTACGTCGACCTGGTGCTGCGGCTGGCCAAGGCCTACGCGGCAGGATCGGCGACGATCGTCCCGAACGGGCAGGCACCGGTCCTGCCGGCAACGCACGTTGTGCCCCGGACGCATGCCGCCCCGGTTCATCACGCGGCACCCCCTCCCCAGCCACACTCCACGGCCGGCATCGGCGCCAGCCACACGGCACCGGCCGCTCCACCGCACCGCGCGGTGGGCGCTCGGCAGGTCCCGGGGACCGGCTCGGACAAGCACGGGTCCGGGAACGGGCAGCAGTCCGGCGGCGACAACGGCGGCGCGAACGGTGGCAACAGCGGTGCCGGCGGTACCGGCGGCTCACGCGATCGCGTGAACCATCACCCTGTCGCCACGTCTCCCCCCCGACACTCTGGTGACACCCAGCCGGGGAGGCCCGCGCCCCCCTCACCGCAGCCGCCACCATCCCCGCAGCCGCCACCATCCCCGCAGCCGCCACCATCCCCGCAGCCGCCACCATCCCCGCAGCCGCCACC
>JBBSIF010000094.1:0-10285 GCA_038232255.1 Propionibacteriales bacterium
AGGTCCGCGCCGCCGGACCGTTCGCCGGCTCGCCGCAGCACCTCGGCGACCGTCGGGCGTTCGGCCATCTCGGTGAGCTCCTCAAGCAGATAGCTGGAGAGCGACATTCCTGCAGCAGCGGCTCGACTGCGCAGGGTCGCGTGCACCGCCTCGGGCACGGAACGAATCTGAAGTGTCTTGTTCACGACTGCCATCATACATGCGGAATGCATGCCACACATGCACACCTTCGGCAAACCGCAGGTCTGCTCAAGTCCGAACAGAGCCTGGCACTCCGGCACTCCACTGAAGCGGGCTCTGGACAGTCGTAGCTCGGCGCCAGTCTCCAGCCCAAGGGAGTCAGCGCGTGGCCGCCGCTTGTCACGGCTGCAGCCAGAGGTCACGCCGGTCACGCCGGTCACGCCGGTCACGCCGGTCACGCTTCAGCGGGCGCCGACACGGCGACGTATGCGCAGAACTACCGAGTCGACGCGCGGCGGTGGGCTGAACGCCGTACGCGGAACCGCCATGCCCAAGTCCATCCGATACCGCCGGGCATGTGCGCCGCTGGGCGGCGCGGCAAGCATCCGGCGAGCGGCCGCCCGCTGGAGGACCAGGTCGGCTGACAGCAGCCGGTCCGTCGACAGCAGCAGCCGCAGCACGTCGGTCGTCTGCGAGTACGGCGGGCTCGCCACCACCCGGAACGGCCGACGCGGCAGCCGCAGACGGCGCACGTCCACCTGCACCACCGTCACGGCGTTGGCGGCAAACCGACGACGGAGGTGCGCGGCGCGTGCATCGTGAAGCTCGACCGCGACGACCCGCATACCCGCGAGCGCGAGCGGCGCGGTCAGCGCCCCGCTACCGGCTCCGATGTCGAGGACGACGTCGCCCGGAGCCAGCGGACAGTGGTTGACGACGCGCTGAGCCCACTCGGCGTCAAGCCGATGCCAGCCCCACTCGCGTCGGCTGTGCGGAGTCGCCCTCTGCCGTCGCGGCGCGCCGCCCGAGCTCGAGTCCGCCCCGGACACGACGGACCATCGCGTACGTCACCATCGCCATAGTGGGCGAGGCTACGGGCCGACCGCGCCGCCTCCAACCGGTTTTCGCAGCGGGACGGGCCGGCGAGTGCCAGCCAGGTGCATCCAGTGCAGCGAGCCGGCGTTCAATCATCTGGTCCGACTCACCCAGGGCGGCGTCGAGGGATTCGACCTCAGCAGGTCGCCTGACGGCGAGTGGGTCATCTGGGCCGGCGGCACCCATGGTCCGGCCGACGCCGAGGTCATGGCCAGCGACGGCAGCCAACGACACACCGTCGTTGACAGCGGCGATGTAGCCTTCGTCGACTGCGGCCGCAGCTCAGCGACTGAGCCCGGTAACCCGCGCGTCGGTGTGACGCCTCGGTCAGTGCAGGCGCAGCGGCGCCAGCGCGTTCGAGTAGCGGAGCAGCTCGTCGAGCATCGCCTTGGCCGAGCTCTCCATGATCTCGTTGGCTTGGATCGCGCCGTCGTCGTCGAGGAACTGCGAGACGAACGGGATCGACACCGCCTCGGTCACCGGCGTCATCTTCAACGTCGTGACGACCTGCTTGGTCATCTGCACCGCCCGGGTGCCGGCCGAGATGCCGCCGTAGCTGACAAAGCCGACGGGCTTGTACTGCCACTCGGTGTGCAGGTAGTCGATGGCGTTCTTCAGCGATGCGGGCATCCCGTAGTTGTACTCAGGCGTCACGAAGACGGAACGCGTCCGCGGCGTCCACGCTGGCGCTCCAGCGCTCGGTGTGGTCGTGGACGTACTGCCCGAGGCGGGGATGGTTCGGCTCGTCGAGCAGCGGCAGGTTGACCTCGGCCAGGTCGACAAGCTCGACGTCGAACCCGCCGTGCTCCCTCGCCAGGTCGACGAACCACTGCGCGACGGGATACCCGATACGCCCGGGGCGGGTGCTGGCGACGACGACGTTGAGCTTGGGCATGCGATCGCGACCTTCTGATCTTGCGGTACGGCGACGGGGACTCGCCGCGAAATATAGTTGATGCTTCAACCGTGGTCGGTGCCGGTCCATTCCCTGCCGCCTGCGCAGGAGGCGGCTCATTCTTCGGTGCTCGGCAAGTCGGTCGAGCACCACGAGATGACCCTCTCGGCGCCTTCCGGCACCCGCGGGCGGTGGCCGGGACCGGCGGGGCCCTCACCGGGCCTGCGGCTGACGCGCTGGTGCCCGTCATCAAGGCGATCGAGACGGTCATGCAGTCGACGAGCTTCGCCGCCGGCTGCACCCGCTACTGAGGCGACGCGGTGACGACGTACAACTCCGGCATCGAGGGGCTCAACAGGAGGTACGAGGAGGCGGTCGCTGCCGAATTCGGGCAGACCCGCCCGTCGTTCTGCGACTACCTCGCGAAGGGCAAGCTCGACGAGTACGACGACGCGCTGACCATGGACTCCGCCGCCGTGTCGGCGGCCAGCGCCGCCGTGATCGCGCAGCTCAAGCGCGAGGAGCAGACGCTGCATAGCACGCTCGACGACGCCGCCGCGAAGGCGGCGGGCTGGCTGAAGACCGGCTCGACGCAGGAGACCGTGGTCGCGCTGACGCGGGCCGGGATGATGCCGCTGACGGTCGTGGACATCTTCGGCGGCGTCGACTTCACCCAGATCGACTTCGCCGCCCCGCAGCGCACGCTGGCGACCACCGACCGCTCGGGCTTCCTCGACCCGACGCAGTTCCCGACGGCCGCCGCGGCGAAGCGGATGCTCGACCTGATGCGCCAGGACGGCGTGGCGCCGAGGGGACTACGGCCCGCTGCTGCAGCGCTACTACCTGCTGACGGCGACGGAGAAGGAGGGGATCTATCTCGACGGCTGGGACCCGAGCAAGGGCGCCGACGCCAACCTGGGCAACCTGACCGCGTCGTACGCCTACTACGGCAAGCTGTTCCTCGGGAAACCGAACGTCCAAGGGGCGGGCATGGCCGGGATGATCGGTCCGACGTTCGCTGGCGGCATGGTCGACCTGCTGCTGCGCACGGTGTCCGACCTGGCGTCCGAGCCTCTCGACAAGGTGTCGGGGTGGCCCATGCCCGAGGCCTACCTCGCGGGCGGGATGGCCAGCATCAAGGAGATGTACGACGCCGGGCTGATCGACGACAAGACCTATCAGGCGTGGGGCGACATCGACGGCGGCGACGCCGGCCGGGTCGCCGCCGGCAACGAGCAGCTCCTCTACCGGGAGCAGCACGACGTCACCGTCAGGCCGACGACGACATGCGCAACTATTATGGCCCCGTGGGCGAGGCCATGACCTACGCGATGGGCGCGATCGGCGCCCCGGGAATCCCGGGAGCCAAGACGCTCGGCCAGGTCGACCCGCTGGAGTTCCACGGACGCGTCGAGGTGCTGGGCGTCAACACGCCGCCTATCGACGGGCCTGGCCCGATCGACATCCCGGGGATTCACACGCCGCCGGTGTGGGGCGAGCTCGACGTCACGACGCCGCTGCCGGACGGCAACATCTCGAACGTCGACACCCGCTGGGACCTGATCAGCCACGACACCCTGCCGGCCTACCAGCGGCTGCTGGCCGACGACCCGCAGCAGGTGCGGGACATCCTCAACGGGTCGGTGCAGGACCGCATCGACAACGCGTGGATCGCGAACGACACCGAAGATATCCTCGATCGGCTGAGCGACTGGGACGTGAGTGTCAGGGTCGGGGTCGGGTAGTGCGGCGCCTTGTCAGCGCGGCGCTGCTGGTGGGACTTGGAATCGCTCTGTCGAGCCAAGGGTGTGACTTCTCCGTGACGAGCAGCGCCGACAAGGGTTCCGACTGCTCCGCCGTGACCTACGACCTGCGGCAGTCGCCGTCGCGCGCGGAGGTCGGCATGGCGAGCGGGGCGTCGTACACGGCCAAGTCGTGCGACGACGGCTTCCCGGCGTCCTTCACCCTGGCGCAGGGAGCGGGTACGTCGCTGACCGCGACCCTGGTGACCGCCGACAGCTACTCAACTCCCGAGCCGGCGACCGCACAGCCGACCACCATGGACGTGCACACGGGGGCGTTGAACCTAGACGGGGCCATGGGCTTGGCCCGTCGGCTTGCCGACGACCTCGGGATCGACCCGGGGCCGCTGCAGACGTGGCGCCAGCAGGTGGCGGCCAGCGACTCGACCGACGGCATCGACACTCCCTTCATGCGCAGCCATCTCGGGTACGTCACGGCGGAGATGCAGGTGTCCTACCTCGGCACCTCGAGCAACACCTACGTGCACCTCATCTTCAACCTGGACTGAGCCGAAGTGGGGGGCGTCCTGCTCACAGGACGGTGAAGCCGTCCGGCAGACCAGTCCTACCCGTAAGGGCCAGGAGTGCCGCTGGGGCGTGAGGTGCCTCGGCAGCGAGCTGCCCGGCGAGCTCGCAAGAGACGCGGATTCCTGCCTCCAGTCCAGGCGGGGTGCCGAGGCTGAGGGCTCGAGCGAGATCGAGGCTGTGGACGGTCAGCTCGAAGATGCGTGTCGGCAGGTACGCCGCGAGCGTCATGGGTGCGACCGGAGTGCCGACCGGCGCGTCGTCGGGGCTTGACTCCACGAGGGCGATGACTCGGTCGGCAAGGTCACGCACGCGCCCGACGGGGTCATCTCCGAGGGCGGCGCCTGCGTCGCGACCACGCTGGGCGACAGCCTCGGGATCGGCGAGGGCGGCTCGGATCGCGAGGAAGTACGCAAGGGGACCGTCCAGCTCGTCCCCCGCCGTCGCGGTCCCGAGGTAGGTCTCGATCGTCGTCAGCGACCGACTCGTGTGGCCGACGAGGTCGCGGACGTTCCACACGCCGAGCGCTGGCTGCTCCCAGGCTTCCGGCGCGATCTGGGTGACGAGGCTCACGAACGCTGTCGCGGCGTCGCGGAAGGCTACCCGAGAGGAGGCGTGGTCAGGATGCATGTCACGAGTTAGCTGGCTCACTCAAGCCACCGCGACCGCGTGCGCCTGCTGACGAGACCAACAACGTCGCTGCCGTAAATGGCGAGTACCCCTGCGCCGACTGCCAGGGTGAAGAAGCCGTGACCCTCTGATTCGCGCACGACCTCCAACACCCCAAGGAAGACCGCCATCATCCCCATCAGTTCCCAGGCCGACGAATGAGGGGTTCTGCATGTTCGCTCGGTAGTGACGACGGCTCGCGGCCAGAGGCGACCTCACACGATCAGGCCGTGCGAGGCAAGCTGTGCTCGCGGACCTCAGCCTCGCGCACATCGTCCTTGGAGACGTGCACCAACCGTCTTGTGAGCGAGGGGAAGCGGTCGAACAGGCCCGGCTCCGGCTCGGCTCTGGCGGGCTCGGCGGTCGTCCTGACGTGATCGGACATGAGTTCACGCTAGTGGTGGTCGGGGTCCGGCGCCAGACGCGGCTGACTTCGTGCTGGCGATCGTCCTCAGCGCCCGGCTCTCCACTGCCTACGCGCCGGTCAACGTGTCCCGCTTGCTTGCCGCGCGCATCATGACACAGAACAAGCACCTGTGGCTCGTCGGGCTGGACGGCGCACATGCGACCGGTGCTCGAGCCGTTCACACAGACCCAGTCACACAGAGATGAGGCGGCCTTCGACGCCGACCTGTCCAGCGGTCTCGGCGAGCCGATGATCCAACGTGTGCAAGGCCGCGCCGACGCGCAGGGCGATCGCCAAGTGGAGCGCGTCGCCGGCCCGGATGCCGATGTCGTGACGGTCGGCGAATCTGGCAGCGACGAGGAAGTCCGCTCGGGTGACGGCAACGACCACGAGTGAGCGATCCGACATCGAGTTGAACGCTTCCAGAGCTCGGTTGCGGTCACGTGCCGTCAACTGCCCGCTGCGCGTCTTCATCGACAGTGCCGACGAGACCTCGGTGGTCACCCAGTCGGAGACCAAGAGCTCTCCTGCAGGCGGAGCCGCGAGCCATGCCTGCGCTCGTGCGGTCGCCGCCTCGTTCGTGACTGCGGCAACGACCACGCTGGTGTCCACGTAGAGCATCAGTACCGAGCGTCGTCACGCATGCGCCGTACCACGTCACCGGCGCTCTCGGTCTGCACAGCCATCTGGGCGGTCGCGCTCTGAAGCAGCTGCAGGTCTACCTTCCGGCGGGGCACCGGCGGGGCACGCAGCTCGACAACGGGTTTACCACGCTTGGTGATGACGATGACCTCACCCGACTCGGCCGCAGAGATGAGCTCGCTGAGTGTCGCCTTGGCCTCCGCCAGGCTCACGGTTCGCTCCTCAGCCACTTCGTCCTCCTTATGACCATCCGGATAGTCATATGTTGGCGCCGCCTCGGCTGGTTGCCGAACGGCGGCAGCTGCCGCGCTGTCGAGGCCGACGGACCTCAGTACGTCACGAGGCATGGCAAGGACGTCGTGGTCATCGTCGACGTCGAGGAGTTCGAGCGCACCCGGATCCACAGGCCTGACTTCAAGTCCTTCCTGGCGTCCGCGACCGGTATCGCCGATCTCCAGATCGAGCGGGACCCGACGCGTGTACCTCGAGTCGAGCTACCCGCACCGTGAGCAATCTGGATTGCACCTTCTTCCCAGCGCCGCGCCGGCCCAGAGGGCGATGAAGCGCTACCATGTAGCACATGGAGCAGATCGGAATTCGCGAGCTGAGGCAGCATGCCAGTCGTTGGCTTCGCCGCGTGCAAGCCGGGGAGTGGTTCGAGGTCACAGACCGCGGGCGCCCCGTCGCGACTCTTGCTCCGGTCGATTCTTCCGAGTCGCGGCTCGACCGGCTGCTGAGCTCTGGCCAGCTACGAGCTCCGACCGCAACGCGGACTCCAGGCCATCGATACCGGATCACCACGGGGCCAAGCGCGAGCGAGGTGCTCAGCCAGCTGCGTGCTGAGGACACGGAGGCTGAGGACACGGAGGCTGAGGTCACCGATTAGATGTACTACCTCGACACGTCTGCCCTCGTGAAGCTGGTGTTCGCCGAGCCGGAGTCAGCTGCGCTCGAGGCGTACCTCGGGACCGATCCGGTGGCCGTGAGCGCGCTCAGTCGTACCGAGCTCCGGCGAGTCGCCCTGCGGATCAGCCCAGACCAGATGCCGGACTGCGACGACCTGCTTGAGTCCTGCTTCGAGGTGACGCTCACCCCAGCGATCCTTGACGAGGCCGGCATCGTCGAGCCTGCGTCCTCGCGCAGTCTCGACGCGCTCCACCTCGTGTGCGCCCGGCGGCTTGGTCCTGAGCTGAGCGGGTTGGTGGCGTACGACGAACGGCTGGTCGCCGCGGGCGAGGCAGCAGGTCTGCGGGTGGCGAACCCGAGCTGACGCCGAGACGTGGGGGCCTGGCGGTGCTTCGCTCGGCTCGGCAACTGAGACAAGGAGCCCGACGCGCGGGCGTTGCGACGCGCATGGACGGTGCTATTCCTGCAGATGGCAAGCCGCATTGTCTTGCGTCTCCAAGAGGCGACCCGAAGGGTGACGTGGCGACCGGGGGTTAGGCCGATTCGAGGTCGGTGGCTGTGAAGTCGTCGCCGACGTAGAGGACCGGCTCGTTCGCGAGGCGAGCGACAGCATAGGTCAGGCAGTCGCCGAAGTTCAGCCTTGCGGGATGACGACCCCGGCCGTAGCGCAGAAACGCCTCCACCGCCTCGCGCCAATGGTCGGGGCCGAAGGGAATTTCGACGATCGCGAACTGATCGAGAAGCTGGCGGATCAGGAGCTGCGGATCGGTGCGCAGACGGGCAGCGAGCACCAGACCAAGCTCAGCCAGCGTTGGTGCTCCGACGCCTGCCCGGGTTGTGTGGGCGAGTTTGCCAATCAGCTCGTCCGAGCCAGGCTCTTGAACCACGATGGCAACGAGAGCCGACGTATCGACGATCACACGCCACCTGCGCCGTACCCGAGGATGGCATCCTCCTCCGCCTCCGTGAGTCGGCGTCCCCGCTGGTCGGCTGGGATACCGGGCCAGACGTCTCGCTCGAGGAACCGCCGCACCCGGGTCTCGCGGTCGGTGAGGGTGACCCGATAGGAGAGTCGTTGCTGGCGCTCGAGGAGGGCTCTACGGACCGCCTCGGTCTTGGTCTCGCCGGTCAGCCTCGCCACTTCCTCGACAAGCCGCTCGACCTCAGGGTTCTTGATGTTCAGCGCCATGGATGCAGATTACACCTGAATGCTGCATTGGTGGATCAGTCACAACGTTGGTCGCCAGGTCGAGGTGAGCAAGATGGCTGACAGCATCGACACGCCTTGCATGGGGAGCCGGCTCGGCTACCTGGCAGTTGAGGTGCAGATCCAGCACCTCGGCTCCTCCGCCAACAACTATGTGCACTCATCTTCAGCTGGACCTAGCCCCAGCGACGACGTCGACACTGCTGCGCCGCGGGGCTACTGGAGGCCCGCAGCGCGTGCTCATGCGCGTGGGGCTGGTTGCGACACCCGACGAATGGCCAAGTACACCGCCAGGGCGGAGGTGATCATCAGCGCGCGCCGGTTCCGGCAAGACCTGGCTGGCGATGGAGCAGGCCCGCCGCCTGCGCGAGGACGGCAAGCGAGTCGCGCTCGTGTGCTACTCACGCGGCCTGGCGGCGTACTTCAAGCGGGTGACCAGTGGCTGGGACCGTCGGGAACAGCCGTCGTACGTGGGCACCTTCCATGGGCTGGGAATGGAGGAGTGGGCCGCCGAACCCTCGCCTGACGGCGACGAGGACAGCGACTACTGGGAGCAGCGCCTCCCGAAGATGATGGTGTCCATCGCCGAACGTCTCGACGTGGGCAAGCGCTTGGACGCCGTCGTGGTCGACGAGGCGCAGGACTTCGCGGACGAGTGGTGGCCCGCGGTCGTGGCTGCCCTGAACGACCCCGAAACCGGCGGCCTGACGATGTTCAGCGACGAAGGGCAGCGCGTGTTCGCGCGCTTCGGCGGGATGCCCGAGTGCCAGGCGGTCTTCGTGCTTGAACACAACCTGCGCAACACCCGGCAGATCGCCCAGACCTTCCAGCCGCTCGGGCTTACCCGCATGCGACTGCGCGGGGGAACTGGCCCACGCGTGCGCTACCTGCCGTGCGCGGCCGAGGACGCGATCTGGGTCGCCGACGAGGCCGTCGACGCCGTCCTCGAAGCCGGTTGGCGCCCGCAGGACGTCGCACTGCTGACGACCGGCTCTCGTCATTCCGAGCAGCCGGCACGACAGGACGAGGGACAGGACGAGTACTGGGCGTCCTTCTGGACGAGAACCTGGTCTTCTACGGACACGTGCTCGGCTTCAAGGGTCTCGAACGACGCGTCATCCTCCTCGCCGTCAACGAGTCGACGTCGCGGGACCGGGCCAAGGAACGGCTGTACGTCGGACTGTCCCGCGCCCGCGACGAGCTGATCGTCTGCGGGGACCTGGACTACATCACCAGCGTCGGAGGCGCGGAGCTCGGCCGGCGCCTCATATGATCCGCTCAGCGAGAGACGTAGCCCGGGACCAGCTCAATGCCGCCCGCCCGCGCGGCGGCGCCGTACGCGACGGCCAAGCTGTCGATCGTCTTGTGGGCGTTGGGGCCGCTGGCGTTCGGCACCACCCACAGGTCGGCGCTCCCGAGACCGCTCGGTTGGCGGCCGGCTTGGGCGCGCGGCTCCGTCCTCGAGCTCGGGGCGATCGGTCGTGTGATGATGCCGGCCGCAAGGAACGCCGGGCAAAAGCGGTTCCCAGGGCGGGCTAAGTGTGGGCCAAGTGCGCTTGAGCCACCGAGGTCCACAGGTCCGGGTTGATTCCGACGAAGAGCAGTGGCAGTCCGGGGCCGAGCCGGTCGGGGACAGTCCCGTCCTCGTGCAGCGGCGCGGCGTGCTCGTCGTCGTTGCGGGGCGACTCCAGGTCTGACCGGCTGAATCGCGCCATGATGCCGGAGACTAGCGGGCGGCAGCCTCCCTTGGAGCCCTCAGGCGACAATCTCGACGTCGACGCCGATGGTGTCGTACGTCGCCTTGGCTCGTGCATCACGGGTAGCAAGCGGGCGACCGTGCTGTGCCGCAGCCAGCGCGACCAACGCGTCATACACCGCGCCACCAGATATGCCGAGGCCGCTGAGAATGCCGGGGAGCCGTTTGGCCGTCGCCGGTTTCAGAAGGAGCGGTGCGGCGAAGCGTGCCTTGAGCAGCCGGGCGGCGTCTGCAGGGGTGAGCCGGACGTCGCCGGGCAAGCGCGTCAGGACAGCGTAGGTCTCCGCCAGGGTGTGGCCGCTGAGGGCGACGTCACGGCCCCGCCACCAGTTGACGACGGCAGCGTGCCGACGGTGGCTGCGCAGCAGGAGTGGGATGGCGACGCTGGTGTCCAGGGCGATAAGGGTCATCGCCGGCCGGC
>JBBSIF010000095.1:0-10263 GCA_038232255.1 Propionibacteriales bacterium
ACCGGCGCACCGGGGTAGTTGTCGTACACCAGTGCGTCACCGCGGTCGAAGTTCGTGGTGTCGTGGCGATACAGCACGCGTCCGGTCGCTGCGTCGATCACGTGCTGGTAGTTGAGCGTGCCGCCTGCCTGCACGTACGTCGACCAGCCGAGCTGGAGACCGTTGGCCGACATGAACCAGACCAGCTGCGCCTGGTCGCTGTTCGACCACCTGGTGAGAGTGGACGACGAGGAGGCGACGTGTGAGGCCTCGGAGACGGTGCCGTTCACGTCCGTGGCCGCGGCGGCGCGAGCCTCGGCGGCCGAAAGGTGAGGGGCGACGGCGATCTTGCTCGCCTTGGCGGCGAGACCGGAGACCGGAGCGCCCTGGATGGAGACGAGCTCACCGTTCTCCGTGACGTTGGCCTTGAGACCGTTGCTGAAGACCGGAAGACCCTTCACGGACTGGGTCCACGACACGTGATGGATGCCGGCGATGTCGACGTAGTCCTGCCGGAGCCGGAACGTCGTCAGGTCGGCGCTGGTCAGTCCGAGTGCGGGCAGGTGCGCCCTCACGTAGTCCATCGCCACCGACGCCGCCGACGCCGACGACGGCCCGCTGAGGAAGCCGTCGAGCCGAGTGAGGTTGCGCGGTGTGCCGGTGACGCTGTCGTAGTCCAGAACGGACTGTGCGCCGAGGCCCTCGGCGAAAGAGGCGAAGCCGGGTCCGCGGTCGGTGACGAGCGCCGCTGCTGCTGCAGCCTGGCCCTGTGTGGTGCCCGCGCGCGAGTCGTAGTTGACCGCGCGCTCCTTGGCCGTGGCGTTGGGCCCGGAGAGATCGCCCCTCGGGCGGCTGGGTAGGTCGCTGGATGCAGCGTTGCTCGTCGGTACTGCGGTGAGAGCAAGGCCGGCCGCGGCTGTGACAGCCAGAGCGGACCAGGCCCCTCGGCTACGCGTCGATGACAACGATGCCTCCACAGATAGTTTGTCGAGCGGGGGTACGAAGGACAGTACGTGCATTCGACAGAGTCGGCACCTCGTCGGTCGCCACCTCGTCGGCTCAACTTCGCGCCCTGGGGGGAGCGGTGCGCCAGAATGCCAGGGATGGACACCGGACCGTGGCGGACGTGGGTGGCACTGGTGGGCGCCGTCTGCTGTGTCGCGGCAGCCGCGTCCGCCTGCTGGCTGCAAGCCTCCTTCGTCGGTTGGCTGACGGCGATGGGGGTGCTGGTGATCCTCCTCATCGTCGTGTTGGGCTACGACCAGCCAGGGAGGTACCTGCTCGGTCCGCCCTACACGTGGTTCGTCCTTGTCGCGGGTCTTGTCGGTCTCGCATCGGCGGCGCGGCTCGGGCGCCTGGGCTGGCCGCACGTGTCGACACTCGCGATGGGGGGCCTCGTCGTCACGCTCGTCGTCCTGGCCTTCGTGCTCTGGGGGCTGCGTGAGCCGGCACGAGTCCAGGTGCAGGACTCCCTGGTGTTCCCCCTTCGATCGGGGACCTGGGTCGTCGCCGCGGGCGGTATGGCGGCACTCAACCACCACCTGGTCGTCGGCGCGCAGACGGGAGCGCTCGACCTGATCGCCCTCCGGGACAACGGCACGCGAGCAGTCGGCACGTGCCCGCGGGACCTGGGCGCCTACGCGGCCTACCGGCGCCGGGTCGTCAGTCCCTGTGACGGCGTCGTCACCGCCGTGGTCGACGGGCAGCCGGAGACGGCGCGGTCACGGGCGGATGCCCACGAGCCCCTCGGCAACCACGTTCGGATCGAGAGCGCGAGCGAGACGGTGTGCCTGGCGCACCTGCGTCCCGGGAGCGTCCTGGTGGCAGTCGGGGAGCACGTCGTGGCCGGGCAGTCTCTGGGTGAGGTCGGCAGGTCAGGGCGCACCTCGGAGCCCAGCCTTCATGTCCATGCGGAGCGCGGTGGCGTCGGCCTCAGGTTGCGCTTCGTCGACGTGCCGTCCGGGCGACTTCGCCCCGGGGTGCCCATCCGAGTTGCGGAGCGGGTCCAGCCGCACGTGGACAGCTGACCGAGGTCGCGACAGCCTCCTCTAGGCTCACCGTGGCCCCGGTCGAGCCGGGCGGATGGAAGGCGGCGCGCAGACCTTGCTGAGGCGGTTGGGTGTCGTCGTACCCGCCCGCGACGAGCGGCTCGGCATCGGGTGCTGCCTGCTGGCCCTCGACGAAGCGGCCCGGCGGGCGCGATGCGGACTCGAGGTGGTCGTCGTCCTTGACTCCTGCGTCGACGGCACCGACGCGGTCGTGGCATCGCTGCTGCCGACGCTCGCCAGCAGCGTCCATCGCGTCGAGATCGAGGCAGCAAGCGTCGGGACGGCTCGACGGGTAGGGATGTCGCACCTCCTCGACATCCTGGGGCCGGGTGACCACTGGGTGTCGACCACCGATGCGGACTCCGCGGTACCGCCCAGCTGGTTCCGCCGTCAGCTCACCCATCGCGCCGCAGGCGCCTCGTTGGTCGCCGGCACCGTGCACGTACCCCGGTGGGAAGGGCGTCAGCGACTCGGCCCTCGGTGGGAGCAGGAGTACGCCGCCGATGGGCACCGCCATGTCCACGGCGCGAACCTGTCGTTCCTGTCCACCGCCTACCGCCGGGCAGGCGGGTTCCCAGACCTCACGAGCGAGGAGGACGTGGCTCTGGTCCGCGAGTTCGCCCGAAGACGTGAGCAGATCGCATGGGCGACGGACCTGTCGGTCGCGACGTCACCGCGCGTGGTCGGCAGGGCGCCGAACGGCTTCGCCGCCCACCTGAACCAGCTGGCGAACGCGGTGCCGAACGAGCACGTGCGCGGAGTCGCCGCCATGGAGGCCTGGTGACAGCAGGAGAGACGCTTGCCCGGGACGTATGGGCGGCCTCCAGGCACGTACTGCCGTTGCCTGGGAGTGGTGAGACGCCGCGCCGCTTCGAGGCTCTCGCCGACTTCGGGGCCGTTGACCTGTGCCTCGCCAAGCTGGTCGAGCCGCATCATGATGCGACGGCGATCCTCGTCGAGCTGGACGGTGCGCCGCCGGACCGGGACAGTCTCTGGGGTGTGTGGGCGGCCGAGCCGCCGCACGCCCGCGTGCACGCGACGCGGGGGCCGGGCGGTTGGAGGCTGTCGGGCACGAAGGCCTTCTGCTCGGGTGCGGCCCTGGTGACGCACGCGCTGCTGACGGCCGCCGCAGACGACGGCCCGCGGCTGTTCGCGGTGGACGTGGCCGAGGGACGGAGGTCCGGCGACCTGTCGCTCGCCGCACCTGACTGGGTGGGGCCGGGGATGGAGCGGGCGGGAACCAGGACCCTGCACCTCGAGAACCTCGCCGCCGCCGCCGTCGGCGACCCCGACAGCTACGTACGACGTGCGGGCTTCTGGCACGGCGGAGCAGGTGTCGCCGCATGCTGGCTCGGGGGTGCGCGGACGGTGGCGGGAGCGGTGGGCGCCGCCGCCCGTGGACGCGAGCTCGATGAGCACGCGGCCGCCCATCTCGGAGCCATCACCGCTGTCCTGGACGCTGCGACCGCCCAGCTGCACGCCGTTGCCGACGAGATCGACCGGGACCCGCGCGCTGACGAGCGAAACGCCCGGCGGTCAGCTCAGTCCTTGCGAGCGACAGCAGCCGCAGCGGCCGACGAGGTCCTGTGGCGAACCGCCAGAGCGCTCGGGCCGGCCCCACTGGCATTCGACGCCGGACACGCACAGCACGTGGTCGACCTTCAGGTGTTCGTGAGGCAGCACCATGGGGAGCGTGATCTCGCCGATCTCGGGCGCCTGGCCGTGGATCAGGTCGTCCGACCGTGAGGCACGCCAGCGTCGACGAAGCCCTGTGGCGTGTCTGGCCGCTCCTCGACACGCTTCCCCGGCTCGCTCCGCCGCCGACGGGTCGGGTGGTCATCGTGTCCGCTCATCCGGACGACGAGGTCTTGGCCGCGGGCGGCCTCATCGGCGCCTGCGCCGGCACCGCCGCGAGCCTGGCGTTCGTGACCGTGACCGACGGTGCGGCCTCGCACCCCGGTTCGTCGTCGCCGAGCCCAGTGCAGCTCGCGGAGCAGCGGTCGCTCGAGCTGTTGCGTGCGCTCGACGTGCTGGGCCACCCGGACCCAGACATCACCCGACTCGGGCTGCCGGACTCGGACCTGGGTCCGCACCTCGACGCACTGGCGTGCGGCATCGACGGGACGACCGAAGGCGCCGATCTCGTGCTGTGCCCAGCGATCGACGACGGCCACGTCGACCACGCGACCGTGGGAGAGGTGACGGTCCGGGTGTGCTCCGGTCGGGTCGCCGTGTGGCAGTTCCCCATCTGGCTCTGGCACTGGTCGGAGCCAGGCGTGGAAAGGCTCCCCTGGGAGCGCGCTGGGCGTCTTGACCTCTCCGACGCCCAGCGCGCCAGCAAACGGGAGGCGCTCACGTGCTTCCCGAGCCAGGTCCAACCCCTGCCCGGCTGTGGACCGGAGACGACGATCCTGCCGCCGGAGGTGCTGGCGCACTTCGGGCGGCCTTACGAGGTGTTCTTCACGTGACCAGCGCTGAGTACTTCGACGAGCTGTACGCCGTCGACGCCGACCCCTGGGGTCTGTCGACCAGCGAGTACGAGCATCGCAAGCGCGCCCTGCTTCTTGCGGCCCTGCCGCGCGCTCGCTATCGGAGGGCGTTCGAGCCCGGATGTGCCATCGGTGTGACGACGGCGGCGCTCGCGGACCGGTGCGACGAGCTGGTCGCCATGGACGGGTCCGCCGGCGCGGTGGAGCAGGCTCGCGCTCGGACGGCAGGTCGAGACGTCGTCGTCAGGCACGGGCGGATTCCGGCGGACTGGCCGAGCGGCTCGTTCGATCTCGTCGTGCTGTCTGAGCTGCTGTACTACCTCGACGAGGCCGCGCGTCGTGATGTGGCCCACCACCTCGAGACCTCGCTGACTCCTTCGGGCGACGTCGTGGCGGTCCATTGGCGGCATCCGTTCTCGGCGGCGCCGACGACAGGGGAGCTGGTGCACGCGGAGCTCCGGGAGCGGCTCCCGGCAGCCGGCTTCGTGCTGATGCTGCACCATCGCGAGCCGGACTTCCTCATGGAGGCATACCGGCTGAGGTGAGGGCGCCGGGTGCTTGCCGATTGTGAGACAGTGACGGCTCCGAGGCAGCAGGCGTTGCCCGACACACACTGGAACGGATGCATGAGCACAACGGTCACGGTCGGTGTTGGCCCTGTCTCGTTCGACGAGGTGGTGGCCGTCGCTCGGCGCGGTGTCGGGGTGGCGCTCAGCGAGGAGTCGGTGGCCGCGATCCAGAAGGCGCGGCGGACGGTCGACAGACTCGCGGCCGCCGACGTCCCGGCGTACGGGATCTCCACTGGGTTCGGCGCGCTGGCGACGCGACACATCCACGAGGACATGCGCACCCAGCTGCAGCGGTCGCTGATCCGCTCCCACGCCGCCGGCGCGGGTCCTGAGGTGGAGCGTGAGGTGGTCCGGTCGATGATGCTGCTGCGGCTGTCGACCCTGGCCACCGGTCACACCGGCGTCCGGATCGAGACCGCTCAGGCACTCGCCGCGCTGCTGACCCACGGCATCACACCGGTCGTCTCGGAGTTCGGCAGCCTCGGCTGCTCGGGGGACCTCGCACCGTTGGCGCACTGCGCGCTCGTGCTGATGGGGGAGGGCGAGGCGCGCGACGCCGACGGCGTACGCCGGCCTGCCGCCGAGGCGCTGGCAGGGGCAGGGCTGGAGCCCACGAGGCTCGCCGCCAAGGAGGGACTCGCCCTCATCAACGGCACCGACGGCATGCTGGGGATGCTGGTCCTCGCCATCGATGACCTGCACAGGCTGCTCTCGACGGCCGACATCGGTGCCGCCATGTCCGTCGAGGCCCTGTTGGGGACCGACCGCGTGTTCGCCGCCGACCTCCTCGAGCTGCGCCCGCAGCGTGGCCAGGCGGTCTCCGCCGCCAACCTGCGGGCGCTGCTGCGAGAGTCGGGAGTGGTCGCCAGCCACCAGGCACCACACTGCAGCCGTGTTCAGGACGCCTACTCGCTGAGGTGCGCTCCTCAGGTGCACGGCGCTGCCCGGGACACGCTGGCGCACGCCGAAGCCGTGGCCGAACGAGAGCTCGCCAGCGCCGTCGACAACCCGGTGGTGCTGGACGACGGGCGGGTGGAGAGCAACGGCAACTTCCACGGCGCCCCGATCGCCTATGTGCTGGACTTCCTGGCCATCCCGGTCGCGGATCTGGCCAGCATGGCGGAGCGCCGGACGGACCGGTTCCTCGACGTGGCCCGCAACGAGGGGCTGCCGGCCTTCCTCGCGGCGGATCCGGGCGTCGACAGCGGTCACATGATCGCGCAGTACACCCAGGCGGCGATCGTCTCGGACCTCAAGCGGCTGGCGGTCCCGGCGAGCGTCGACTCGATCCCCAGCAGTGCGATGCAGGAGGACCACGTGTCGATGGGCTGGTCGGCGGCGCGGAAGCTGCGCCGCGCGGTCGACGGCCTGGCGACGGTCCTCGCCATCGAGATCCTCACCGCCGCGCGGGCTCTCGACCTCCGCAGCCCGCTGACGCCGGCGCCGGCGACCGCAGCCGTCGTCGCCGCTCTCCGCGCGCGCGTGCCGGGGCCCGGACCTGATCGACATCTCAGCCCCGAGATCGAGGCGGTCACCGAGCTCGTCAGGTCCGGCGCCCTCCTCGATGCCGCCGCGTCCGCACTGGCCGCCCCGCTCGCCTGAACGGAAGGACACCCCAGTGAGCACCTCGCGCACGATCCGCGCCGCGCGCGGCACCGCGCTGACCGCCCGGTCCTGGCAGACCGAGGCACCGATGCGCATGCTGATGAACAACCTCGACCCCGAGGTGGCCGAGCATCCCGAGGAGCTGATCGTCTACGGGGGCACCGGGAAGGCGGCGCGCGACTGGCCGTCGTACGACGCGATCGTGCGTTCGCTGACAGAGCTCGGCCACGACGAGACCCTTCTGGTGCAGAGCGGTCGGCCCGTGGGGGTGATGCGCACGCACGAGTGGGCGCCCCGGGTGCTGATCGCCAACTCCAACCTGGTGGGGGAGTGGGCGACCTGGCCGGAGTTCCGCCGCCTCGAGGCGTTGGGCCTGACGATGTACGGGCAGATGACGGCGGGTTCGTGGATCTACATCGGGACCCAGGGCATCCTGCAGGGCACCTATGAGACGTTTGCCGCGGTGGCGGCGAAGCTGGCCGGAGAGGGCAAGGTCACCGACGGCACCTCGCTGGCGGGCACGATCACCGTCACCGCCGGCCTCGGAGGCATGGGCGGTGCCCAGCCGCTCGCCGTCACGATGAACGACGGTGTCTGCATCTGCATCGAGTGCGACGACTCCCGCATCAAGCGGCGGATCGAGCACCGGTACCTCGACGTGCAGGCGGACTCCCTGGAGCACGCAGTGGAGCTGGCGGTGCACGCGCGCGACGCCCGGGAGCCCTTGTCCATCGCGGTCCTCGGCAACGCGGCGGAGATGGTGCCGCAGCTGTTGGCGATGAGTGCGCCCGTCGACATCGTCACCGACCAGACGTCAGCCCACGACCCGCTGATGTACCTCCCCGCCGGCGTCGACTTCGACGACTGGGTCACGCTGCGCGACAAGGACGCCGCAGACTTCACGGACCGGGCGCGAGAGTCGATGGCTCGGCACTGCGAGGCCATGGTCGGCTTCCTGGACGCCGGCGCCGAGGTGTTCGACTACGGCAACTCGCTGCGGGCGGAGGCTGAGCTCGGCGGATGCGGGCGCGCCTTCGACTACCCGGGTTTCGTGCCGGCGTACATCAGGCCGCTGTTCTGCGAGGGCAAGGGGCCGTTCCGCTGGGCTGCGCTGTCGGGGGACCCGCTGGACATCGCGGCGACGGACCGGGCGGTCCTCGATCTGTTCCCCGACAACGAGCCGCTCCACCGCTGGATCCGCAAGGCGGGCGAGCGGGTGCACTTCCAGGGGCTGCCGGCTCGGATCTGCTGGCTCGGGTACGGCGACCGCGCCCGCGCCGGCCTGAGGTTCAACGAGATGGTGGCCGCCGGTGAGCTGGCCGCCCCGCTGGCCATCGGCCGTGACCATCTCGACTGTGGCTCCGTGGCCTCGCCGTACCGGGAGACCGAAGCGATGCTCGACGGCTCCGACGCGATCGCGGACTGGCCGCTGCTCAACGCCATGGTCAACGTGGCCTCGGGCGCGACCTGGGTGTCGATCCACCACGGCGGCGGCGTCGGCATCGGACGGTCGATCCACGCCGGGCAGGTCGTCGTCGTCGACGGCACCGAGCTGGCGGCCCAGAAGGCGGAGCGGGTGCTGACGAACGACCCGGGAATGGGGGTCGTCCGGCACGTGGACGCAGGCTACGAGCGCGCCGACGAGGTGGCCGCTGACCGCGGAATCCCCATCCCCATGCACTGACGATCCGAGACTTACCGACCGACGATCCGAGACTTACCGTCCGACGATCCGAGTTGCGATGTCGCGCCGAGTCCGTGATCCGGCTGCCCGCTCGGACGGTGCGACTGGAAGTCTCGGATGGTGCGTCTGGAAGTCTCGGATGGTGTGTCGGTAAGTCTCGGATCGTGCGACGGTAAGTCTCGGATGGTGCGAATGGAGGAAACGGTGAAGGTCTTCATCTCCTGTGACATGGAAGGCGTCGCCGGCGTCGTCGACTGGTCGCAGTGTCGGCCCGGCGACCGCGCGTACGACGTGGGCTGCGCGCTGATGCTGGCCGAGGTGAACGCCGCCATCGAGGGCGCGGTGACAGCCGGGGCCGACGAGGTCGTCGTCAACGACTCCCACGGCGGCATGTTCAACCTCGACCCCGCATCGCTCCTGCCCCCCGCCAGCTACCTGTCCGGCAGGCACAAGCCCGGCTACATGATGGAGGGGCTCGACGAGACGTTCGACGCGATCTTCTTCGTCGGCTACCACGGCTCGATCTCGGGACCGCCGTCGGTGCTGTCGCACACCTACAACCCCGAGGTGATCTCCGGTGTGCGGCTGCAGGGCAGACCGGTGGGTGAGAGCGGCATCAACGCCCTGCGCGCACTGGCATGCGGGGTACCCATCGCGCTCATCACCGGCGACTCCGTCACCCTCGAGGAGGCCGACTGGTTCTCCGGCGGCGCCGTCGGCGTCCAGACCAAGGAGTCGGTGACGAGGTTCGCCGCGCACCACCTGCACCCCGAGGTCGCACGCGAGCGGATCCGGACCGCCGCCGAGCAGGCCGTGCAGAGCGTGCGGGCGGGTGCGTTCGGCGTGCCGTCCGTCGAGACGCCTTACCGGCTCGAGGTCGACCTCCAGACAGCGGACATGGCCGAGGTGGCGACGTGGGTCAGAGGCGTCGAGCGCAGTGACGCTCGCTCCGTGCTGATCGAGGGGAACGACGCCGGCGCGATCTACCGGTCGTTCGTCGCGCTCACCTACATCACCCGCCAGGCCGGCGGTCGCTGACGCATGATCGAGGCGCCATGACCGCCACACCTCCGTCGTACGTCGACAGCTCGGCGCCGTACGGCGGCACCGCCCTTGCCCTCGCCGACGCCTTCAGGGCACTCGACACGACGCCTACCGAAGCCGTCGAGGTCTTCCTCTCCCGCATCGAGGAGCACAGCGAGGCACTCGGCGCCTTCGTGACCGTGACCGCGGACGCCGCCCGCAGCGCGGCAGCGGCCTCGACCGACCGGATCCGGCGGGGCGTGCCGCTGTCCCGCCTCGACGGCGTGCCGACGGCCATCAAGGACCTTGCGCTGACAGCGGGCGTGGTGACCCGCTTCGGTTCAACGGCGGTGGGCGACTACGTCCCGCCGTTCTCCGACGAGGTGGTACGACGCGTCGCCGCGGCGGGGATGGTGAGTCTCGGCAAGACCAACACGCCGGAGTTCGGCTGCCCGTGCTACACCGAGCCCGACGTGGCTCCGCCCGCGCGGACGCCGTACGACCTGGACCGCGGTGCCGCAGGGTCCTCGGGCGGTGCCGCTGCGGCGGTGGCCGGGAGCCTCGTCCCGGTCGCTCACGGGTCCGACGGCGGTGGCTCCATCCGTATCCCTGCCAGCGTCTGCGGTCTCGTCGGGTTCAAGCCCAGCCGCGGAATGGTCAGCCGGGCGCCGATCTACGGCGACATCAGCGGCCTGTCCATGTCGGGGCCGCTCGCCCGCACCGTGCGCGACAGCGCCGCCTTCCTCGACGTGATGGCGGGGCCGGCTCCCACTGATGCGGTCTGGGCGGCGCCGACCCGCGACGGCGGGGACCTCCTGGACTGGTGCGACCGAGACCCGGGTCGGCTGCGCGTCGGCCGCTTCGCC
>JBBSIF010000096.1:0-10211 GCA_038232255.1 Propionibacteriales bacterium
CTCCGTCTCCAGACAGGTGGCGAACTGTCCCAGCAGCTTGTCGCTGACGTCCTGCATCACTCCGCGACCGAACTGCGCCGGCTTGCCGGTGATGTTGAGCTTCGTCACCACCTCGACGTCCGTCGCAGCACCGGCGCCGCTCGGAACCGGCTGCCTGGTCCAGGCGGCCGAATGACGGGCTACGGGCTGGGATCTCCGTCGAGGCACCACCAATCCTGAGGGTTGCGGCAGCCCGAGCGACCGCACGGCCTCGAGATCCGTCTGGGGCGCGGCCGCGACGCTACCAGCGGCGGCACGTTGCAGCGCCCGCGAGCGGTGCTAGCTGACCTCGGCGGCGGGTTACCCGGGATGGTGGACCGGGCCGGCCAGGTCCGCCAGCCGCTCACCGCGACCTCCCCAGCGCAGCGCGATGATCTCGGCGGCGATGCTGACCGCGGTCTCCTCGGGTGTCCGCGCACCGAGGTCCAGGCCGATCGGGCTCGCGAGCCGGCTCAGCTCCGCCTCGGACAGCCCCGCCTCGCGCAGCTGTTTCGCGCGCTCGTCATGCGTACGCCGCGAGCCCATGGCTCCGACGTACCCGACCTCGGGCAGCCGGAGGGCGACCTCGAGCAGCGGCACGTCGAACTTCGGGTCATGGGTGAGCACGCACATGACGGTGCGGGAGTCGATGCGCCCGCCCGCCTGCTCCTCGGCGAGATAGCGGTGCGGCCACGTCACGACGACGTCGTCGGCCTCGGGGAACCGCGAGACGGTGGCGAAGACCGGCCGGGCGTCGCAGACCGTCACGTGGTACCCCAGGAAGGAGCCCACCCGGGCGACCGCGGCGGCGAAGTCGATCGCGCCGAAGACCAGCATCCTCGGCTTCGGTGCGTACGACGTGACGAACACCGCCAGTCCCTCGCCGCGACGCTGGCCGTCGGGACCGTAGTGCAGCATCTCGTTCCGGCCGGAGGCCAGCAGGCCGCGCGCATCGGCGGCAACAGCGTCGTCGGAGCGCGACGACCCCAGCGACCCCGCCACGGACGACGCATCGCCCTCCGGCCGGACCACGAGGCGCCGGCCGACGGAGGCGGGATCGACGTGGCTGACCACGGTCGCCACGGCGACCGGCCGCCCAGCCGCGACGTCCGCCGTCACGGCCTCGAGCTCCGGGAAGCTCTCACGATCGACGGCCTCGACGAACACGTCGATGATGCCGCCACAGGTCAGCCCCACCGCGAAGGCGTCGGCGTCACTGACGCCGTACCTCTCGAGCCGCGGAAGGCGGTCCTCCAGGACCCACTCCGACAGCTCGTACACGGCCCCCTCGACGCAGCCGCCCGAGACCGAGCCGACCGCCTCACCGGCGGGACCGACGAGCATGGCGGCGCCGGGCGCGCGAGGGGCGGACTGGAAGGTCGCCACCACGGTCGCGACCGCGACGGGCTCTCCCGCCCGCCACCAGCCCAGCAGCCTCTCCAGGAGGTCACGCACGGGCCACCGCCTCCAGGACCGTGTCGAACGCCAGCATGCTGTGACCTGCGACGAAGTCGTCGACGAAGGGCAGCGCGGCCACGATTCCGGACTGCACCGGCGCATACCCCGGCTTGCCTTGGTGGGGGTTCGACCAGACGACGCGATGGGCGAGGCGCTGCAGCCGCTGCATCTGCTCGCCGAGCAGCACGGCGTTCCCGCGCTCCCATCCGTCGCTCAGCACGACCACGACCGCTCCTCGAGCCAGCCCGCGCTGGCCCCATCTGTCGAGGAACACGCGCAGCGCCTCGCCGAGCCGGGTTCCGCCTGACCAGTCCGGCACCGTCTGCCCGGCTGCGAGCAGCGCCGCATCCGCGTCCCGCAGACGCATCGCCGCCGTCACCCGCGTCAGCCGCGTGCCCATCGTGAAGACCTCCGTGCGCGCTCGGTCGGCCGACGTGACGACGTGAGCCAACCGCAGCAGGCTGTCGGCGTACGGCGTCATCGACCCGGAGACGTCGAGCAGCAGAACGACCCGGCGGGTCCGCGCCGACCGGCCGCGGTGCCGCAGCGTCGACGCTTCGCCCGCGTTGCGCAGGCACTCGCGCAGGGTACGGCGGGCGTCGATCTCTCCCCGGCGGGTGGGGCGGCGCCTGGGCGACGTGCGGACCGGAGGACGCGGGCGGAGGCTCCCGAAGAGCACGGCGAGCGAGTCTCGCTCCGCCGCACTCAGCTCAGCGATGTCGCGGCTGCGCAGCACCTCGACCGTGCTCGCGGCGACGCGGAGCCTCGATGACGCGCCGCCAACGCTGCCGTCGTCCTGCGCCCGGTCCTGGAGGCTGGCCTCTGTCCTGCGCTGCGCGAGGTCACGTGCTGCCGTTCGCGGGGTCGCGGAGCCGCCGAACCAGGAAGCGAAGACCTGGTCGTACCTGTCCAGGTCGTCCGCGCCGGCGCACAGCGTGGCACGTCCAGTCCAGTACACGCCCGCCATGTCGTCGGCCCCGATGATCGAGCAGCCGAGCAGGAACGCCCGGGTGCGGTCCGCCGTGACCGCGACGCCGGCTGCCCGTGCCGCCGCCGCGAAGGCGGTGAGGAGCTCCGCTGCCTCGTGGCGCGGCGGCCGGCTCACCGGGGTCACGCCGCCACGATCGCGGCTAGGGATGCCCGGACCCGCTCGGCGTCCTCGCGGTACTTCAGGACGGCGCCGAGGCTCAGCGCCGCCCGCTCCAGGTCGAGGTCGGCGGCACCGAGCGCGTGCAGCGCGGCAGCCCAGTCGAGGGTCTCGGCGACCCCGGGAGGCTTGAGCAGGTCGGTACGCGAACGGATCCGAGCAGTGGCCCGAGCCACCTGCGCTGCCAGCTCGGGAGGCACCTGGGGCAGCCGTCGCCGGACGATCTCGATCTCTCGCGCGAGCCCTGGATGCTCGACCCAGTGGTACAGGCAGCGACGTTTCAGCGCATCGTGCACCTCGCGGGTGCGGTTGCTGGTGAGCACGACGACAGGCGGCGTGACCGCGGTGACGACCCCGAGCTCCGGGATCGACACGGTGTTCGTGGACAGCACCTCGAGCAGGAACGCCTCGAACTCGTCGTCAGCCCTGTCGATCTCGTCGATGAGCAGCACGACGGGTGCCTCGCGCAGCGCCCGGAGGATCGGACGCGCCAGCAGGAACCGCTCGTCGAACAGGGACTTCTCCACCTCCTGCGCGTCGATCCCCCCAGTGGTGCGGGTGACCTCGACCGTGCGCAGGTGCAGGATCTGGCGGGCGAAGTCCCAGTCGTACAGCGCCTGGCTCGCATCGATCCCCTCGTGGCACTGCAGGCGGATCAGGCCCACCTCGAGAGCCTCGGCCAACGCCTCCGCCAGCGCGGTCTTGCCGGTCCCCGGCTCGCCTTCGAGCATCAAGGGTCGCTGCATCCGCAGGGCGAGGAACCCGATCGTGGCGAGGCCTTCGTCCGTCAGGTAGCCGGTGGCGGCCAGCTTGTCGGCGAGGTCAGCGGCCGAGCGGACGTCGTACACGGGTCCAGCATCGCCGATGCGCCGATGATCCCCAAGAGACTGCCCCTGTGCACCGCCTGGCAGCGAGGACCCGCATGGCGACGGCTACGCTCGCGGGCGGGGCCGGACTCCTCGACGGGCCGGCCGGAGCAGGTCGACGACGGCAGGAGCAGGTAAGCTGATGGCACGCTCGTTGTGGCTGGACCGCTCGACGGTCCCGGCTTTCGAACCGCTCGACGGCTCGCACCGCTTCGACGTGGTGGTCGTCGGCGCGGGCCTGACGGGCCTCGTCACTGCTCTGCTGCTCGTCCGGTCCGGAAAGAGCGTGGCGGTGGTGGAAGGCCGCACGGTCGGCGCCGGTACGACGGGGAACACGACAGCCAAGCTCAGCCTGCTGCAGGGGACGCGGCTGTCGACCATGGCGCGCAAGAACCCCGACGGCGTCGTCAGGTCGTACGTCGAGGGCAACGCCGAGGGGATGCAGTGGCTGCTGCGCTACTGCGACGAGCACGGCGTGGCTGTCCAGTCGCGTCCGGCGTTCACCTACGCGACGACGGCGAGCGGGGAGAAGAGCGCCCGCGCCGAGCTGGCGGCCGCGGAGCAGGCCGGCCTGCACGTGACGTGGGACGACGACCTCGAGCTGCCGTACCCGACCCGAGGTGGTGTCCGGCTCGACGCTCAGGCGCAGTTCGACCCGATGGACGTGCTGGCGGCGCTGGTGGCCGACGTCACCGGCCACGGAGCCACGATCTACGAGCACACCAGGGTGCGCACGGTGCGGTCCGGCAAGCCCGACTCCGTCGTCGTCACCGACCGGGGCGAGATCACGTCCGGCCACGTGGTCCTCGCCACCGGCACCCCGATCCTGGACCGAGGCGGCTACTTCGCGCGGCTTGAACCGCAACGCTCCTACGCCGCTGCGTTCACGCTCCCGGGCGACGTCCCGGTCGGCATGTACCTGTCGGCGGACTCGCCCACTCGCTCCATCAGGACGGCGCCGTCCTCCGACGGTGAGCTGCTGCTGATCGGCGGCAACGGGCACGTCGTCGGGCGCGAGTCGTCGCCCGCTGCGCTCGTCGACGACCTCACATCGTGGACGCAGGAGGCGTTCCCCGGCGCCGTTCGGACCCACTGGTGGTCCGCCCAGGACTACGAGTCGATCGACGCACTGCCGTACGTCGGCCCCATCCTGCCGGGACAGGAACGCATCCTGATCGCCACCGGCTACGCCAAGTGGGGGATGACGAACGCCGTTGCGTCCGCGCTCGCGCTGTCCAGCGACATCCTCGACGGGAACATGCCGTGGGCGGACGTGCTGCGAAGCTGGCGGGCGCACGAGATCGGTGGCGTTCCGAGTGGCGCCAAGCTCAACACGGTCGCCGGCGTGCGGATGGCACAAGGCTGGCTCAAGACCGCGTTGGCCAGGAGCTCGGACGAGGCGCCGGCCGAGGGACAGGGCCGCGTCGAGCGCCGCGGCACCGAGCCCGTGGCTGTCTGCACGGCTCACGGGACGACGCACGAGCTGTCGGCCGTCTGCCCGCATCTCAAGGGCGTCGTCACCTGGAACGACGCGGAGCTTTCCTGGGACTGCCCGCTGCACGGGTCTCGCTTCGCCGCCGACGGCGAGGTCCTCGAAGGTCCGGCAACGGTCGGGCTGCGGCGGGTGTCGGCGCGGACCGACTAGCCTCCCTGCCCGCCTTCCTCGACGCCGGCGCCATGACGCTGAAGGCCCTCCGCCCTCCGGCGCCATCGCAGCAGTGCTTCAACGGTGTCGACGTCCTCGCCGGAGGCGACGTCGCCGCACTCCACCAGGTCGCCCGGATGAGCCCGCAGGTAGTCGCGGGCGCCCTGGTCGCCTCGCGCCGAGGCTCGCACTCCGGCCCAGTGGCTGCGCCCGATCAGCACCGGGTGCCCGGGCACGCCGTCGTACGCCGACCTGGCGAGCGCGACCGGCAACGTCTCCGGCGCACGCGTCACCAGACGCCGCACCGCCTCCGCCGTCACGCCGGGAGTGTCGACGAGCATGACCACGGCAGCGGCGACGTGCGCGGCGGCGCTCTCGACGGCGGCGAGCCCGGCTCGCAGGGAGGCGCCCATGCCCTCCCGCCAGTCGTCCGCCGTCACCACCGAGGTACCGGGCGGCGCCAGGGCTGCTACGTCGTCGGCGCGGGCGCCCACGACGACGTACAACGGCTCGCACCCCCCGGCTTCAAGGGCGCGCAGCGAGCGGACCAGGAAGGTGTCGCCGGCCGGGTCGACGAGCAGTGCCTTCGGCCCGCCGAGCCGGCTGCCCTCGCCGGCAGCCAGCAGCAGACCGGCCACCTGGCCGGGGGTCATCGCGTGGCGGCGTCTTCCAGGCCGCGCATGGCCCGCAGCACGTTGCCGTGGGTGAGCAGGCCGAGCTCCGCGTTCGACCAGTGGCGAGCGCGCAGGACGTCGAGAAGCACCGGGTAGGTGGAGACGTCGGCCATCCCCTCGGGATAGAAGGTCACCCCGTCGTAGTCGCTGCCGAGCCCGATGTGGTCGAGGCCGGCCACCTCGCGCACGTGCTCGACGTGGTCGGCCACCTCGTCGGGGGTGCAGGTCGGTGCGGAGTCCAGCCGCTCGCGGATGACGACGTTGACCACGTCGAACTTCCGGCGGTCACCGCCGCGCTCCTCGGCGATGCGCTGGCACTCCTCGTACCAGTCGGCAACCGGCTGTGACGTGAACATCGGCACGAGGGTCACCATGCAGACGCCTCCGTTGTCGACCAGCCTCGCCAGCACGTCGTCCGGGACGTTGCGCGGGATGTCGCACAGTGCTCGGGCCGAGCTGTGGCTGAAGATCACCGGCGCGGACGTGATCTCCAACGCGTCGCGCATCACGTCGGCGGAGACGTGGCTGAGGTCCACGAACATGCCGATCCGGTTCATCTCCAGCACCACCTCGCGGCCAAACTCGCTGAGCCCGCCCAGCACGGGGGTGTCGGTGGCGGAGTCGGCCCACGGCACGTTCTCGTTGTGGGTGAGCGTCAGATAGCGGACGCCGAGCTCGTGCATCATCCGCAGCGTCCCGAGAGAGCTGTCGATGGAGTGGCCACCCTCCATCCCCATCAGGCAGGCGACCCGTCCTGCCTGCACCGCCATCCGAACCTCGGACGCGGTGGTCGCCAGCGAGAGGTCGTTCGGGTAGCGCTGCACCATCGCCTTGACGAAGTCGATCTGCTCGAGCGTGGCGGTGACGGCCGACTGCCCGGCGAAGGAGCAGGGCACGAACACCGACCAGAACTGGGCGCCCACGCCGCCGCGCCGCAGCCGCGGGATGTCCGTCTGGACAGCCTCGACTCCCGCCGACAGGTCAGCGCTGTCCAGGTCGTAGCCGTTCAGCTCCCGCATCGCCCACGGCAGGTCATTGTGCCCGTCGAGGATGTACGTCGTGTCGTCCATCGCAGCATCCTTGCCGATCACCGCGACGCTCCGCCAATGCGGAGAGACGTCACGCGGGGAGCGTGGTTGCATCCTCCGACGGCGTGAACGCCCGCTGACTGGCAGGGACGCGCGACCGAGACGCCCGCCACAAGAGCAGCAACGAGGCGATGTCGAACAGTGCGCTCGCCAAGAGGAACCACCAGCCGCCGCCGCGCTGTAACGACTCGTCGAGCCCGGCTCCGGGATCGTGGGAGCGGGGCGACACGACACCGATGACCACGGCGGAGGTCCGGCTGAGGGGGAAGACGATCAGACCCACGACGACCGGGGTCCACCGACCCCGATACAAGGCGATGAGAACGGCCGTCGCCAGGAGCATCAGGATGGACACCAGCGACATCGGCCATCCCGACCATGTTGTCGTGAAGTCGTTGTGGCTGCCAGGCTGCCCTACCTGGGCCACCGTCGTCGTCTCGAAGCGGTCGGTGATCCAGAGCTTGGTCGTCTGGAACGGCCGCCCCGTCGTGGAGTCGGTGAGGACGTCGTTGGCGAGGGGGAACACCAGGGCTCCGACGACGAGCAGGCCGCCCATCGCGGCGCATCCTGCGGAGCCAGCGAGAGTGCCCGCGCCGACGATCCGCCTCGGCTGCGTCCCTGCCACCGCGCCGGCGGCCGCTCCTCCCCGATCGTGTCCATACGCGGATCGTTGCACACTCACGCTCCACGAGTCGCGGGTCAGCCGGTGCTGAGTACGTCGACGAGGGCCGCCCCGTCGGGGACGCCGAGGCCGGTGCACGGGTCCCATCCGCGGCCGGCGGAGTAGGCGCCGTTGTCGCCCTCGGTGACGTCGCGGAACCCTGGTACGGCGGTCCCGGCGTGCGCCCCGGCGTACAGCGCCGGCTGCAGGAGCCCGAGGCGCCGGCCCGCGCGCTCGGCGAGCCGGGTGACCAGCGCGGCCCACAGCGGCGCGACGGCGCTCGTGCCGCCGATCACGAGGTCCCTGCCGTCCACCCGGACGCGGTATCCAGTCTGCGGGTCAGCGACCGCCGCCACGTCGGGGACGCCGCGCCCGCCTGCGGAGTCGGGCGCGGGCACCCCAGCGTCGCGCTGCCACGCCGGCAGGGCGAAGACGTCGCTGATCCCACCACCCGTGGCGCCGTTGCCGACGCCGTTGTTCCAGACGGTCTCGCTTCGGACCGCACCGCTCGCAGGGTCGGCGTCCAGCCTCGTCCCTCCGCATGCCAAGGCGTGCGGGCTGGAGGCGGGGAAGTCGACGTGCACCCTCCCGTCCGTCGTACGGTCGACCGAGCCGTCGTCACCGGATGCGCAGGTCACCGTGACACCCAGGGCGACCGCATCGGCAACGGCCTGGTCGAGTGCCGTCCGCGCCTGACCCGTCCAGCTGTCCTCGCTCAGTCCCCAGCTGATGCTGATCGCGGTGGGCGGAGGATCCGCGTGCGCCGCCTCGCTGACGGCGTCGACGAATCCCGCGTCGGTGTTGGGGGCGAAGTAGACGAGCTGCCGCGCGCCGGGAGCCAGCGCGCCGGCTACCTCGATGTCGAGGAGCACCTCGCCGTCGGCGCCGTTGGGGTCCCTCCCCGGCTGGTTGCGAGCACCGTCGACGCTCACGGCGGTCACCGTCGGGCCGGACACCGCGAGCCCGGAGAAGTACGCGTCGAGGTCGGCCGAGTCGAAGCCGCCCCCCAGCTCGATGACCGCGATCGTCTGGCCCGTGCCGTCGGTGTCAGGAGGGAACCGGTAGACGACGCCGAGATCGACGGGGCTGTAGCTGGTCGTGACGGCGCCCGGAGCCGCCACCCGCAGCAGCATCCGGGCTTGCGGCCGGTCGTCCAGCCCGAGCACCGCGGTGACGATGCCGGCCAACGGGCGAGGAACGCTGAGACCCCCCGCTCTCCCGCGGTGCACGATCGGTGATCCCATCGGGTCGGTGCTGCTCACGGCGCTCAACGTCGTACCGAACACCGTGCTGAGTCGGTCGACGGTCCCCGCGACTCGCACCCGCCTGGACCCGAGATGGCTGCCGACGATCTCCAAGCCCAGGCTCGTCAGCGTGGAGATCACCAGTGCTCCATCGTCGGGGCTTGCTCCATAGGAGTCGCGCAGCTCGCTGGGCGAGAGGAGGCGGGCGAGCGGGTCTGGCAGCGCTGCCCGCCGACGCAGGACGAGAGTCAACTCGACGCGCGTGTCGAGGTCGAGAGGTTGCGCTGCCGGCTCGGCGCCTGGCGCCGCGTCCCGTTCACTGCCCGGAAGAGGGCTCAGCTGGAGTGCGTCGAGGTCGGAGGTGCCGTTGGTCATGGCACAGGTCTACCGGGTCCGGGCGACAACCGCCCGCCCTCGGCCGAGCGGCCGAGCGGACGTCAGTGCTTGCGGCGGTCGATCGCTCGCTGGACACGCGACTCGGACTGGCCGAGCACCTTCGCGAGGATCGGCACGCGGAACTTGTACGCCACCACGGCGGCGACGATGACCAGCAGCAGGATCCAGAGCATGGCACCAGCCTACGTCGGCGGGGAGCGACGAGCCAGCGCCGCCCGGCCAGCCGCCCACCGACCTTGAGGACTAACGGCGGCCCCGGCAGCACCAACCGCTCAACATCCGTCAGCCGCCACCGATCCGAGACGTCGCGATGGCCCCGACCAGAAACTGGTCGGGGCCATCGCGATCGTTCTGCGGGGCCGAGAAGGCTTCTGACCTAGGTCAGAAGTCCATCCCGCCCATGCCGCCCATGTCCGGAGCGCCACCGCCGGCGCCAGCCGTGACCTTCTCCGGCTTGTCGGCGACAACGGCTTCCGTCGTGAGGAACAACGCGGCGATCGAGGCGGCGTTCTGCAGCGCAGAGCGGGTCACCTTGACCGGGTCGTTGATCCCGGAGGCCAGCATGTCGACGTACTCGCCGGTCGCGGCGTCCAGGCCGTGGCCGGACTCCAGGTTGCGCACCTTCTCCGCGACGACCCCACCCTCGAGGCCGGCGTTGATGGCGATCTGCTTGAGCGGAGCCTCGGCCGCGAACTTCACGATCGCAGCGCCGGTCGCCTCGTCGCCGGACAGCTCCAGCTTCTCGAAGGCCTTGATCGTCGCCTGCACGAGAGCCACGCCACCACCGGCGACGATGCCCTCCTCGACGGCAGCCTTCGCATTGCGAACGGCGTCCTCGATGCGGTGCTTGCGCTCCTTGAGCTCGACCTCGGTGGCAGCGCCCACCTTGATGACGGCCACGCCGCCGGCAAGCTTGGCGAGCCGCTCCTGCAGCTTCTCGCGGTCGTAGTCGGAGTCGCTGTTCTCGATCTCGGCGCGGATCTGGTTGACGCGACCCTGGATCTGGTCGGCGTC
>JBBSIF010000097.1:0-10203 GCA_038232255.1 Propionibacteriales bacterium
CCGGACGGAGGTCGCTGGTTGGGCTGTCGGTCGGGTTCCTCACGGCCACGCCCGAGCACGGGCTGCACTCCCACATCACCTGTACGGCGCCCGGGCGCGGCGACGCAGGTCTGGGGACGGCCTTGAAGCTGTATCAGAGAGCATGGGCGCTGGCGGCCGGCCTCACGTCGGTCACCTGGACGGTCGACCCGCTGGTCGGCCGGAACAACTACTTCAACTTCGCCAAGCTGGGTGCTCGGGCCGTCGCGTACCTTCCCGACTTCTACGGCCCGATGGCCGACGGCCTGAACGCCGGCGACGAGACGGATCGTCTCCTCATGAGCTGGGCGCTGTCCGATCCGCTGCCGGGACAGGGCTCAACCGGCCTTCGCTCAACCATGGGGCCGGAGACGAACGGCTCCTTCTTGCTGGCTGTCGGGCTGGACGAGGAGCCGTGCCGTTTCGACGTGACGGGTGACGTCGTGGCCTGCCAGATCCCCGCTGACATCCTCGCCTTGCGCGAGCGCGATCCGCACAAGGCGAATCGATGGCGACACGAGCTCAGGGATGCCCTCGGCGGCGCCTTGAGCGACGGGTATGTCATCCAGGAGTTCACCCGCTCCGGCTGTTACATCTTGACGCGAGGTCAGTCGAGGAACCTCAGCTGAAGGTGAGTGATGAGCCGCTCGTCGGCCTCGCTCAGGTCCAGCCCCGACAACTCCAGGAGCCGCGCCAGCCGATAGCGGAAGGTGTTCCGGTGGATAGACAGCTCGGCCGCTGCGACGGATACGTCGCCGAACGCGTCAAGGTAGGCCCGGAGCGTCGCCACGTAGCTGGTTCCCCGCTGCCGGTCGTGGTCGATGAGGCCCTGGATCTTGCCCGCCCGCAGGCGTGGATCGCGTGCCGCGAGATCCTGCAGGTGCAGCAGCGCCACCCGCCCGCGGACGTCGTCAACGTGGGCGGTGAGCCCGTCGTCGCCGTCGCGCCGCAGCACCCGCAGCACCTCGTCAGCCTCGTCCCGGGAGCGGTGCAGGTCCCGCAGCTCGGCGACGGTGGAACCGATGCCCACTCTAACGGGCGTCTTGGTGGCCGCTCGGGTCCGCTGCGCCACGTTGGCCGCGAAGCTCATGAGCCGGGAGTGATCGGCGTCGGCGGGGGTCGGCAGCAGGACATAGATGATCCCGTCGACCGCCACAGCAGCCGCGCGGCGGCGGTACACCTCGGCGTACCGGGTGATGACCGAGACCGCGCGCTCCATCGCCACCTCCGCGTCAGCGGTCCGGCTCAGGTCAGGGTCGACGGCGATCACGGCAAGCGGCGTGCCGGCAAGTCCCATCGACGAGATCCCGGGCAGAGGCGGCTCAGTGCCCGCGAGCAACGCACGGATCAGCTCGGCCTTGCGCTGCCGTTCCAGGTCACTGTAGGCACGGTGATGGAGCATGTGCAGCGCCGCGATCCGGGCGGCGCCGCGCAGTGCCTGCGCGGCCTCCTCGTCGAACGGGCGGTCGGCTTCCGCGACCCAGATCGACCCGAGCACCTCCCCCCCTGCTCGCACGGCGATGGCCATCCGCGGCGCCACGAAGACGTCCGGCTCGGTCATGTCGGTCACGTGCACGACGTCCTCGGTGCCGTACATCCGCTTGAAGACCCCCTGGTCCACCAGGGCCTGCCGCCACGAGTTCGGCACGCGATGCCCCAGGATGGTGTCCTGCCGGGGCAGGTCGATGGGATGGTCGAGGTTCGAGAAGGCCAGCACGTTGGTGTCCAGGTCTTCGATCGTGGTGGCGCCCCCGACGGTCCCGGCCACGGCGTTCGCCAACGAGACAAGGTCGCCCACCGCCAGGCCGGCCTGACTGGACCAGGTTGCGGCGCGGCTCGCATCGATGGCGGTGCGGAGCAAGGTGAACAGGTGGCTCCAGCCCGTCGTGCTCGGGATGAGCAGCACAGCGACCCGAGCCGCCTCAGCGGCAGCACAGACGCTGGCCGGGTCGGCGTGGTCCCGCCTGAGCACCACCCCTGCTGCCGCCGACCGGCCGGCCTCGCTCACCAGGTCCCGGGCCCGCGTCGAGCCGGCCGGTACGCCGACGCCGAGCACGAGATCGCCCGGCTCGGCATGCAGCATGTCGGCGGCGTCGAAGATGACCGGGTCGGCGACTCGAAGGTCCAGACCTCGCGGAGCAGTCAGCACCTCCAGAAGGCCACTGCCGAGCGCGTCGATGACGTTGGAGAGCAGGACGTCGGCAGGCATCGCATTCAGACCAGCCCGCTCGGGCATGTCCGTCACCCCCATCCGCGTGCTCACCGTGGGCCTCAGACCTTCGTCGCCATCCTGCCCCCTACGTGAACACCGGCGATGGCGCCGTCCTCGCCGCGCGCGAAGTAGCCTCTCATCCCCTTGGCAGGGCCGTTCGAGACGACGTACGGGTCACCGTCGCCCGCCACGATCGAGAGCGGGATCGGGGGCTGCTGCTCGTCGGCGCCCTCTTCACCCGCCTCTCTCATCGACGCGGCCATCTCAGGCTTGATCCTGACGGTGAGGACCAGCCCGCCGTTCTCCGCGGTGATCTCGCAGACCGCTGCGATCGTGTCGTAGGTGCCCGTGTAGACAGCCAGCTCGTCGTCACGGAGCTTGAGCGGTTCCGGATCGGCCACGGTGAGCCCCAGGTAGTGATCCAGCGCCCACGCCAGCAGCTCGGTGTTGAGCTGCGGACCGTTGGGCCCGCAGTTCGTCATGCTGATCAGTGCGAACCCGCGCTCGGGAGCCATGACGAACTCCGAGTGCTGGCCGTTGGTGGTCCCGCCGTGGCTGACCAGGCGGACTCCGTCGTAGTCGCGCAGCAGCCATCCGATCCCGACAGCATCACCCAGGGCGCTGCCTGACATGTCGGCTGTCGGCTGCTGCATCCGCGCGAGCAGCTCGGCGGACAGCAGCCTCTTGCCGTCGGGACCGCGCCCGTCGCCGAGGTGGAACTTGGCCCAGCCGATCTGGTCGGCGGCATTGGCCGAGATACCGCCGGCGGGAGCGGCGGACCTCGGCACCGCCCAATTCCGGGCGATCTCGATCGTGCCGTCCGGCTTCTGGTTGTGACCCACCGCGAAACGGCGGGTGATGATCTCGTTGAGGAAGAAGAAGCTGTGCGTCATGTCCAGCGGGTTCAGGAGCAGATCACGGATGGCCTGCTCGAACGTCTTGCCCGTCACCTTCTCGACGACCCGCCCGGCGAGCGACAGCGACGCGTTGTTGTACGACACGCTTGCGCCCAGGGGGCTGACCTGGTCGATCGTGGCCATCCGCGCCACGTACTTCTCGAGCGCGTCGTCACCCTCACCGGTGTCCACCAGCAGGTCGCCGTCCCACCCGGCCGTGTGGTTCAACAGCTGCAGCACGGTCACCGCCTCGGCGACGGACTCGTCCTTGAGCTGCAGCTCCGGCACGTACCTGCGCACCGGAGCGTCCAGCTCCATCAGGCCCTGCTCGACGAGACACAGAATGGCGGTGGCGGTGAACGTCTTGGTCGTGGATCCGAACTGGAACAGCGTGTCTGCGTCGACGGACACGGGATTCTCGATGCTGGTGACACCGGAGAACGCATGCTCCTCGGCGCCTTCGTGCAGGACCCCGACTGCCACGCCGGGAACCTCGAGCTCCGCCGCCTTCGCGGCCACGAACTCGTCAAGAGCGTGGGCCTCTGCCATCTCGATCATTCCTCCAGTCGGTGTCGTACATTGTACGAGTTACCGTACAGCGTACGACGGGATTGTCAAGCCGGTTGGGCCAGGCCCCGGACGAGCGCCTCGACCAGGCAGGTCCAGATCGCCTCGCGCTCCAGATCGAGGCCCGGAACCGCGCTGAGGAGCGGGAACTGCTGCGCTGGCAGCACCTCCACCTGCGACACGGCGTCGGGAAGCGGGTCGAGCATCGCCTGGCTCTCGAGCAGGCCGAGCGAGAGCAGGGACATCGACACCGCCTGCAGGGCTGCGTAGGCGTCCTGCGCGTTCATGCCCGAGCGCGCGAAGGCGGCCAGCCCCGCCTCCATCGGCGCGGCCGCTGCGACGTCGAGCAGCGGCATCGGCCTGCTGGTCAGAAGCGGGAACGTGCGGGGATGCTGCATGGCAAGCCGCCGGAAGCCCTCGGCAGCACCGCGTATCCACTCGGCAGCGCTGATCTCTCCCGCTGGCAGGTCTGCCTTCGCGATGACGAGGTCGAAGACACCGTCGAGGATGGCCTCCTTGTTCGCCACGTAGTAGTAGATCGACATCGCCCCGACGTCCAGGCGCGCGGCCACCCGTCTGATCGTCAGCGCCTCCAGTCCCGACTCGTCGACGAGCGCGAGCGCCGCCTCGACGATGCGAGCGCGGTTGACCGGTTCGCGCACGCGAACTGCTCCCCTCAGCCGAGGTCCCGCCGACAAGGCGGGTTACCCGGGTCACGTTACGGCGTCCTCCCGCGTCATCGCTCGCGGTCGACACGGGGAGCAGACGGGGACTCAACGTCCGCCGCGGCGCAGCCGCCGGCCGGGACGAGTCGCCGTGACGGCGCCGTCGCGCACCACGACCTCGCCGTTGACGACGACGTGCGACACCCCGACCGACAGGACGACCAGCAGGGCTGCCGCCTCGTCCAGGCCGAGGTCGTCGGCGACCGCGGACAGCCGCCGGCCGGCGCACCGGGTGCCGTCGGCCAGGTCGTCGAGGAAGAGGATCCCTTCGCCGCCGCCCGCCGCCAGGAAGAGGTTCTCGAAGTCGCCTGAGGTCGAACGGACCTCGGCGGCCATCAGGGCCCGCTGCGACGGGTTAGCGAGGCGTTCCGCCAGCGCACTCGGGCCGCCCTCGTGGAAGTGCGGCGGGATGCTCGCCGCGAGCTCCGTCCCGCCTGCCTCGTAGGGGTACATGTTCGCGGACACGGCCAGGTCCGCCGCCCGCGCGGCGTCGATGCGCTCGATCGCCTGCGCCATCTTGGGCCAGTTCGCTCGACCCGCTGCCTTGAGGTGGAATACCTCGGCTCGGACGCCGCTGCGCGTGCTGATCTCCAGCAGCTCGTCGAGACTCTCGAGGAACCGGTCGCCCTCGCTGCGCAGGTGCGAGGTGTAGAGGCCGTCGTACGCCGCGACGACCTCGCAGAGCTGCACGAGCTCGTCGGTGTCGGCGAAGCGACCGGGCGGGTAGATCAGCGCGGTCCCGATCCCTAGCGCGCCCTCCTGCATCTCCTCGGCCACCAGACCCCGGAGCCGGTCCAGCTCACCGGTTGTCAGGCGCCGGTCCTCGAAGCCGGCGGCGAGCAGCCGCAGGTGGTGGCCGCCGAGCGAGCTGGCGACGTTGACGGCGACGCCCAGCGACTCCAGGTACGACAACCCCTCGGACAGCCGCGCGAAGTCCACCCGTCCGTCGGCCTCGTACGACGAGGAGCAGAGCTCGACGAACGCGGGCGAGCTCGGCCCCGGCGTGAACGCCTCGCCGAAGACCTCCGTGGTCACGCCCTGCAGCAGGTCCGACGCGGCCGAGCCGTCCTGTTGCAGCACGCCCCAGGCGTGGCTGAGCACGTTGACCAGGCCCGGGATGACCGCCTGCCCGGTGGCATCGACCTCGATCGCGTCGACGGACTGGGGCGCGTCGCCGACCAGCGCCACCACGTCGCCGTCGATGACGACGTCCGCGCTCCGGCCGGAGCTCCCCAGGCCGTCGTAGACCGTTCCACCGCGCACGACCACGGACGCCATCAGGACAGCAGCTCCGCAACCAGCGCGTGCACCAGCGCGGCTCGCTTCGGCATGGCGTCGACCACGACGAACTCCCCCTCGGCGTGTGCTCCGTCGCCCACGGCGCCCAGACCGTCGAGTGTGGGCACGCCCATCCCGGCGGTGAAGTTGCCGTCGGAGCCGCCGCCCACATGCACGTCCGACAGCGGCGCAAGGCCGAGCGCCGCCGCGAGCCGGCGGGCACGCACCACGAGCTCGGCCGACGAAGTCGCCGGCATCGGCGGCCGGTTCGGGCCGCCGCGGATCTCGAGCCGGGCACCGGGCAGTACCGGGGACGCGGCGTGCAGCACGCGGTCGACCCGCGTCTGCTCCTCGTCGGTCGCCACTCGTACGTCGATAGCCGCTGTTGCCGTTGCCGGGACCGTGTTGCGCGTCGTGCCCGCGGTCACCACGGTCGGCGTCACCGTCGTGCCTGCCGACGGATCGGCCGCGTCACCGAGCGACAGCAGCTGGTGCGCGAGCTCGAGGGCCGCGTTGACGCCCTTCTCCGGCTCGAGGCCGGCGTGTGCCGCCAAGCCGTGCACGACGAGCTCATACATCGAGACGCCCTTGCGGGCGGACTTCAGCGCACCGTCGGAACTCGGCTCGAGGACCAGTGCGGCAGCGGCGCCACGGGTGACCTCCTCGACCAGTCCTCGCGACGTCGGCGAGCCGACCTCCTCGTCCGTCGTGATCAGCATCCGCACACCCTCCGGATCGGGCAGCAGCGACAGCGCGTGCAGACCCTGCACCAGCCCCGCCTTCATGTCGAAGGCGCCCGGCCCGCTCGCGCGCCCGTCGAGCACGTCGAACGGCCAGCGCGCGGTGGTGCCGAGCGGCCACACCGTGTCCACGTGAGCGACGAGCACGACCCGCGTCCGGCCGCCGCCCGACCAGCACAGGTGAACCCGCCCACCGTCGCCGTACCGCCGGCAGCGGCTGCCGAGCAGCTCGAGCACCAGGTCGTCGGCGGCGTCAGCGGCGGCGGATGTGGCGCCGAGGTCGAGCGATGGCGACTCGACGGCGACCAGCGCTTCGAGCTGGCTCACCATCACCGGCACCCGGCCGCGCAGCGCCGCGAGCGGCCCCGTGGTGTCCACGGCAATCCCGACGGGCAACGGGTGCTCCTCTTCCCTCGAACGCTGAACCCCGGACGACTGGAGGGCCCATCGTCTCTCGACGGTCGGCCGACCGCGTTGGGCGGCCAGCCCAAGGTGATGCGTCGGCTTCGTTCGCCCAGACCATGGGTCCCGGGCCGGGAGTACGACAATGTTCTCGGAGCAGGCGGAGCCGGGCGCTGCCCGGTTTCGTCGCTGTCCGTCCGGGAGGAGACCGTCGCATGAAGCTGACCGCCGTCGAGCTGCACCGGGTGCAGCTGCCACTGGTGTCGCCGTTCCGGACGTCGTTCGGATCACAGAGTTCCCGCGCCCTGGTGCTGGTCAGGGTCGAGACGGCCGACGCGGAGGGCTGGGGGGAGTGCGTGGCGATGGAGGAGCCGCTCTACAGCTCTGAGTTCCTCGACTCGGCCGTCGACGTGATCAGCCGGTTCCTCGTGCCCCGCCTCGTCGCGTACGGCGATGGCCTCACCGCTGGCCGCGTCGGGCATCTCCTGTCGCCGATCAAGGGTCACCCGATGGCCAAGGCCGCCGTCGAGCTGTCCGTCCTCGACGCCGAGCTCAGAGCGTCGGGCCGCTCCTTCGCAGCGGAGATCGGGTCGATCCGCAACACCGTCCCATCCGGCGTGAGCGTGGGGATCATGGACGAGATCCCGCAGCTGCTCGACGCCGTCGACGGCTACCTCGACGAGGGATACGTCCGCATCAAGCTGAAGATCGAACCGGGATGGGACCTCGAGCCCGTCGCGGCCGTCCGGGAGCGCTTCGGCGACATCCCGTTGCAGGTCGACGCCAACACCGCATACACGCTGGCGGACGCGCGCCACCTCGCTCGGCTGGACGCCTTCGACCTGCTGCTCATCGAGCAGCCACTGCCCGAGGACGACCTGCGGGGCTCCGCCGCGCTCGCCCAGCAGATCCGCACCCCGGTCTGCCTGGACGAGTCGATCGTGTCCGCCCGCTCCGCGGCCGACGCCATCGCGCTCGGCGCCTGCTCGATCGTCAACATCAAGGCCGGCCGGGTCGGCGGCTATCTGGAGGCCCGCCGGGTGCACGACGTCTGCGCCGCCAACGGCATCCCGGTGTGGTGCGGCGGCATGCTCGAGACAGGTGTCGGCCGCGCCGCGAACGTCGCCCTCGCGGCGCTGCCGGGATTCACGCTGCCTGGTGACACGTCGGCCTCGGGCCGCTTCTACGCCCAGGACATCACCGCGCCATTCGTCCTCGAGAACGGCCACGTGCGGGTCCCGACCGGTCCGGGGCTGGGTGTCGAGGTGGACCGCGACGTACTCGCGGAGCTGACGACCTCCGTGATCCCGCTGCCGCTCTGAACATCGTCGGACGATCATGGGTGGCGGACCAGGATCTTCCTACCGTAGTAGCAGATGAGTATGAAACTCAGCGTCAGCCTGCCCGCGGAAGACGTGGCCGTGCTGGACACGTTCGCTCGTACCGCGGGTCTGCCCTCCCGGTCGGCGGCGGTGCATCATGCCATCCGGCTGCTGCTCCTGCCCGACCTCGAGCAGGACTATGCTGCCGCCTGGCAGGAGTGGGAAGCCACCGGCGAGCAGGAGTCCTGGGCCGACACGGCCGCTGACGGGCTGTCGGATGCTTCGCGGTGAGATCCGCCTGATCGATCTCGAGCCGGCCCGCGGCAGCGAGGCCAATAAGCGACGGCCCGCGGTGATCGTGAGCAATGACCGGGCCAACGCCTCCGCCCAGCGCCTGCGGCGACGTGTCGTCACCGTGGTGCCCGTGACAAGCAACGTCACCCACGTCTACCCCTTCCAGATGCTGCTCCCAGCCGCGCGCACCAGTTTGCGGCGCGACAGCTTGGCACGGGCAGAGCAAGTCCGATCCGTCAGTGTCGAACGCGTTGGACCCACGCTGGGGCACCTGCCAGCAGACCTCATGTCCCATCTCGACTCCGCCCTCAGACTGCATCTCGGGCTCTGACCTCGCGGAGATCGTGGCACCGGACCAAACGCCTGCGACTTCTTCTGTCCGGCGCACGAGGTTCGCGGGACGGATCGCGGCGATGCTTGCCTCCACTCACGAGTCAGGAGCAGACGCATGGCACTCGATGCCACCCACTGGCAGGACCGCCTCACCACCCTCGACGACAAGCACGGTGTCGTGGGGGCGACGTTCGCGATCGGGCTCGGTGACGAGACGGTCACCGCCGCCACCGGAGTGCTCAACCTGCGGACGGGCACGCCGGCCACGACCGACAGCGTCTTCCAGATCGGATCCATCACCAAGGTCTGGACCGCCGTTCTCGCGATGCAGCTGGTCGACGAGGGTCTGGTCGACCTGGACACCCCGGTGATCAGCTACCTGCCGGAGTTCCGCGTCGCCGACCCCGAGGTGACGCAGACGGTGACGATCCGGCACCTGCTCACGCACACGAGCGGCATCGACGGCGACCTCTTCCTCGACACGGGCCGCGGTGACGACAACCTCGAGAAGTACGTCGCAGCGATGGCCGACCTGCAGCAGAACCACCCGCTCGGCGCGACCATGAGCTACTGCAACTCGGGGTACAGCGCCCTTGGCCGGCTCGTGGAGGTCGTGCGCGGCACGACCTGGGACAACGTCCTGCGCGAGCACCTGTTCACGCCGCTGGGGCTGACGTCTGCCGGCACCCTTCCCGAGGAGGCGCTGCTGCTCAGCGCCGCGACCGGTCACATCACCCCGCCCGGCGCCGACGAGCCGCACGTCACGCCGCAATGGGGCATCTTCCGCTCGGCGGGGCCGGCCAGCCTCATCCACATGACGGCCCAGGAGCTGCTGGGATTCGCCCGGCTGCACCTCGACGGAGGTGTCGCCGCCGACGGCACGCGCGTCCTCAGCGAGAGCTCCGTCACCGCGATGCAGGAGCCACAGGTCGCTATCCCCGACCGCTGGACCCTCGGGTCGCACTGGGGCCTCGGCTGGTTCCTTCTCGACTGGAGCGGGCGCCGGCTCTACGGCCATGACGGCTCGACGCTCGGCCAGGCGGCCTTCCTGCGGATCCTGCCGGACGCCGGGCTCTCCGCGGCGCTGCTGACGAACGGCGGTCACACCCGCGAGCTGTTCGAGGACCTGTTCCGCGACGAGGCGCTCCTCGACGCCCCGGCCGAGGTCGCCGTACGGGTCTTCTGAGAGCGTCGCCCGCCCGGATCCTCGCAGAGCCGCCTCTCTGTGGTTACGAGTCCGCGGGTGGGCTGAGCGACGCGACAAGCTCGAAGGTCTTCTGCTGCGCGTCGAAGAGCGCACGGTGGGCTTTGAACACCACGTCGTACCGGGCGGCAGCCTCCGGCGTTGGTGTGAAGGTGTGCTCGACGGCGATCTGCTGCAAGGCCGCGCTGAGGTCCTGCCAGGCGCCGGTGCCG
>JBBSIF010000098.1:0-10160 GCA_038232255.1 Propionibacteriales bacterium
CCAGCTGGACGTCGACGGGGGTCCCGCTCGCCTTCGTGAGTCCGGTGACCCGCTCGACGAGGGTGTCGGCCATGAGCTGGCCGCGGGTCCGTGGGTCGCCGGCGGCGCGTCTCGCATCGTCGGCGACCCGGTCTTCTGCACGGAGGCACGCCGTCTCCCGCACCATCAGGGTGGCTCGCCACTCCGACAGCTCTCCGGCCTCCATCGCCGCCAAGGTCTGTGGCATCTCACCGACCAGCGCGTTGGCCAGCCCGACCAGGCGCCCGCCCCGGTGGGGCGACTCTCGCCGAGCCAACGCAACTTGGGCGCTGATGCCTCTGCCCAGGTCGTCGTTGCGTACCCCGGCTGACTTCTGACACTCCAGTTGGGACTGGGTGAACGCAACAGCCTCGCGGGCCTGCGCCGCAGCCAGCGCCGACTTCACCTGCTCCATCCACCGGATCCGGTCGATCCGCTCAGCGTCGTCCCCAGCGGGCGACGTGCCGCGCAGAGCGCCCAGCCAGTCCGCGAGCTTGGCCGCCGATGGACCGCAGGTCTCCTCTGGAAGGTATTCGTTCATGAGTTCGATTCTACTACGGCGGACCGATATCGAGCCGCCGGCAACGTCATCTGTGGACAATGGCTTCGCGCATTGCCGCTCATCCTCACTGAGGACGGAACGTATCCAGGTGGTCCTTCTCGGCGGAGCTCGGGAGTTGGTACCTCGGGAGAGTCGGTCTCAGCCGGACAGGAAGGACAACCGGACCTCGCGCTGGACGTTGTCGATGTTGATGTCGACCAGGCAGATGCCCTGCCAGGTGCCGAGGGCCAGGCTGCCGGCGAGCACCGGAACGATTGCAAAGGGCGGCACAATCGCCGGCAGCACGTGCGAACGGCCGTGCCCGGCGCTGCCATGGCGGTGGCGCCAGCGGTCATCTGGCGGCAGCAGATCGCGCAGTGCCGTCAGCAGGTCGTCGTCGCTTCCGGCCCCCGTCTCGATGATGGCCAAGCCGGCCGTCGCATGCGGGACGAAGACATGCAGCAGGCCGTCGCCGGCGTCGCGTACGAACTCCGCACAGTCCTGCGTGATATCGAGAACCACGTCACTTCGGCCGGTGCGATACGTTCGCGTCTCGGTACGCATGCGTCCATGCTGTCAGTCGGCGCCCGCAGCCGCCTGCCTGCCCACGAGCTCGAGCGCAAGCGAGATCGCCGGGATCCAGAAGTCCCACGTGTGCCCGGCACCGATCACTCGCAGCGAGCTGCGGATGCCCGGCGCGTCCAACAGCGCGACGTGCAGCTTTGCGGCCTCGAGCGTCAGGCTCGACCTGCTGGAGGCGGAAGAGTAGTCCTCGACGACCTCGGCGTCGCCGACGACGATGCCGACGCGGATCGGGGCTGACGTCGACCGACGGTTCGCCAACAACCGCCGGTACGACATCAGTGAAGCCCAGCGGTCGTGGTCGAACTGCTGCTGGCCGACACCGAAGGCGCCTGACCCGTCCGTTGACGAACGGACCGGCGGGGCGTCAGCGAAGGCGGCAGGAGCAGCCAAGGCGGCCGCGCTGAAGAGGCCCTCGTGTCTCAGCAGCCAGCCCACAGCCGAGCCGCCACCCATCGAGTACCCGGCCACGACGCGCTGGTCGCGACCAGCCGGTCCGCCCAAGCGGTTCTCGACCTCTGGCAGCACCTCGGTCAGCACGACCGACTCGACGGGCCTGCCGTTGCCATAGGCAGAGTCGACCCACCAGGCAACCTCTGACCACGGTCCCACCGGCGCCGCGATCGTGTGTGCACCAAGGTCACCGGCGGCCATGGCAGCATCGAGGCCCTCGACGACCCAGCTGACATCGGCGACGGTCGACCCGCGCCCGTGGAGCAGCCAGACCCACGGGACCTGATCGCTGGATGCCACCGCCGGACGGGCGACCACCACCCGGACTGGCTCGCCCAGCAGTGCCGAGGCAACGTCGATGTGCAAGGTTCCCATGCTTCCCACCCTGTCAGTCGTCACCCGTTGTCAGTCGCCGGTGAGCTACCCCCGGCCAACATGCGAACTGATCAGTCGGCTCCTCGGAATCGCCAACTCGTACCCGTTCGATCGGGCACGTAGCGGGAACGACAGCGATCCGAGGGTTGCGGGGAATGCGAAACAGGCCTGGCAGGGGCGATGGCCTGGGACCTTGCCTGGAGCGGGTGACGAGAATCGAACTCGCACTGTCAGCTTGGGAAGCTGATGTTCTACCATTGAACTACACCCGCGCAACGCCGCCACTGCACCGCGGCGAGCGACGTTGATACTACCGCCCGCGGGGTCGACCTCCACTCCGCCTCAGGCGCGAGCCACGCCATCAGGCCAAGTAGGGTCCGGCAATGGCCATCGTCTTGTCGCTGCTCTCCAGCCTGCTCTGGGGCGCATCGGACTTCGCGGGTGGCCTGGTCAGCAAGCGCCTGCGCGCCGTCGTGGTTGTCGGGTGGACTGCGACGTTCGGTGTCATCCTCGCCACGATCGCCGTCATCGCCACGGGTGGCTGGCACGGACCCATCGGCTGGCTCCCGTGGGGGATGGCCGCTGGAGCAGCCGGGGGACTCGGTCTCATCGGCTACTACCTTGCGCTGTCTACGGGCACGATGGGGGTCGTGGCGCCGGTAACGTCACTTGGCTTGGCGGTCCCGGTTGTCGTAGGCGTGCTTTCCGGCGAGTCCCCGAGCCGGGTTACCCTCAGCGGCATCGCCATCGCGGTCGTGGGCATCGCCCTCACGGGCGGCCCGGAGTTCAGTGGAGCCACGTCGGCGCGGCCGGTCCTGACCGCGATGCTCGCCGGCTTCTTCTTCGGTGCCTTCTTCGTGTTCATGGACCGCGGCTCCGAGACCAGCCCGGTGCTGACGCTCTGGTCGATGCGGGCGACGGTGACCGCTGCTTTCGTGGTGGCGGCGCTTGTCCGTCGTACGACGGGCGGCCTGCGAGGGCGGGACTACCTGTGGGTGCTGGCAATCTCCGCTGGCGACTTCGGCGCCAACCTCTTCTTCGGCATCGCCTCGACCAAGGGATTCGTCAGCATCACGAGCGTGCTGAGCTCGCTGTACCCCGTCGTGACGGTGCTGCTCGCCCGCGTCGCTCTCAGCGAGCGACTACGGCGCATCCAGGTCGTCGGCGTGGCCGTCACCATGCTCGGGGTGGCGGCGATCTCGACCGGCTGACATCCGGCTGGGCGGCCCGCGGGCAGGGAATCACCTACCGGCGCGGGGCGACAGCATCGGCGTGTTCGGTAGTCTCGGCGGGTGCTGCTGAGCGATCGCGACATCCGGGCCGAGCTCGCCGGCGGCAGGGTCGAGCTGCAGCCGTACGACGAGGAGATGGTCCAGCCGTCGAGCGTCGACATCCGGCTCGACAGGTACTTCCGGGTCTTCGAGAATCACCGCTACCCGCACATCGACCCGATGGCCGACCAGCCCGACCTGACCCGCGCCGTCGAGCCTGAGGGCGACGAGCCGTTCATCCTGCACCCGGGGGAGTTCGTGCTGGGGTCGACGTACGAGGTCATCACGCTTCCCGATGACATCGCCGCCCGCCTGGAGGGCAAGTCGTCGCTCGGTCGGCTGGGCCTGCTGACCCACTCGACGGCGGGGTTCATCGACCCCGGGTTCTCGGGCCACGTCACGCTCGAGCTGTCGAACGTGGCGACCCTTCCCATCAAGCTATGGCCCGGCATGAAGATCGGCCAGCTGTGCTTCTTCCGCTTGAGCACGCCCGCCGAGCACCCCTACGGGAGCGAGAAGTACGGCTCGCGCTACCAGGACCAGCGCGGTCCGACGCCGTCGCGCTCCTGGCAGAACTTCCACCGTACGACGGTCTGACCGCACCCCCGCCGAAAGATCCGACGCACAGATTGCTGGAAGAACCTGAACGTCGGATCTTTGGAAGAGAGGGCTAGGCCTGGCGGTCGAAGCGATCCGCGAGTCCACGCAGGGCGCGGGCGGTGCGGGGGTGACGCGGCCGTCGGAACCGCTCGGCGTGCGTGGTGCGCTGGCGGATGACCTCGCGGGCGATGTCGTCGGACATGATCATGGCGTTTCCTCTTTCTGGATGGTGGAGCCTGGTGTGCTCGAAGGGTTGGGGCTGACCCGGGGGGTCGGAGCCCCAGGAGTGGTCTGCTGGTGATGGCGACGTACCTGGTCGGCACCCTCGCCCGGCGCCGCCACGGGGGGCAGCACCGATCGGTCACGCGTGCTGGAGGACGACATCGCCGGTTCCTGACATGACGTTGATGGACACGGTGAGGTCGCCGTCCGCGGGCATCTCGGAGGGGTCGAGCGAGGAGGTGACGTCCCCCGTGACGGTCTGGATGTCCAGGTAGGCGGCGGTTCCGCGGACGATGCCGATGGAGACGTCTCCGGACCCGGTCTTCGCGACGACCTCGCCGCGGTCGATCCGCTTCAGCATCAGGTCGCCGGAGCCGGCCATCACGTCGACGCGGTCACCACCTTCGACGATGGCGATGTCACCCGACCCCGTCTTGACCTTGATCGTCTCGGTGACGTCCTGGACGACCACGTCACCGGAGCCGGCGGCGATGTCGCCGCTGCCGCGGATCGATCCCACCTTGACGTCACCGGATCCGGTCTTGACCTTGACGGAGTCCGCGACCGTGTCGATCTCGACGTCGCCGGAGCCGGCCTTCAGGTCCCCGGAGGCGATCTGCTCGAGCTCGACGTCACCGGAGCCGCTGTTGACGTTCGCGGCACCGAACCGTCCGTGGCCGGTCACGTCCGCGGAGCTGGTGTCGATGCGAAGACTGCTGTCGAGGGGCACGGTGATCGTCGCCCGGACCTGGCCCTTGCGACCGAACAGCCCGTTCTTGCTCTTCGGCATGATCAGCGAGACCTTGTCCCCGTGCTGCTCCACCCGCGCGTTGGCGATCAGCTCCTTGGCATAGCCGTCACCGTGCACGGCCTCGAGCTCGATGGTCGTGGTCGACGTCTCCGCGGCGGTGATGTCGATCTCGCCGCTGTGAAACTCGACCTTAAGGTCGACGGGTCCAGGGGTCGGGAAGTCCTGCCGGACGATGCTCTCTGTCATGCGGCTCTCCTGAGTCATCGCACCCACCCCTGGATGCGCTTGTTGGATGAACGGTTCTTGCCGGGCGCACCCGGTCCGAAGCCCGGCGCGTTGACGTTGATCGTCAGGCCGCTCGTCGCCGCTCTTGTCGCGTTGACGAGCCAGGTGTTGAGCGACTGGCCACGCTTGGCAGCGAGATCCTCGGCGCGGGCTTTCAGCGACTCCGGCAGCCGCAGCGTGATGCGGGCCACCGTGTCGTCGTCGAGGTCGATGTCCTCGTCGGACTCCGGCGCTTCGGGAGCCGGCGCCGGAGCGTCTGTGGCGGCGCCGACGACGACGAACACCGGCTCGCGACCCTTGAGCCGCAGCTCGACGCTGGTGCCCTGGAGCTCGTTGGTGATCTCGGACGCCGCCTCGGAGAGAGCGTCCATCAGCGTGAGCCGCACGGATGAGTCCAGCGCCATGCTCAGCCGCTCGGCGGCGGCCCGGATCTCGTCCCCGCCGGACTGCGCCGCGACCAGGAGGTCCCGGCGCAGCTCCTCGACGAAGTGTGTGATGTCCATGAGCACTACTGTGACACCACAGTGACGTCATGTCAACACCATGGTGCGCGGGTACGGCGCTGAGCCGCCTTCCCCGCCGGCCGGGCGTCCGGGCTGCGCCGGCGCAACGGCGCCACCGCCCTCAGTCGGCTAGATCGCCGCCGTCTGCGGTCGGCGGTGGGTCAGCACGCCGTACCGACGCGAGAAGCAGCTGCGCGACGTCCAGCACCTCGACATCCTCCTGGGCGGCCCCGCTCGCCTGCAGGGTGGTCAGCCCGTCGCTGAGCATCACCCGGCAGAACGGGCAGGCCGTGGCGATCTGCTTCGCGCCGGTGCCGACAGCCTCCGTCGTCCGGTTGACGTTGATCCGCTCGCCGATCCGCTCCTCCATCCACATCCGCGCACCGCCGGCGCCGCAGCAGAACGACCGGTCGCCCGACCGTTGCATCTCGACGACTGTGGATCCCGGGATGACAGCCAGCAGCTCCCGCGGCGGCTCGTAGACCTGGTTGTGGCGACCTAGGAAGCACGGGTCGTGGTAGGTGATCGTCCGACCTCCGAGGCTGGTCTCCGCAGGAGCGACGGGGGTGAGCCTGCCCTCGCGCACCAGCCGGTTGAGCAGCTGCGTGTGGTGCACGACCTCGAGGTGCACGCCGAGCGAGCCGTACTCGTTCCTCAACGTGTTGAAACAGTGGGCACAGGTGGACACCACCTTCGTCGCCTTTGCCTCCTTGAGCACCTCGGCGTTCTGCAGAGCGAGCTGCTGGAACACGAACTCGTTGCCCGACCGCCGCGCCGGGTCGCCGGTGCAGGTCTCCCCGTCGCCCAGTACGGCGAACGAGACACCTGCCTCGTGGAGCAGCTCGGCGACCGCGCGGGTGGTCTTTTTGGCGCGGTCCTCATAGGCACCGGCGCAGCCGACCCAGAACAGCCACTCGACCTCGTCCAGCGTCTCGACGTCCACGCCGACCTGCCTGACCTCGAAGCTCAGGTCCTTGGCCCAGTCCATCCGGGCGTTGGGCGCCATGCTCCAAGGGTTGCCCTTGGTCTCGAGGCCCCGGAAGAGCGAGTTGAGCTCGGCGGGGAAGCTGGACTCGACGAGCACCTGGTAGCGGCGCATGTCCATGATGTGGTCGACGTGCTCGATGTCGACCGGGCACTGCTGGACGCACGCGCCGCAGGAGGTGCAGGACCACAGCACGTCAGGGTCTATGACGCCGTACGCATCGGGATCCGCGACCAGCGGCCGGTCCAGCTCAGCCCGGTGAGCGTCGGTGGGCTCCACACCCGGTACGGCGGTCAGCGCCGGCGCCTTGGCGTAGGCGTGGTCGCGCAGCGCCGTGATGAACAGCTTCGGCGACAGCGGCTTGTCGGTGTTCCATGCCGGGCACTGGGACTGGCAGCGGCCGCACTCGGTGCAGGAGGTGAGGTCGAGCAGACCCTTCCAGGAGAAGTCCTCGACCTTGCCGACACCGAAGGACGTGTCCTCGTCGAGGTCGTCGAGGTTCTCGAAGTCGAGCGGGACGCCGCCGGCCGTCATGGGGAGCAGGCCGCCGAGGGCCGGACTGCCGTCGGGCTTGCGGCGGTACCAGATGTTCGGCCAGGCCGTGAAGCGATGCCAGGCGACCCCCATCGTCACGTTCAGGGAGATCACGATCATCCACGTGAACGAGATGACGATCTTCACCATCGCCACGAGATAGACGACGTTGCGCACCGTCGAGTCGCTGAGCCGGCCGAGGAGGTCGCCGATGAAGAAGGTGAACGGGAAGTGGCTGCGGTCGGCGCCGACTCCTGCCAGCGCGTACTCACTGCCGCGGAGCAGCAGGATGCACGCGCCGACGCCGAGAATCACCCCTTCCACGAAGTACCCCTGCCACATCGTGGAGCCGTAGAAGCGGCTGTACCGGCCGAGGCGGCCCGTCGGGCGGTGGGTCAGCCGCACCAGCAGCAGGCCGACGATCGCCAGCAGCATCAGCCAGGCGATCGCCTCTGTCATCCAGTCGAAGAGCAGCCAGTGACCGATGATCGGCAACGCGAACGTCGCGTCGAACAGCTGCCCGAACGCCGTCAGCAGCGTGAGGAACAGGAAGCCGAACCCGACGAAGACGAACCAGTGCATGGCACCGATGAAGCTCCACTGGAGCATCCGGGTGTGTCCGAGGGTCTCCCGCAGCAACGTGAGCCATCGACGTCCGGGCTCCTCGGACCTCGCCACCGCGGGCTGCCCGAGCCGCACTGTGGCGACGATCCGTGCCACCGCCCTGGCAAAGAGCGCCACCCCGACGAGCGTGACGGCAAGCGACACGACGATCGCCAGCACGTGCATCAAGCGCCTCCTGGTGCTGAGTTCCCTCGGAACCCTAGCCTGACCGCCGCTGAGCGGGACCGGAGACGTCGCCGCCTGCACCGATGCCCCGGTCGCACGGGGCGGCCGGGGCATCGGCAGTGGACCAGGCTAGTTGCCGAACACCGCGATCTCGGTCATGTCGGTGTACGTGCAGCCGCCGTAGCTCCCCTCGGGGCAGGCGTTGTGGAAGTCAGGCACCTGAGGCGAGAGCATCCAGAACTTGACGTAGCGCACGCTCGGAACGGGCTTGTCGAGCGGGACCCTCGTCAGGTGCCGGTCCTCGCTCGTGAACTCGCCCTTCGCGACGCGGGTCCAGGCCCTGCCGTCGGGGGACGTCTCGATCTTGTACTTGCCGGTCGAGCTGCTTCCCGGGTCACCGCAGGTGTTGGACGGGTTCACCGCGAACGACGTGACGTCGGTCCGCGAGGCCAGCTTGACCTCCACGAACTTGGGAATCATCGTGTTCGTCGGGTCGCCTGCGTTGTTGCCTGTCGTGCTTCCCCACCCAGTGCCCTGGCTCAGGTCGATGGCAGCCGCCGGTCCGCAGCCGTAGCCGGAGTAGTCCGGACCGTTGAAGTCCGTGACCGCACCGCCGCCGCTGTCGGCCGCCCAGTCGCGCCGTGGCGAGAAGTTCGCCCGTGTGGAGCCAGGGTCGACCTCGAGGGGCCCGGTGATGACCTCGTAACCGGGGGCAGTGACCCGGACCAGGGCGTACGTGCCGATGTAGACGTCCGGGATCTGGTAGCTGCCGGAGTCGTTCGTGACCGCGGTGTAGTCACCGGTGAACCCGGAGCCGTGACCGGTGATCGCCACCAGAGCATGAGCAAGCGGCTTACCGGTCATCTGGTCCTTGACCCGGCCGTACACCGTGGACCGCGGCGTCTCGGGCGACGGCGGGCGCTTGAAGTTCTCCGCCGGGTGCGAGTCGCCGGCGTCGATCGTGCCGGCGTACCACCCCATGCCGCGCTGGGCGAACGTGCCCCAGATCGTGCTGCTCCCGTTGCCGTTCTCGAGGATGAGGTTGGCTTGCACGATCGCGTTGCGCATGTCGAGGAACGTCGGGTCGGCGGGAGCCAGCGACATGGCGCGGGTGATGATCGCGTCGGCGTGAGTGTGCCCCAGCGCCTTGCGAAGCTGCCACAGCGTCTGCGCCCAGATCTCACCGGACGAGTGCACCTCGGGGACGCCACCGACGGTGGGGAAGTCGCCGTAGGTGTAGCCACCGAGCTCGCCGTTGATCTGGGTGCAGCCCGACGCCGATGACTGGACGGAGCAGTCGATGGCCTCGGTCCGGAACGGGGACCGGTTGGCGAGCAGGTAGGAGCCCTCGAACACCTCGCCGTCGGCGGCGGTGTCCTTCACGTACCCGTTGGTGACCAGGTAGTCCATCGCGTAGTAGTCGCTCCACGCCTCACCCATCGCGCCGGCCTGGATGCTGTTGAGCGTCGAGTTGCCCTGCGCGTCGACGACCAGCCGGTTCGAGAGTCCGTGGGTGTACTCGTGCAGGATCACGCTCGGGTCCATCGTCGACGACGTCGCGAGGTAGGGCTCGACGACCGGACCGGTGAACGGGCGGTGGAAGAGGTACATCTGCATCGTCGGCGGGATGCCGTCGGGTGGCGTCGACATGTTGGCGTTGTCGATGTGGCCGCCGTCTGGCAGACCGTCTGCGGTGTTGGCGCCGTCCAGATCGTCGAGCAGGACGGGGTCACCGCCGCTGAGCTCGAAGTTACCGGCGCGCTGGGTGAACCCGAACGGCGCCTTGGCCAGGTAGTCGTGGTAGACGCTGTTGTAGTAGAAGCCCTGCGTGATGTCGGCCCGGCGGTTGGTCTGCCAGGAGAACGGCGTACTCGGCTTCCAGGTGCAGACGAAGTGGTCGTTGCACAGACCGGGGTAGGGGCGGAACGGGACCAGCTCGAACTCGGCACCGGATGGCGTGCCCGGCACCTTGGACCGCTCCCACGAGTCGGCGACGTTGTTGTCGTTGGTGTCCGACCAGGCGATCACGTAGTTGCCGCGAAGCCAGGTCTGCTGCGTCGGAGGCAGATAGCCGCTCTTGTAGAGGTTGACGACCCGCTGTGTCCCGCCAACCGGCGCACCGGGGTAGTTGTCGTACACCAGTGCGTCACCGCGGTCGAAGTTCGTGGTGTCGTGGCGATACAGCACGCGTCCGGTCGCTGCGTCGATCACGTGCTGGTAGTTGAGCGTGCCGCCTGCCTGCACGTACGTC
>JBBSIF010000099.1:0-10056 GCA_038232255.1 Propionibacteriales bacterium
CAGGTGTGCGGGGCGGCGTGGTGCTGGGCGGCGTCATCCGCCGCCCTCGGGCTCGATCAGTGCCACGAGGTCACGCAACGCGGGATCGTGCCGCTTGGTCTCCCAGCGGCCGCGGGCCTCGCCGTGCCCCAGACCGTCGGGGTTGCAGTAGGGACACTGCACCCACGCGAAGTCGGGAACGTCTGGCGCCTTCGCCGGGAAGCGGCCGGTCGCGATGGACCGCACCAGCGTCGCGACGCCGGCGGTATAGCGCTCCTGCAGCTCCGGCGTCAGCAGCACCTCGATCCAACCGCGCTTGCCCTGGCGGACGAACCAGTAAGCCGCCTCGGCCGACGTACCGCCCAGGATCTGCAGCGCGGCCTGTGCGTAGACCGGCAGCTGCAGCTTGGTGCCTGCGACGATCGGGTCCTTCTTGATCGGCTCGAAGCGCCTGGTGCTGCCGGTCTTGAGGTCGACGACGACGAGGGTGCCGTCGCGCGCCTCGTCGACCTTGTCGGCGCTGCCTCGCATCAGCACCGTGCCGCCGTCGACAGGGATGCGCACCGGCTCGGCGCCGCGCATGCCGAACGCCAGCTCACTGCGCACCACCTTGGAGTCCCGGTCGGCCCGCCGTGAGTCGTCGTCGTCGAGCATCTGGTCGAGGTCGCCGAGGATGCGTTCACGTTCGGTCTGCCAGAGGCGCTGGTGCCCGGTCGACCCGCGCTTCTCGAACTCCACAGCCTTTGCGTCGGCGATCTCGCGCAGCCGGGCGCGTTGGGCCGGTGTCCAGGGCTTGCCGTAGTCGGGCAGCGACCCGGCGAACTCGGTGATGAACTCGTCCATCGTCTGGTGCATGAGGTTTCCGACGTCGAGCGCGCTGATCGTGAGAATCGCCTCGGGCTGATCCAGCGGGCTGACGCGAAGCAGGCGCTCGACGAAGTAGGCGTGTGGGCAGGTGGCGTAGGACTCGAGCGCCGTCGGCGACACGAGCCGTTCGCCGTCGGCGAAGTCGGGCAGACCGCTGACGCCGGACAGGTTGCCGTCGAAGCGGGTGAACGCGTCGCTGGCGCGCGCCCGGACCAGCTCGCGACCTGCCGTCACCGTCGCGTCCGGAGGCGCTGTGCCCGCGGCCGCGGCCTGCGCGCGCCACTCCTGCTCGCTCGCCGGCAGCGCCAGGCTCGTCAGAGAGGCGGCGTACGACGGCGACCCGGTGATGTGCGGCGATCTCGCGGTCTCCCACTCGGTCGCCGCGAGGTCGCGGTTGCCGCCCAGCTCGCGCAGCGTCCACAGCAGCCAGCGGCTCGGCAGCCGGCGAGTGCTCCGGCGCAGGTCGCCGCGGGGGAACGACGCGACCACGCGCGGCGCCGCGTCGAAGGCGGCCATCAGATGGCGGTGCTTGGCGTCCAGGGCGTCGCGGTACGACGCCAGCTCGCCGCCACCGGCTTCCCGGACCCGCTCGAGGAGCAGCGCGTCCTCTCGCAGCCTCCCGGGATAGGCGTCCTCGGCGAGCCCGACGGCGTACACGACGTCGACCGCGAGCCCCACGGCGGCGGACATCGGGGCGACCAGCACGCCCTCACCGAAGCGGCCGACCCGGGGGAGGGCGGCCTCGAGCTCCAGCGTCAGCACCTCGAGAAGGCCGCGCAGGTCGGCGGTCGGCTCGAAGGCGTCGAGATCAGCCAGCCCGCGCAGGATGGCCTCGACAGTGGTGGCGGCGTACTGCTCCTCTGCTGGGAGCTGGGCGAGCGCCCGCGAGTCGCCGTACAGGCTGGTGAACAGCTCGCTCGCCCAGGCGCTGAGCGCCGACCAGGTCGTGAGCGCGAGCCCGTCGTGCAGTCGCTGGCGCAGGCCGGTCGCGAAGGCGCGCAGGGCGAGCGCCGACTCCAGGTCGCGCTGGTTGCGCTCGATGCGGGAGGCGATGGCGTCGTCGCTGGCCCGCTCGGCGGCGATATCCTGCTCGAGAGCGTCGGCGGAGGTCTGCAGCCGCTCGGCCCAGTCGTCGCCGCCCACCACCGCCGCGCTGCGTGAGAGCCGCTCCCAGCGCGCGGCCGGCACTCTGTCGCCCTCGAACGTCCGGGTCGGCGCCTCCGACACCGCGGTGAAGAAGTCGGAGCGGGGTACGTCGGCCTCGGCGAGCGAGAGGACCTCGACGAAGGCGCGGGCGATCGCCCGCTCGATCACCGGTCGGGTGCCGGCACCGTTGACGGCGATGCCGGCGGCGGCGAGGTGCTCGTGCAGGAGCCGGGCGTAGGGATGGGTGGAGCCGTAGAGCACCGCCACCCGGTGGGCGGGGACCGACTCGAGCGTGCGCACCACGTCACGGACGACGCAGCGGACCTCGTCGTCGGAGTCGGAGGCGTGGCGCACCTCGTGCGCCACGCGGGGTCTGGTAGTCGACTCGCTCAGGCTGGTGCCGATGCGGTCGAGCGAACGGCGCACCGTGCGGTCGGCGCGCCGGACGTCGGTGATGCCCACCAGGACAGTGAGCGAGGCTCGCTCCCCGAGTGTGCGGGCGAGCCGGGACTGGGCGAGCGTGAGCTCCTGCGGCAGGTAGAGCACGAGCCGGCCCATCTCGCGCACGGCCCGCACGTCGTCGGCCACGACCGAGCACGCCGCGTCGAGCAGGTCGGTCTCGTCATACCACCGCTCGGCGAGCGACTCGCGCACCGCCTGATGCAGGCGGACCACGTCGCCGGCCAGGGTCGACGCCCCCGCCACGGCCGCGAGACCTGCGGTGCTGAGATCCCGGAGCTCGCGGGACGCGCCGACCAGAGCACGGACCGTCGCGGGGTGCTCCTTGACCGGGTCGAAGGCGCTGCGCACATCGTCGAGGACGGCTCGCCAGGCTGCCGCGAGGACAGGGCTGGTCGCTGGCCGGCGGGGAGCCAGACCGGCGGCTGCCAGCTGCTCGGCGAGGCGGGGCAGGGTCGCGAGGTGGATCCCGGCCACCCCGGTGCCCTCGGCGGACAGCCCGTGAGCGAGATGGCGGCGCGCTCCAATGCCGGCGAGGTTGTGAGGGAGCAGCAGCGTCACCGGCGCCATGGGGTCGGCTGCTTTGGCGCTCCGGACGACGTCGGTCAGGGCGTCGAGCGCCTGTGCGCCGTACGGCGTGGCGATGGTCTGTGCCGACACGGTGCGTCCCTCCTCCGAGCAGACGACGACAGTAGCGCGGCCCGCCGACAGGTGCGGCGGCGTCATCATGGGCCGGAGGAGGCGACGCCGCGCGGCTGAGCGTGTACAAAGGGGACGTGGACGACGACCTCGTGCTAGGCCCGCTGCTGCGCTACGTCGACGAGACCAGTGCCGCGATCTGGGTGGAGACCCGCCGACAGGGACAGGTGACCGTGCGGGCTGCGGGCAGGGAGTGGACGGCGGCGACGTTCGCCGTGCACGGACATCACTACGCGCTGGTTCAGGCGGACGGCCTCGAGCCGGGGTCGGTGCAGGACTACTCAGTGGAGATCGACGGTCGCGAGGTGTGGCCGCTGCCCGGGTCGACGCTACCGCCCAGCCGTATCGCCACGCTCCGGCCGGGCCAGCAGCTGCGGCTTGCCTTCGGGTCCTGCCGCGTGAGCCTGCCACACGACGAGGAGTCGAACAAGGAGCACGGCGTCGACGCGTTGCGTGCCTACGCCCGGCATATGGCGTCGGGCGACGCCGACAAGTGGCCCGACCTCGTGCTGGTCCTCGGCGACCAGGTGTACGCCGACGAGACCTCCGACGAGATGCGCGAGTTCATCGAGAAGCGGCGCGGCCTCGACGACCCCCCGGGCACCGAGATCAAGGACTTCGAGGAGTACACGCACCTCTACGCGCTGGCTTGGATGGAGCCGACCAACCGCTGGCTGCTGTCGACGCTGCAGAGCGCGATGATCTTCGACGACCACGACATCCGCGACGACTGGAACACCTCGGCCCAGTGGCGCCGCGAGATGGCCCGGGTGCCCTGGTGGCCGGCCCGGATCTCGGGCGGGCTCGCGACGTACTGGATCTACCAGCACCTCGGCAACCTGTCGCCAGCGAACCGGGCGAAGGACGAGATCTGGGCGCAGATCGTCTCGGCGCAGGAGGCCGGTGAGCACCGCGACTGGGGCGACGTCCTTGACGCGTTCGCGACGCGGGCCGACGAGAATCCGGACTCCTACCAGTGGAGCTTCGTCCGCGACATCGGCGCCACCCGCATCGTCGTCGTCGACTCGAGGTCGGCGCGCGTCCTCAAGCCCGACGACCGCTCGATCCTCGACGAGGACGAGATGATGTGGCTCGATCAGCAGCTGCGTGGGGACTTCGACCACGTGCTGATCGGGACGTCGCTGCCGCTCCTGCTGGCCCACGGGCTGCACAACTTCGAGGCCTGGAGCGAGGCGGTCGCGTGCGGCGCCTGGGGGAAGCGAGTGGCGGTGGCGGGGGAGAAGATCCGCCGTGCTGTGGACCTCGAGCACTGGGCCGCCTTCCACGAGGGCTTCCAGCGCGTCGCCACCATGGTGCTCGAGCTGGCCGGCGGCAAGCGCGGGAAGCCCCCGGGCACCATCACGTTCCTGTCCGGCGACGTCCACCACTCCTACATCGCCGAGGTCCGCCTGGACGCGAAGACCCGCATCGTGCAGGCGGTCTGCTCGCCGATCCGCAACCAGCTCGGCCGCAAGGACGCTGCCTTCCTGAAGCTTCTCGGGCATGGGTTCCTGAGCCGTACGACGGGCTTCGCGGCGCGCCGCTCCGGCGTGGAGCCGCCAGTCGTCGAGTGGGACATCTCCCAGGGGCCGTGGTTCGACAACAACCTCGCGACGCTCGAGACCGACGGCAGGGCGATGACGATGCGGTGGGAGGCGGGGACCATGGGGAAGGGCGACGGCTCCGACGACGACCAGCGGCTCGAGGTCGTCGCCGACTTCGCTATCGACCCCCGCTGACGGCCGTTCGCAGGCGCACGGCGCGGTCCGCCAGCCGTGCTGTCCGCCGCGCGTGCTGTCCGCGGGCGCGACGTCCGCCGGGCGCGACGTCCGCCGCCCCTCTTCCCAGGTGGTTCGGAACAGGGCGCGCCATGCCGCTGGACGTCGCTCGCGCGCCTTGTTCCGAACCAGATGGACGTCGTGGTGACGGGCCGGATCGAATGGGGTGCACACGAGCCCGGCGGGGTCGCCGCCGTGGCTCCGACGGAACTTGAGGTCTTCGCTAGTCCCGCTACCCGAAGGGCTCAGGATCCGTCGCGCGACGGCTCGGCGGCCGCGGCGTTGAGGCGTAGGGGTAGCCGGAGCTACCTGAAGGCCTCACGATCGGTGGGCAGCAACCCGAACGCCTCAGGATCCGTCGCGGCAGCAGCAGGCTGCACCCTCGAGTCGCTGCGGGTGCAGCACTCCAGCCAGGAGCACCGCGAACGCACACATCAACTCGGGCATCGAGGACGGCCCGCAGGAGGCGCTGGAGCATCTGGAGGGGGTCGCCGACTCGCTCGCGCCCGCCGCCTGAGCTCGCGCCGCCACGGCGGGCGTCAGCGCAGGTAGGACGCGCCGTTGAAGTCGAGGATCGCGCCGGACGCCCACTCGGCGCCGGGGTCTGCCAGGGCGGCCACGGCGCGGGCCACCTCCTGCGGCGTCGCCACCCGGCCGAACGGGCTCTGGGCCCGGATCACGTCTCCGCCGGAGCCACGTAGGGCCGAGGACGCCATGTCGGTCTCGATGAAGCCGGGGGCGATACCGACGCAGGCGATGCCGTACGGCGCCAGGGCGACCGCCAGGGACTGCGTCATCGCGTGCACCCCCGCCTTGCTCGCCCCGTAGGCAGGCACCGTCGGCTCGCCGCGGTAGGCGCCGCGCGAGCCGACCGTGACGATCCGACCCCGAGGCAGTCCGTCCCCCGGGTCGACGGCCATCATGTGCCGCGCCACCTGGTAGGTGACGTTGGCGGTGCCCAGCAGGTTGACGTCGATGGTGCGCCGCCAGCCGTCGACCCAGTCGTCGTAGGACGACTCCCCGATGCCGAGGTCGAGGCGGCGCCCCTGATGGGTCGGGTCCTCGGCGAACAGGGCAGCGTTGTTGACCAGCACGTCGATCCGGCCCAAGGCGCCGACCGCCTCAGCCACGAACCGCGACACGTCGGCAGGCTCCGCAAGATCGCCTCGTACGACGACGTGCCCGTCGCCCGCCAGCGACCCGGCCACCGCCGCCGCCTCCTCCTGGCTACGGCGGCAGTGCACGGCCACCCGGTCGCCCAGCATGTCGGCGAAGACCCGGGCCACCTCGGCGCCCAGCCCACGCGACCCGCCGGTCACCAGGACGCCCCGCCGACCCCCTGTTGACCCGGACGGCGGTGTGGCAGGCGTCATCGCTTGATCAGGTAGACGACTCCCGCTGAGGCGTGCAGCCACAGGAACTCGAACTGGTCCCGCTGGTAGATGTGCCGGACCGCAGCGTTGTCCGGCGACGCCGGGTCGTTGGCGATGACGTTGCCGTCGGCCGTGAAGCCGCGCACGACCATCAGATGACCTCCGGTGGAGTCGATGTCGGCTCCGTCCAGGTGCATGCGCTGGTTCTTCGAGTTGTTGTTCCAGGCGATCGAGACGACGGTCGGCACGCCCCGCTTGACCCAGTACTCGAGGGCGTTGAGCGAGTCGTACTGGCGCACGGAGGCGTCGAGACCGTAGTGCGCGGCGTACGCGGTGTTGAACGGCCAGTTGCCGGTGCCGTCGTAGTTCTTGTCGTAGGTGTGGATCGCTGCCCAGTCGACAGCACCGTCCTTGCGGCCGTGCCGGTCGAACGCCGGGTCCGGAGGAAGCTGGCGCAGCTGCTTGTGCGTCGGCCCCTCGCCCCAGTACTCCACGACCATCTCGGTCGACGTCGGGCTGCACCATGCCTCGCCGCCCCCGCCGAACTTCGGGTACTCGTTGCGGTGCGTCTCCTGCGACAGCTGCGGGACGTCCAGGTCGATGGTGCGGCTCATCGTCGTCGAGCTCGGATGGTACGTCGGTCGCTGCGGGTCGAACGCCACCGCGGCCACCTGGTCGACGACGGGCCGGGCGTCAGCGGAGCCGTGCAGCCGCTCGCGAAAGCGGTAGGCAGCGGCGGAATCGCCGCTGTGCGCGAAGTAGGTGTCGATCGAGATGTAGCCGAAGGCGTTGTTCTGGCTCGGCACGGATGTCCGCTTGATCGCTGTCGTGTCGAAGGCCCACTTGCCCATCGAGAACCAGGGACTCCACCGCCCGCCCACCTGGACACTCAGCTGCGTGTCCACCCAGCTGTCGCCGGGAGTGGCGGCCTGCCAGCTGGCGATGAGCTCGGTGACGCCGAACTCCGGCGCATGTGCCTTCGAGGTCCAGGTGCCGGTCGTGGTGCCGGGGCGCAGGGTGAGCGCGCCGCCCCCCTTGGTCACGACCGTCGCGCCGCCCGTCGTACTCCCGCCGGCGAAGTCCTTCAGCGAGGACCACGCGTGGAAGTCCGTCGGAGTCGTGGACGCGTCGGAGGAGACCCCCGATGCCCGACCTGCACCGGAGGCGTCACTCATCGCGAGCGTCAGCGCGAGAGTGGCGGCGACCGCCGGGACGGTGAGCCGGGCTGACCATCCACCTATCCTCAGGTTGCCGGGACGTCGGGCCGGGGCGACACGCATGGCTCCTCCTGGTGCTGGGAGCGGGCCGCCGACTAGCCGACTGCGCGTACGACGCGCCTGCCCGCCGGACCCTCGACACGTTACGGCCCCTGCGCGCCGCTGGCAACGCATGGCGCTCGCACGGTTGCCGACTTGTTCACCAACTCGTCGCGTCCACGTCGACCCGCCCTTGCCTTGCCGGAGCACAGTCAGACCTGGCCGCACCCCCCCTGCGGCCACCCAGCTCCTCGTCCCCATCTGGAGGGCACGCATGAAAGCTCGTACGTTCGTCATATCCGCAGCGGGGACGGCGGCCGTCGTCGGCCTGGCGTCCTTCGCCTACAGCGCCCCGTCCAACGGTCCCCACCTCGGCGACCACCTCGTGGGCCGGCAGCAGAACGGCACGGTGCTCACCGCCGAGAACAAGTTCATCGACCCGATCGGCGCCACGATCGAGCAGACCGGACAGGTGATGGACCTCGCCCTGTCGCCCGACGGGAAGACAGCCGTCGACCTCACGAAGTCCGGCGACGGGCTGATCACGGTCGTGGACCTCGTGCGATCCAAGGTCCTGCAGCAGAGCACGCCGTCCGTCGGCAGCGGCGCCGTCGCCGTTGGCGGGCTCCTCTACTCCCGCGACGGGAGCCACCTCTGGGCGGCGGAGACCGAGAACCTGCTGCGGTTCGACGTCGCGGCCGACGGGAAGCTGTCGAAGCCGCGCGTGGTGCCGATGCCGGCCGACACGCCCGGCGGCGTCCCGACCGGCGCGGACGGCGAGCCCGCGATGCCCCTGCCGAGCGGTCTCGCCTGGGCTCCGGACGGACCACGATCCTCGCCACCCTGTCCGGCTGGAACGCCGTCGCCGCCATCGACTCCGAGACCGGCAAGACCCGCTGGCAGACCCCCGTCGGCATCGCGCCGCGCGATGTCGTCGTGGCCGGGCACACGGCGTACGTGAGCAACGAGGCGGGCCGCCGGCCGAAGAGCGGGGACTTCGCCAACTACTCCTATGACTCGGCGGTGAGGGCCGACCGGGTCGACGGCCGTGCGACGAGCGGAACGGTCAGCATGGTCGACCTGGACCGCAAGCGGGTCGCCCACACTGTCGATGTCGGGCTGGACCCGTCGGCACTGCTCGTCGACGGCTCGAACGTGCTCGTCACCAACTCGAGCGACGACACCGTCTCGGTGATCGACAGGAGCAGCGCCCGCGTCACGCGGAGGTTCAACGTCAACCCGCTCCCGGGTCAGCCGTTCGGCAGCTCGCCCAACGCTCTGGTCAGGCTCAACAAGGACCACGTCGCGGTGAGCCTCGGCCGCGACAACGCGCTCGCCGTCTACGAGTACGAGGGCGGGACCAGCACGCCGGTCTTCGACGGGCTGATCCCGACAGCGTGGTACCCGGGCAAGGTGCTCATGGACAAGCACCTCGGAAAGCTGGTGGTCGGCAACCTCAAGGGGGTCGGCGCGCTCGGCAAGAAGCGCACGATCCTGCAAGGCCCGGGCACCGACCCCGCGACCAGCCACCAGGTGTACGCCGACATCGGCGTGGTCCAGACGCTGAACGTGCCGAAGCCCGACGAGATGGCGGCGCTGACCGCCCGCGTCTTCGCCCTCAACCAGTGGGACGGGATCAAGGCACGCAACGCGGTGAGCACCGGCGACGCGCCGGCGGCTCCGGTGCCGGCTCGCATCGGTGACCCGTCGCCGATCAAGCACGTCTTCCTGATCGTGCGGGAGAACCGCACGTACGACCAGGAGCTGGGCGACCTCAAGAGGGGCAACGGAGATGCGTCGCTGACGCAGTTCGGAGAGCAGGTCACCCCGAACGCCTACGCGCTCGCCAGGCGGTACGGCACGATCGACAACCTCTACTCCGACGGGACGAACTCTGCGACCGGTCACACCTGGCTGGACGCCGCCTGGTCAACGACTACCTCGAGCGGTCGTACGCCAACTACGTGCGCAACTACGGACAGCCGGACGCGATGGTCTACCCCAAGTCGGGCTTCCTGTGGGACAACGCCATCACCCACGGTCTGGACGCCCGCGTCTGGGGTGAGTACGCGGAGTACTTCACGGGACCGAACGGCCAGCCGGCCAGCGGCGACTGGAAGAACTGGTACCGGGACTCACAGATCCTCGAGGGTCAGCGGCAAGGGAAGCTGCACGCGCCGCTCGGCTACTACACGACGAAGGCCGACGTCCCCTCGCTGAACAAGATCCTGGAGCCCGACTACCCCAACTTCCAGACCCAGATTCCCGACCAGTACAGGGCCGACATCTTCCTGCGGGACCTGAAGGGCTACGAGAAGTCGGGGAACCTGCCGGCGCTCAACATGCTGTGGGTCATGGCCGACCACACGGAAGGCACGGTGCCGGGCTACCCGACACCGTCGGCCATGGTCGCCGACAACGACCTCGCCACCGGCCGGATCGTGGACGCGATCTCGCATTCCAAGTTCTGGAAGTCGAGCGCGATCTTCATCGTCGAGG
>JBBSIF010000100.1:0-9992 GCA_038232255.1 Propionibacteriales bacterium
CTCTTCCAGACCGAGCTCGAGGAGGCCTATCCGCCGATGTCGGTGACACTTCGGCTCGAGGATGACATCGACATCTCCCGCGGTGACATGATCTGTCGCCCCGCGAACGCCCCCACGCCGAGCCAGGACATCGACGCCATGGTGTGCTGGATGTCGAACGCGCCTCTGCGGCCCCGTCAGAAGCTCGCGATCAAGCACACCACACGCTCGGCGCGGACGTTGATCAAGGACGTGCAGTACCGGCTCGACGTCAACTCGCTGCACCGCGACCTCGAGACCAAGGAGCTGGGTCTCAACGAGATCGGCCGCGTCCAGCTGCGCACCACGGTCCCACTCTTGTGCGACGCCTACGAGAAGAACCGGACGACGGGGTCGTTCATCCTCATCGACGAGGCGACGGGCGTCACCGTCGGGGCGGGCATGATCAACGCGTGACCTGATCTGACCCGCGCTGGCCTCGTGGCGACGCGGCGCGGGATCCGGCAGGTCGCCGGGGTGGTGCGCTGGCGGTACGGCCGACCTGAAGGTTCGACGGATCCTGAGGCTTTGGGGTTGCCGGGACAGCCCGGATACCTCACCATCAGTCCAAAGCCGACCGATCTCGAGGCCTCAGGGCCGCCGGGGCAGCCCGAATACCTCAGATTCGTCCCGCGCCAACGGCGGGGACAAGACGTCAGCGGCGAGCGCGGACGTGCAGCCCAACCTCGGGGTCGACGATGGCCTCCTGGGCGGCTGCCACGTCGTCAGCCAACAGCGCGGCGTCGACAGGAACGCTCCGCTTGACCAGCGCGAGGCCGATGGGCCCGAGCTCGAAGTGTCGCGCGGCAGACCCGACGAAGCCCACGTCCCGGCCGTCGAGCGTCACCGTGCTTCGGTGCTCCGGGAGTCGGTCGACCGAGCCGTCCAGGTGCAGCAGCACGAGCCGGCGCGGCGGGCGGCCTAGGGTATGGACGCGGGCCACCGTCTCCTGCCCGCGGTAACACCCCTTGTCCAGGTGCACCGCGGTGCCGATCCAGCCCATCTCGTTGGGTATCGACCGGTGGTCGGTGTCGACGCCGAGCCGCGCCTGACCTCGGGCGATCCGCAGCGCCTCGAAGGCCCACATGCCACCCGGCAGAGCGTTCATCGCCTCGGCGAGCTCGGCACGTCGTACCAGGTCGACCGTCACGGGACCCCGGGCGACCGCCGCCCACTCGTCGCTCACGTCAGTGACATCGACACGCATCAGGAACCGCATCGAGCTCAGCCACCCGACCAGGCTCGGAGCCTGGCCGGGCTCGACGTCCGCCCAGAAGGCCTCCCCGTCGTCGTACCCGTGCAGGGCGTGCTCGACGTGGCCCTGCGGCGAGAGGATGAGCGTGTCGATGCGCTGGTACGGCGGCAGCGCCGCCATGTGCTGGGTGGTCAGCGAGTGCAACCACGCCAGCCGGTCCGGTCCGCCGACCCGCACGACCCCCCGATGGGACAGGTCCACGACGCCGTCACCGGCCAGCAGGACCTTCTGCTCGCGCAGCGGGTCGCCGTAGTGTGCCGCCACACCCGTGTCCACCCCGTCGGCCGGCACGGCCCCGGGCAGCCCGAGGAAGGGGCTGGGTGGGGTCACGGCGAGCACCGCTCGCACTCGCCGAAGACCGTCAGGTGGCCGATGTCCGGCACGAACCCGGTGCGGTCTCGCACCGTCCGCACCAGCGACCTCAGCTCGTCGGAGTCGAGCTCCTTGACCGAGCCACAGGTGTGGCAGACAAGGTGCGCGTGGTCGGCCTCGCCCGCCGGGTGGTAGGTCGGTGCGCCGTGGCTGAGATGGGTGTGTGTGACGAGCTCGAGCTCCTCGAGCAGCTCCAACGTCCGGTAGACGGTGGAGACGTTGACCCCCTCCGCCCGTTGCCGCACCCAGGCATGGACGTCCTCGGGTGTGGCGTGGCCGAGCTCCTGCACCGCTTCGAGGACCAGCTGGCGCTGTGGCGTCAGCCGGTAGCCCTTGGCTCGCAGACTCTGTGCCAGCTCCACATTGTCAGCCTACGCTGCCGGGTGGCGCCGATCCCGACCTCAGCACGACGAGCACGTGGGCTCGGCGCCGTCGCCCCTACTCCGCCGTCACAGCCTCGCGGCGCAGTCGCCTAGGAGAGACAGAGCTCGTTGCCTTCGGGGTCGGCGATCGTGACCCAGGAGTGCGGGCCTTGGCTGCCCCGGTGCAGGAACCGGCCGCCGCTGGCCACCAACCGCTCGACCTCCTCCTCGACGTGGTCGCGACCCACCCACACGTCCAGGTGCACCCGGTTCTTCACGGTCTTGGGCTCCGGCACCCACTGGAAGAGGATTCGCCTGCGAGGCCCCGACTGCGGCTCGTCGACAGGGGAGATGGCCGCGCCGGTCTTCCAGACAAGGGCGCCGCGGTACGTCGCCGTCTCGGCCTCGTCCGCGAAACCCTTGCTCACCATCTCCGTGATGAAGTCCTCGTCGGTCGCTTCGACCTGCCAGCCGAGCGCCTGCGCCCACCAGTCCGCGAGCGGGTGCGGCTCGGCGCAGTCGATGACCACCTGGAAGTCGTATGCCATCCGGAGAATGTAGCGGCTCGGACGCTACACTCGCTGCCCGTGGAATCCTTCCTCGTCAGCCTGCTGCTGGTCGTCGCGCTCGTCATCGTCTGGCTGTCCGGTCAGGCCTTCTACCGGCTCTACCGCGGTCGGCGCTGAGCGGCCGATGCCCTTCGTCATCCCCACCGACCTGCATCCGGACCTCCTTCCCGTCGCATTCCTTCTCGGGCAGTGGCAGGGCAACGGTCACGGCGACTACCCGACGATCGAGGCGTTCGAGTTCGGCCAGGAGCTCGGCTTTACCCACGACGGGCGGCCTTTCCTGCACTACTTCAGCAGGACCTGGCTGCTCGACGAGGAGGGCCGCGAGGTCCGGCCCCTGGCCCTCGAGACGGGCTTCCTGCGCATGCAGCCGAACAACGAGGTCGAGCTGCTGCTCGTCCACCCGACCGGGTTCGCCGAGATCTACTACGGCTCGGTCGACGGAGCCCGACTCGTGCTCTCGACCGACGCGGTGGTGCGGACCAGCTCGGCGAAGGAGTACGTCGCGGGGCACCGCCTCTACGGGCTGGTCGAGGGTGACCTGCTGTGGACGTTCGACATGGCGGCTCAGGGGGAACGCCTGCAGCCACACATCTGGGCCCGGCTTCGGCGCGCCTGACCCCTTCCACCATCCGAGACTTCCCGACCCACCATCCGAGACTTCCCGACCCACCTTGAAAGTCTCGGATGGTGGTCAGCGGGGTTTGACCTGCAGGAGTTCACGGGCGTCGGCGGTCGACATCGCGGGCCGCTGCGCGAGCTCCGCGAGTCGGGCAGCCCGCTCCACGAGCTCCACGTTGTGGCTCACCGGTACCCCGCGCGCCAGCGTCAGGGTGTCCTCCATGCCGACCCGGAGGTGGCCGCCCTTGGACAGCGAGGCGAAGGCGACGGCAAGCGACGTACGCCCTATTCCGGTCGCCGACCAGGACGTCGTCGCCGCTGGCAGCGCCTGGACCGCCGCCACCAACGCGTCCGCCGTACCGGGCATCCCGCCGGGCACGCCCATCACGAGGTCGCAGTGCACCCGCTCCCCGAACGGCAGGCCGTACCTGTCGAGAAGCCGGTGCAGGGCGGCCACGTGCCCGAGGTCGAAGAGCTCGAACTCCGGTACGACGTGTCGCTCCTGGGACAGCTGGTAGAGGTCACAGACGAACGGCCAGGGGTTGAGGAACACGTCGTCCCCGAAGTTGACGGTGCCCATCGTCAAGGAGCAGGAGTCGGGATCCGCGTCCAGGACGGTAAGCCGGGTTGGCAGCGGGTCGTGCACCGAGCCGCCCGTGGACAGCTGGACGACGAGTGACGTCTTGGTCCGTACGGCGTCGACGGCCTCGGCCAGCCGTGCCGTCTCCAGCGTCGGCAGGTGCTCGTCGTTGCGGATGTGCAGGTGGACCATCGCCGCGCCGGCGGCTTCACATCGGACGGCGGTCTCCGTCAGCTCTGCGAGTGTGGTGGGCAGCGCCGGGAACGCCTCTTTGGTCGTCTCGGCGCCGGTGGGGGCGACGGTGATCAGGGTTCCCGGCACCACGGCTGACGTCATAGCAGCTATGGTGCCAGAACGCACGCCTGCAAGGCCGTCTCGCTTCCCCCCGAAGTGCGTCTTGGTGACCGCTAATCCAATAACCAAGAATCAGGTGAGCGCCCGCCCCGCTGATTTCGGTTCAACCGACATTGTTGGCACACTTGCTCTGCTGGGCGTCCTTCTTTTTCGGCAGAGAATACACAGATGAGTGACGACGAAACCACCTACGCGACCACCTCCACCGGCGGCTCCACGGCCGCTGCTGGAGCAGGTGGCGGCGCTGCGAGGACGGCCGGGCCGGCCGCGTCGACGGCGCCGGCACCGGTCCCCAAGCGCCGGAGCTTCGTCCGCCGGCACCTCGCGCTGACGTCCCTTCTCGTCATCCTGCTGCTCATCGTCGGCACCGCCGGTGGCTTCGTCTGGTACCTCAACCACCAGCTGGGCAACATCGCGACGTTCCCGGGCGCCGTGACCCCGCGAACGGGACCTGATGGCGCCGTGATTCCCGACGACGGGCACCCGCTCAACATCCTTGTCCTCGGCTCGGATGCCGGGAACAGCGCGCAGACCGTCTCCGAAGACCTCGCCGACGGCACCTGGACCCGCGGCGCCCACCGCAGCGACACCATCATCTTGGTCCACCTCCCCGCCAACCGGCAGTCGGCGCAGATCGTGTCGATCCCGCGTGACAGCTGGGTCAAGGTGCCCACCTATCCAGGTGACATCAACGGATACGCCAAGATCAACGCCGCCTTCTCGTGGGGAGGCCCGGCGCTCGCCGTCCGGACGATCCAGGACCTGACCGGTTTGCACATCGACCATGTGGCGATGATCGACTGGAACGGCTTCACCAACCTGACCGATGCCCTTGGCGGGGTGCGCGTCTACATCCCGCAGACCTTCACCGACGGCTCTCAGCACGTCACCTGGCACCAGGGGTGGCAGACGCTCAACGGCGACACGGCGCTGCAGTACGTCCGCACTCGTCACGGCCTGGTGAACGGGGACTTCGGACGCATCGAGCGCCAGCAGAACTTCATGCGGGCCATCATGAGCTCGCTGCTGTCTCGCGGCACGTTCACCAACCCCTTGACGCTCAGCCGAGTCATCGGCACGATCGCCGACTTCGTGCAGGTCGACGACACCTGGAGCACGGGGGAGATCCGCGGCCTCGGGCTGGCCCTGCGCAACCTGCACAGCTCGGCGGTGCAGTTCACCACGGCGCCCTTCGGGTCCTACGACGACGTCGGCGGCCAGTCGATCGTGCGGCTCGACCCGGCCAAGTCCCAGACGCTGTTCCACGACTTCAACCAGGGCAGCCTCAGGCCGTACCTCAAGGACAACCCCGGCAGCGCCTTGCCGAGCGACACCTCCGTCAAGTAGTCGACGTCGGCGGAGCAGCGACCCTGGACGGAAGGTGCGCCGATGGCTCGGCTGATGCCAATCCGACGGCTCAGCTGATCTCGCGGTCGTAGTCGTCCTCGAGCCGCTCGATGTCGGCCTCGTCGAGGTAGCTGCCGGTCTGCACCTCGATGAACAGCAGGTCCGAGCCTCCGTCGTTGCCCGCCCGATGTGCGGTGCCCACGGGGATGTCGACCGTGCTGCCCGGGTGCATCCGGTGCTCGACGCCGTCGATCGTGGCGACACCCTCACCGTCGACGACGAACCAGTGCTCCGCGCGGGAGCGATGCCGTTGGTAGCTGAGCCGCTGGTCCGGACGCACACAGATCCGCTTGACCAGGAACCCCTCTCCCTCGTCGAAGGTCTGGTAGTACCCCCACGGTCGCTCGTTCCGCTCGCTGGCCACGGTCCCCTTCGTCGCAGTCAAGCCCCCTCTTCGGGAGCGCGGGCCGGTCAGGACGCGGCAAGTGTAGTTCCGGCGCGGTGCAGGGCACTGCACTGCCCGGCGAGGAACATGACGAGGCACCCCATGCCCTTGCTGTACGGCGGCTGCCTCAGGTCTCGCTTGCAATGACAGGTCGGAGCGTGAGCTCGACCTCGGTGACCGCGCCACGAGACGCTGCCACCGTCGCCTCCGCCGCCTGCGCCCGCGGTGCGAGGACCCGCACGGTCCAGTCGCCGGGCGCAGCGAAGAAGCGGAAGTCACCGGATGCACCCGTCGGAACCTCCGCGACGAACTCACCGGCCCGGTCGAGCAGCCGCACGTACGCACCCTTCACGGGCAGGTCGTCGCGGACCACGGTGCCCTGGATGATCGCCTGCGTCAGCGGGTCGACGTCTGGGCCACGTGCGGCGCCGGTCTTGGCGCCACAGCTCACGCGGCCTCGCCGGGCTCGTCACCGAGAGCCACCGGTACGCCGACGAGCGAGCCGTACTCGGTCCACGACCCGTCGTAGTTCTTGACGTTGGGCTGCTCGAGCAGCTCGTGCAGCACGAACCAGGTGTGCGCGCTGCGCTCGCCGATGCGGCAGTAGGCGATCGTGTCCCGGCTGAAGTCGACGCCGACGCCCGTGTAGAGCGCCTGCAGCTCGTCCTGCGACCGGAACGTGCCGTCCTCGTTGGCCGCCTTGCTCCACGGCACGTTCGCCGCTGTCGGGATGTGGCCACCGCGTTGCGCTGCCTCCTGCGGCAGGTGCGCGGGGGCGAGCAGCCGGCCGGCGTACTCGTCAGGAGACCGCACGTCGACGAGGTTGCGGACCCCGATCGACGAGACGACCTCGTCACGGAACGCGCGGATGGACAGGTCCGGAGCCTTCGCCTGATAGCTGGTCTCCTTGCGCGTGGACAGCTCGTCGGTCAGCGCCCGACCGTCGAGCTCCCACTTCTTGCGACCTCCGTCGAGGAGGACGACGCTGTCGTGGCCGTAGAGCTTGAAGTACCAGTAGGCGTACGCCGCGAACCAGTTGTTGTTCCCGCCGTACAGGACGACGGTGACGTCCTCGGCGATACCGAGCCGCCCGAGCAGCTCGCCGAACTGCTGCTGGTCGATGAAGTCCCGGCGTACCGGGTCCTGGAGGTCGTCCTGCCAGTGGACCTTGACGGCGCCAGCGATGTGCCCGGCGTCGTACGCCGTGGTGTCCTCGTCGACCTCCACCAGCACGACGCCCTCGTCGTCGAGGTGGCCCTCCACCCAGTCGGCGTCGACGAGTGCTGCAGTGCGGCTCATAGCTTGTTACCTCCAGTGGTCGGGCGCGGCGCTGCCGAAGCTGCGCGACGGAGCGGCGCTCCCGAGTGCGGCGCACGCCCTTTTCGAGGTTAGGTCGGCGGTCGCAGCGTCCCCAGACGGTTCGCATGCTGAGACGGTGACCGTCGGGCTCATCCGCCGGCGAAGGGCGGCAGCACCTCGATGACGTCTCCCTCGCTCAGCTGCACGTGGCTCAGGTCCGCTGAGCGCAGGGGCCGATCGCCGAGCAGCAGCGAGCTCACCGACAGGACCTGCGCGAGGCGATGGTTGTCGGGGTGCAGGGCGCGGACGGCATCGACCGCATCGGCAGCCGAGCGGGCGCGCACCACGTCGTCATGGCGCTCGGCAGCCGCGCGCGCTGCCGCCCAGTACCGCACCGTGACGGTGACCTCGGCAGGTGCAGCGACCGGTTGGTCGGCAGATGTCCCGGGCTGGTCCACTCCGGTATTGTCGCAAGCCAGTAGCACCCGCCGACCGCGTGCCCGGATGCGAAGCCTCGACTCGCCGGACGCGGTCGCGAGTCCCGGCGCTGTGACATGGACGGTGATCCCGTGACCAGCACGTTGTTGCTGCTCACCGACTCCCCCGGCGGGCCCTCGGAGGTGCTGGCCGCCCTCGACCTGCTGCCACACCGGATCGAGACCCGGCCCTGCTCCGCGGCCGCCCTGCTCGACACCCCCCGCTGTGACGCCGTCCTGCTGGACGCCCGCCACGATTTGGCAGGTGTGCGCGGCCTCTGCCGGGTGATCCGCCACACCAGCGTCGAGGAGCCGCTGATCGTCGTGGTGACGGAGGGTGGGCTGGCTGCCGTCGGCGCTGACTGGGGCGTCGACGACGTCGTCCTCACGACAGCGGGTCCAGCAGAGGTGGACGCTCGCCTGCGGCTCGCGGCCGGCCGGTTGGCTGCGGCTGCCGCGCCGAAGGACGCCGTGGTGGGCGGCGGCGGCCTGACGGTCGACGAGGCGTCGTACTCGGCCCGCATCGACGACCGGTCGCTCGAGCTGACGTTCAAGGAGTTCGAGCTGGTGAAGTTCCTGGCGCAGCACCCGGGACGTGTCTTCACCCGCCAGCAGCTGCTCGACGAGGTTTGGGGCTTCGACTACTTCGGCGGCACCAGGACCGTCGACGTGCATGTACGGCGGCTGAGGGCCAAGCTCGGACCGGAGCACGAGCGGCTCATCGGCACGGTGCGCAACGTCGGCTACCGGTTCATGCTGCCGTCCAAGCGCCGAGCCGGCCTGACCAGAGTGAGCGCGGGTGAAGCCGGCCCTTCCGATGCCTCACCGGTGCACGATCCCGGCCGGCGGGCGAGCCGATGACGAGGGCCGCTGCCGCTGCTTCCGGCGTTCGTGCGGGGCCGCTGTTCGTGGAGACGCCGAACGTCAGCGGCGGCGAGTCGCAGGACGTGGCTGCGCTGACCGAGTCGGCCGCTGTGGCCGACGGTGTCAGCCCGATCGACGACCAGGTGCGCACCGAGCTGGCCTTCGGGACCCGACCCGAGGCGCGGCACGTCCTCGGACGCCTCGGTGGCACATCGACGGTGGTCGCCTACGCGCACCTCACCCGTGACGCTGACGGCGCCAGCGCGCATCTTGTCGTGCATCCACGGCACCGCCGCCACGGCGTCGGGACCCTGCTGCTCGACCACCTGCTGGACCTGGTCGGGCGGCAGGACCGGAACACGTCGCCGGCGCTGCGGGTCTGGGCGAACGGCGACACCGCCGGTGCGCAGGCGCTCGCCGCGGCTCGGCACTTCACTCGGGCGCGTGACTTGTGGCAGCTGCGCCGCGACCTGGCGTCGACGCTCCCTGACCCGTCGTACCCCGAGGGCGTGCTCGTCCGCACGTTCCGGCCAGGCAGCGATGACGAGGCGTGGATGGCGCTCAACGCCGCAGCTTTCGCCTCCCATCCGGAGCAAGGCCAGCTGACGGTCAGCGACCTCCGGCACCGGATGGCGCAGCCGTGGTTCGACCCGCTCGGCTTCTTCCTTGCCGAGCGCGACGGAGCGCTGCTCGGCTCGCACTGGACGAAGGTGCACCCCGCTGGGGAGAGTGTCGGCAGCACACCCATCGGCGAGGTCTACGCGGTCGGCGTCCATCCGGCTGCCCAGGGCCTCGGGCTCGGCAAGGCGCTGACGCTCACCGGCCTGCAGCACCTGCGAGGCGCCGGCCTCGACGCGGTCATGCTGTACGTCGACGGGGACAACCGTGCGGCTGTTCGCCTCTACGAGCGGCTGGGGTTCACGACCAGCTACGTCGACGTCATGTACGCCAGCCCCACCTGACCGGAAGTCTCGGATCGTCGGACCGGAACTCTCGGATGGTCGTGCGGTAAGTCTCGGATCGTCGGACGGTAATCCTCGGATGGTCGTGCGGTAAGTCTCGGATCGTCGGACGATAAGCCTCGGATCGTCGGACCGCAAGTCTCGGATGGTCGGGCGGGCGACGTTTACCCGCGGTTCACCGGGAGGTGACACGATAGGCGCCATGTCCACCGAGCCACTCGAGGAGACCGGTGTCCTGAGCCCGACCAGCTCGCTGACGGCTGACGCAGCCCCGCTGGACGCCGGACCGCTCGACCCCGGACGGCGGAGCGGGTCAAACCTGACGACCGCGGTCGACACGTTCGACGTGGAGCCGCCCTACCATCTCGAGACCCCCGACCTGCCGCTCGACCGCTTCCTCGACCGGGAGCTCTCCTGGCTGCACTTCAACTGCCGCGTGCTGGAGCTCGCCGAGGACCAGCGGCTGCC
>JBBSIF010000101.1:0-9886 GCA_038232255.1 Propionibacteriales bacterium
CCGTGATCTTGTTCTTCTTCATCAAGAAGTGCACGCCCTTGACCCGGCCCTCGGCGACGGTGCGGCTGCGGTCGTAGGCGGCCCTGAAGTCGAACGTGACCTCACCGGAGATCCCGAAGGTCTTCGCGTCATGCTGGAAGATGTGTGCGAGCTCGGCGTTTCGGAGCAAAGCCTTGCTGGGAATGCAGCCGACATTGAGACAGACGCCACCCCAGTACTTCTTCTCCACGATGGCCGTGCTCAGGCCGAGCTGAGCCGCGCGGATAGCCGCGACATAGCCGCCTGGGCCGGCTCCCACCACAACGACGTCGACATGTGAGGTCATGGATCCACCCTATCGCCGGACCTGCGTAGGGTCGGTGCGTGAGCGAGGTCCTTGAGCCGGCGGAGCCGCAGCCGCCACAGCCGAGCCTGCGCGACGCAGACATGACGCTTCGTCCCTGGCACGTGGACGACGTCGAGCCGGCGCGGCTGCAGCACGACAGGGAGATGGCGCACTGGTTCGGCTTCGACGGCGTGGTTCCGAGCGCCGAGCGGATGCGGGCGTGGGTCGCAGAGTCGGCGGCTCAGTACGCCGACGGCCGCCGCGTCGTCGTGTTCGCCATCGAGCACCGCGGGCACATCGCCGGCAGCGTCGACGTCAGACAGCAGGGCGACGGTGTCGGCAACCTGTCCTGGGCCGTCTACCCCGCCCATCGCGGTCAGGGCGTCGCGGCGCGGGCCGTCCGGCTCCTGATCGACTACTGCTTCCATGAGCTCGGCCTGGTCCGGGTGCAGGCGGCCGTCGAGGTGGGCAACCTGGCTTCACTCCGTACGGCGGGGCGGGCTGGGCTGCGTCGCGAGGGAGTAGCGCGAAGCGGGGAGACCGTCGGCGACCGCCGACCCGACTTCGTGTGGCTCGCGCGGTTGAGCTCCGACCCACCGCCGCAGAGGGCGGAGAGCTTCCGCGCAGTGCTCAACGCGGGACTGGCGACCAAGCGCGTCATCTCCCAGGGACTCATCCGCAGCTCCACCGAGAAGGTGCTGCTCTGCGAGCTGACCTACAAGCCGGAGTGGGACCTCCCGGGTGGTGTCGTCGACCTCGGCGAGTCGCCCGCGCAGGCGCTGGCGCGCGAGGTCGGCGAGGAGCTCGGTGTGGTGCTGCCCAACCGCGGCCTGCGGCTCGTCAACTGGCTGCCGCCGTGGCGGGGCTGGGACGACGCCTGCCAGTTCGTCTTCGACCTGGGCAGCCATGATGAGTCCCTGCTCGGCGAGATGGTGCTCCAGCCCCGCGAAATCGCCGCGGTGCACTGGTGCACGGCGGAGGAGGCGGCGCGCCACGTCGCGCCGTACCTGCGCGTCCTGCTGGATCGGTTGGCCGGGCCAGAGGTGGGGCCGCTCTACCTGGAGGCTGGCACGGAGCCGAGCACGTGAGTCGCATCGGTCGCCGAGAATGACCGGCGCGAGTGCGGCTGTGCCTCCGGGAGACGGGTTCAACGAGACGATGGCTCTACGCAACCTGAAGTCGGTCGCCACCGCACCTGCACCGCGCGGGTGAGCTGGAGGAGATCCTTGGCGCCGCAGCTGTCGAAGACTGCCGTGTCGACGCCACCAGGCTGACTGCTACCGGTGAGTCCAGAGCTTGCCGAGGGGTGTCGTGCCCGCGTGGTCGACGAGGAAGTAGTAGCCGTGAGGGGATCGCCAGATCCAGACCCCGGATCGTGGTTGGGTGACTGTCCACTTGCCGTGAGTCTTGAGCCGATGTGGACGGCGGTTGGTGTGTGCCAGGTTGTCCATCCCGGTTTGGCCCGGTGGTCCACCGTCGTCGATGGGCACGAAGGGGACGATGTGCTCGTTGTCGTCGTCACGGGTGAGACTCGCCGAGTAGGGGAAGTAGTCGGCGGGAGTGCGGAGCCGGATCGCCTCGGCCATCTTGTCGGGGACTTCGTAGCGGTCGACCGCCGGGATCGCCTGGAGGTCCAGCACCGGCTGCACCCGGACGGTGCGGGAGCCCAGCCACTGCTGCACCTGAGCGAGCAGCACCGGCCCGATGCTCTCGACTCGGGCGACCCCATCGCCGCCGGTCAGGGACTCCCCGGAGATGTGGACATACAGGGTGGCCGTCCCGAGCATGCAGCGGCGTCGGCGGTCGTCCGCGCCCGGCTGGGCGTTTGCGTTGTCACGCGAGGCGGCTTGTCGGGTTGCTTCGGCCTGGTCGACGACGTCGAGGGCGGCTTGGGGATCGGCGAGGACCCCGAGGGCTTTGGCCCGGCGGATGTCGTGGGCGTCGGGATCGCCAAGCAGCTTCAGTGCACGGGCGACCATGTCGAGGGTCCTGTCGAACGCGGCGATGTCCGGGGCGGCTGCCTTGGCGAACATCGTCGCAACGCCATGGTTGGTGTCGGTGCCCACCCACACCCCACGTTCGGCCTCGGCGGCCGCGGTGTCCGCCTCCGCCTGCTCACGGTCGGCTGACAGGATCGCCGCGTCGACGATCTTCTCCAATCTGCCGTACGGAACAGTGGCAACGAGCGGCGCTACCTTGACATCGACGGCTGCCGCGGCGGACTGGGAGAGCCGGCGGGTCCGGCGGGCGATGCCGCGCGCGACCCAGACCTTCACCTCCCCGGCCTGCAGCCGCCCCCACACCCGGGGGAGGCGGTGCCGCAGGTCCAACGCGTCGGCGATCAGCGATCCCGCCGACATCACCGAGATCCCCAGCACGGCACCAAGCTCGGCCGGCGCGAACTCCGCCACCGCTGGCGTCCCGTCACCGCCGGGCTGCGCCAGCACCTCCCGACCCTTCCGCCGACCAGCAGAACCGTCGGCTGACACGACCGAGGCGGCTGAGCCGGCGAGGCAGTCGAGGACTCCGTGCAGATCAGCCCAGTGCGCAGCCACCGAGAGCTGGCGGGCACCGGTCAGGTTGAGCTGCCGCTGGGTCGCCGCTGCCGACAGCAACGTGACGTCGGCGTCCATCTCCGCCAGCTCGTCAGCCGCCTGCCGGGCCTCCACCGACTCCAACGCCGCCCCTGCTTCAGCCACGAGCTCGCCAGCATCGATCGGCGGGTCCTCCTCGCCGCCATCGGCGGGATCGATCATCTCGAACATGCGTTCGAGTGTATCCACAGCCAGCGCCAGTCGCAAGCCGAAAAGCCCTTGTGCACAAGGAAAGACACAGAACCGGGAGGCGAATGCGACCCCGGACTTGATCGCGCGTCCAGCGCCGCGGATCCTCACCAGACGTCGGGTCAGTGGCTCCTGACGTCCGCTGACTCGCGAGACCCAGCCGTGGGACGGAACCGTTTGACGCTGTAGGCCAGCAGCAGCGCCGCGACGATCCCCGAGATGATGATCGAGCTGCCGGTCGCCCAGCCGCCGAACGGCAGCTGCGGGCCGACGGGACCGATCGTCGGGATCGTCGGGTCGAGGCCCCACACGACTCCGATCGCGGTGAGCGCGCAGGCGCCCAGGGCGCTCATGAGGATGCGGGGGTACGACGACACGCCCTGCCGGGCGACCTCGAACGCCTTGCGCTTCACCGGCTCGACGCGGCGCTCCGCCCACCTGTACTCCTGGGAGAGCACGACGAGGCCGAGGAGGAGCAGGAGCAGGCCGGGCCCGGGCAGGACCAGGGCAGCCACGCCGGCGAGCACCAGCGTCCAGCCCAGGATCGTCACAGCGGCCTTGCGTATTGGCACCGTCTCCCCTTACGCCACCAGCTCGGTCGAGCGCGGGGCAACGCCAAGGCTACCGAGGCCCCTCGTCGAGGAGCCCGGTCCGGGTCTCGACCAGCCGGTCGTGGAACACGGCGCGAACAGGCATGATGGGCCAACGACGTCAGGAGGCCCGGCCGGCTCACATCGGGCAGGCGGCCGGTTCCTGCGGCAGAGGAGTGGGCATGTCGACGTACGTGTGGAACTTCAGTGAGGGCAACGCGTCCCAGAAGGACCTGCTGGGGGGCAAGGGCGCAAACCTCGCCGAGATGACCAACATCGGGCTGCCGGTCCCGCCCGGCTTCACGATCACGACCGATGCCTGCCGCGTCTATCTGGCGACGGGCGAGGAGCCGCCGGAGCTCGCGGCGGAGATCGACGAGCACCTGACGAGCATGGAGAAGGAGGCCGGCCGCACACTCGGTCAGCCGGAGGACCCGCTGCTGGTGTCGGTGCGCTCGGGAGCCAAGTTCTCGATGCCCGGCATGATGGAGACGGTCCTCAACATCGGGCTGAACGACGAGTCCGTCGAGGGCCTGGCCTCGATATCGGGGAACCCGCGCTTCGCCTGGGACTCCTACCGGCGGCTGCTGTCCATGTTCGGCACGACCGTCCTGGGGCTCGAGCGGTCCGAGTTCGACGATGCCCTCGACGCGGTCAAGGAGGGCAAGGGCGCCTCGTCGGACCTCGATCTCGACGCCGACGACTTCCGCGCCCTCGTCGCGACGTACCAGAAGCTCATCAAGGAGCACACCGGCGAGGACTTCCCGCAGGACCCGCGCCAGCAGCTGGCGCTCGCGGTGCGGGCCGTGTTCTCCTCATGGAACACCGACCGGGCGAAGATCTACCGCCGTCAGGAGCGCATCCCCGACGACCTTGGGACGGCCGTCAGCATCTGCACGATGGTCTTCGGCAACCTCGGTGCGGACTCCGGCACCGGAGTCTGCTTCACGCGCGACCCCGCGTCCGGCCACCAAGGGGTGTACGGCGACTACCTCGCCAACGCGCAGGGCGAGGACGTCGTGGCGGGGATCCGCAACACCCAGCCACTCGCCTCGCTGGGGGAGACCGACCCCACGTCGTACGACGAGCTGCTCGACATCATGGGCAGGCTCGAGCGCCATTACAAGGACATGTGCGACATCGAGTTCACCGTGGAGCGCGGCAAGCTGTGGATGCTGCAGACCCGCGTCGGCAAGCGCACCGCGGCAGCCGCGTTCCGGATCGCCGTGCAGCTGGTGGACGAGGGGCTCATCGACGAGGACGAGGCTCTTCGCCGCGTCACCGGTGCCCAGCTCGCGCAGCTGATGTTCCCGCAGTTCGACCCCGCCAGCAAGCGCGACCTGATCGCCAAGGGCATGGCGGCGAGCCCCGGTGCGGCGGTCGGCAAGGCGGCGTTCGACTCGAAGACCGCGGTGGAGTGGGCGGCGCAGGGTGAGGACGTCATCCTGGTACGCCGCGAGACGAACCCCGACGACCTGCGGGGGATGATCGCCGCCAAGGGCGTGCTGACGAGCCGTGGCGGCAAGACGTCGCACGCGGCCGTCGTCGCCCGCGGCATGGGGCGCACCTGTGTCGTCGGCGTCGAGGCGCTGCGGGTGGACCTGAAGAAGCGCGAGTTCCGTACGACGGGTGGCGCGCAGGTGAGCGAGGGCGACACGATCGCTATCGACGGCACGACTGGGGAGGTGTTCTCCGGGGATGTTCCTGTGGTGCCGAGCGTGGTGGTCGAGGCGCTGCTTGCCGACGGCGAGGGCGCTGAAGGAAGCGCGAAGCCGCGGAAGGACGCCCAGCTCGTCGACTCGGTGCTGCGGATCATGGCGCACGCCGACAAGTCACGACGGATGGGCGTCCGCGCGAACGCCGACACCCCCGAGGACGCCAAGCGGGCAAGGGAGTTCGGCGCCGCCGGGATCGGCTTGTGCCGCACGGAGCACATGTTCCTCGGGTCGCGGCGCAAGATCGTCGAGGAGGTCATCCTGGCGCGCACCGACGAGCAGCGCGACGCCGCGCTGCAGAAGCTCCTGCCCTTGCAGCGCGAGGACTTCCTGGGGATATTCGAGGCGATGGACGGCCTGCCGGTCGTCGTACGTCTCCTGGACCCGCCGCTGCACGAGTTCCTGCCCGACCTGACCGAGCTGTCGGTCAAGGTGGCCGTGGCGGAGGCGACCGGTGACCCGGACGAGAAAGCAGCGGAGCTGCTCAAGGAGGTCCAGCGGCACTCCGAGCAGAACCCGATGCTGGGCATGCGCGGTGTGCGGCTGGGCCTCACGGTTCCCGGGCTTTTCCTCTTGCAGGTAAGGGCAATCGCTGAAGCGGCGGCCGAGCTGAAGAAGCGCGGGCTCAGCCCCGACCCGGAGATCATGGTGCCGCTCGTCGCGGACGTCAAAGAGCTGGCGATCATCAGACAGCAGGCCCTCGAGACGATCACCGAGGTGGCCGAGGAGGTGGGTGTTGAGCTGCACTTCAAGATCGGCACGATGATCGAGCTGCCACGGGCCGCGCTGACGGCGCACGAGATCGCCAAGGAGGCAGAGTTCTTCTCCTTCGGCACCAACGACATGACCCAGACGACGTGGGGCTTCAGCCGCGACGACGTGGAGGCCGAGTTCTTCCCGCTCTACATCGAGTCCGGGATCTTCGGAATCAGCCCGTTCGAGACTCTCGACACCGCCGGCGTCGGCCGGATCGTGAGCGTCGCTGCGTGGGAGGGCAAGGAGTCCCGCAGCGATCTCGTGCTCGGTGTCTGCGGTGAGCACGGCGGTGACCCGGCGTCGATCCACTTCTTCGAGACGATCCTGCTCGACTACGTGTCGTGCTCGCCGTTCCGGGTGCCGGTCGCACGGCTGGAGGCGGGGCGCGCGACTCTCGAGACGGCGGGTACGTCGACCGCCTGACGGTGCATAAAGCGGTGGCACCACCGACTGCCGGATGCTTCACTGTGGCCTCCCAGAGCCGCGAGGAGCCCCTTGATCGCAAGCTCGCGAACGACTGCCGGTATCGCGTACGACCGTGCGGGTCCCCGCGGTGACCTGCCCGTCTTCCTCATCCATGCCGGCGTCGCCGATCGCCGGATGTGGGACCCACAGTGGCCGGCGCTCACCGCCAAACGCGATGTCGTCAGGCTGGACCTTCGTGGATTCGGCCAGTCCGCGGACCGTCCCCGCGGAAAGCTCTCCCCCGTCGACGATGTGCTCGACACGTTGGCCGAGCTTGACATCGAGCGGTGTCACCTTGTCGGTGCCTCCTTGGGCGCCGGCGTGGCCGTCGAGCTCACGGTGACCCGACTCGAGAAGGTTCACTCACTCTTTCTCAGCGAGCCAGTCGGCTCGCTGAGAGCCGAGGTCACGCCGGACTTGCGTGCCTTCATCGAGGCGGAGCGCTCCGCGCTGGCCCGTCACGACATCGACGGTGCCGTCGAGGCGAACCTGGCCTGGTGGGTCGACGGTCCGGCTCGCGACACCGATGACGTCAACCCGGCCATCCGCGACCAGGTTCGGCAGATGCAACGGCGAGCGTTCGAGGTGACTGCCGGCTGGGACGACGTCGAGGAAGCGGAGCTCGACCCGCCCGCCCTTGATCGGCTCGCTGACATCCGCGCGCCCACCTTGGCTCTCGTCGGCGCGTTGGATCTCGACGCGATCCACGACACGGCACGACGCGTGACCGATGGCATCAGGGGCGCGCGCCTGGTCCGCTGGCCCGACACCGCCCACCTGCCCTCGATGGAACGCCCCGACGACTTTCTCGCGCTCCTGCATGACTGGTTGACGCCGCAGGGAAGGTCGACTGCCTCACCCAGGTGACAGTCGCGTGCTTGCCGCAGTCAGATGTCGTCCTCGTAGTCCTCAGCCGCGTCCGTTTCGGTCCCGTCGTGCTCCGCCTTGCCAGGCCGGCGGCTTCGAGCCGGACCGGCGCCGCTGATCAGGTTCAGGTAGCGGCGGGACATGGTGCCGACGAAACGGTGCACCAGGCTCAGCGTCTCTGCGGACTGGTCCACCAGACGTGCGGTGCGTTGCGGCTTGTGCATCGGAAGGTCGAGTCGTCCCTCGGGGCCCCACACGGACCGCGCGAACCGGGCGTTCGAATCCTTCTCTCGCGCTGCCAGGGCCTGGGCGAGGTCCTGGTCCCAGCCCCAGAAGGAGTCGTTGCACCAGCCGTTCTCGCGGGCCTTGCGCGCAGCCGCGCGGTACAGCTTCAACGCGGCGTAGCTCCTGTGGTCGAAACCGGGGTCGAGGATACGCAGATAGCCACCCAGCAGGCGTGCGGCTTCCACGCCGACTGGCCCGAGGGGCTCGGTTGGCACCGTCCGAGGCTTCTCGAGCATGTCCTCGGAGACGTCGATGCGCGCGGCCGTGAGGAAGTTGTAGAGCACATTCCCGCTGACGAGGTTCTCGAAGGGGACGGCCACGAATTCGAAGACGCTGGACGAGTACCACGGCCTGAAACGCTTCTCGAGGTTCATCTGGTCCGTCTTGGAGATGCGCGCGATGTATTCGTCGAAGGTCTGCGTCGAGCGCAGGGACTTGACGTTCTGGTTGTACAGGCTGTTGAGGTAGGACAGCTGGTCACGGACGACGTAGAGGATCGTCACGTCGTCGGAGATGCGCTTGAGCTGGCTCTCGAACGTCTCGCGTAGGGCAGTCGAGTGCGTCATCCGCTCGAGGGACTCCGAGCTCAGCAGGATGACCTCGGCGGGTGACTGTTCGACCTCGGCGACCAGTGCGTCCCAACCGCCCGCCTTCGCGTCGAAGCGCTCAGGCTCCAAGTGCTCCCAAGCGAGGTTCTGGTGCAGGATCGTCGGCGCGGAGAACTCGAAGCGCCCCGCTTCTGGCATGTAGACGCCGAGGTCGCTCAGGACCTTCTCGTTGTCGTGCAGGGAGTGCTGGATGAACGTCGTCGCCGTCTGGGCCGCGCCCACATGGACGACGAGACGCGGCGTCACGCTGACCCCCCCTGGACCATTGGCGCAGCCTACACCGGTTCGGGGGACGCCATTCCAGGATTGCGCTTTCCCGACCGGATCGCGGTGTAGCGCTTCGCCAGGGTGAAGATGTACTCGTGGACCCGCTCCAGCTCGTCGGCCTCCAGCTGCAGAAGCTGAACGTGAGCGGGTGGGATGTCGACCGGCAGCGGCAAGGGCCACGGGCACTGCCAGACGTCCTGGGCGAAGCGCTCGTTCGACGGCTCGAACTGCTCCGCCGCCCGCGCCGCCAGCGCCGGTGGCCAGCCCCAGTAGGGCGTCTCGCACCAGCCGGCATCTTTCGCCTGGCGGGCAGCGATGCGGTGCAGCCGGCGTACCGCGATGTCGTCGTGGGATAGCGTCTGGTTCAACCCGTGGAGATAGACGCGGAGCAACCTCATGGCCTCGACCGCGACCGGACCCAGGCTGATCGTGGCGGACTCGGGGCCGACGACGAGGTCTTCCTCGGGCACCGAGACCTCCGCAGCCCGGAGCAGGGCTACCAGGGGGTTCGGGCTGTTCAGCCTGGTCACCGGCACAGCGACGAAGGCTAGGTCAGTGGACCGCTGCCACCTGCCGGTCAGGCGCTCGAGGTCCCCCTCACTCCGACGCAGCACTCCGGCGGCGTAGGCAGCGAAGCCTGCAACGTCGGTCAGCGTCTTGACCTTCTGGGTGTAGGAGCTGTTGATGAGCGAGAGCTGCTCGTTCACGACGTACAGGATCGTCACGTCTCGCCCGAGTGCAGCCAGGCGCTCATCGAGGCGGTGTTCAATCCCCTCGGAGAAGATTCCTGGGCTGAGGAGCTCCGAGCTCAGCAGGACCGTGTCGGCCTCGACGTCGGCGATCTCGGCTTCGAGGGCGTCCCAGCCGCCGATATCGGGTCGAAAGCGGGGGCTCCCGGCCAGGTCCCACGCGAGGTGGTGGTGGCAGACAGAGTTCGGGGCGAGCTCCAGGCGTGCGCTGGTCGGGAGATAGACGCTATGGGCGGCCAGCACGTCGGCATTGGCGAAGAGCGCCTGCTGAAAGTCCGACGTGGCCGTCGTCGGGGGCCCTACGTGGACCACGAGTCGGCTCACATGCCCTCCTCCGAGTTCAGGCGTGGATGAGAGCATCGTCGCAGATGCCGTTGTCAGGGCTGGATGAAGCCCGATGAGCTCACAGATCACACGCCCAAGGCAGAGGAGCAGCCAGTGCGCCAGATCGGACATCTCGTCGGCGGGAGCCAGCG
>JBBSIF010000102.1:0-9827 GCA_038232255.1 Propionibacteriales bacterium
CACGGGATCGCCGAGTACCGCGAGACCAAGCACATCTGGCACAACGTGCGCCCTCAGGTCCAGCGCTGGTTCGGCGGCACCTGATGGCGGATGCGCACACCGGCTGGGACTTCGTGATCGTCGGCGGAGGCTCCGCAGGGTGTGCGCTGGCCAACCGGCTCAGCGCCGACCCCTCGACGTCGGTCCTTGTGCTCGAGGCCGGGCACTCCGACTTCAAAGTCGATCCCTTCATCCACATGCCTGCGGCACTGCCGTTCCCCATCGGCAGCCGCTTCTACGACTGGCGATACGAGTCCGAGCCAGAGCCCTGGATGGGCGGTCGGAAGATCTTCCACGCCCGTGGCAAGGTGCTCGGCGGTTCGAGCAGCATCAACGGGATGATCTTCCAGCGCGGCAACCCGCTCGACTACCAGCGGTGGGGGGCCGACCCCGGCATGCAGACGTGGGACTACCTGCACTGCCTGCCGTACTTCAAGAAGATGGAGACCTGCCTCGCCGGCGCGGACGCCTGGCGGGGTGGTGACGGGCCGTTGGTGCTCGAGCGTGGTCCGGCGCAGAACCCCTTGTTCGCCGCGTTCTTCGAGGCTGTGCAGGAGGCCGGCTACCCCCTGACCAACGACGTCAACGGCTACCGGCAGGAGGGCTTCGCCAGGTTCGACCGCAACGTCCACCGCGGCCGACGGCTGTCCGCCGCCCGTGCCTACCTGCACCCGGTGATGCACCGCAAGAACCTGAGCGTCGAGACGCTTGCGCATGTGACCCGGGTGACCTTCAACGGCTCGCGCGCCGTCGGGGTCGACTACCTCCGCGCCGGGCGCCTGCCGCGGCACGCCAAGGCGGCCGAGATCATCCTGTGCGGCGGTGCGATCAACACCCCGCAGCTGCTCCAGCTCTCCGGCATCGGGGACGCCGACCACCTGCGGCAGATCGGGGTCCCACTTGTTCGGCACACGCCCGGTGTCGGGGAGAACCTGCAGGACCACCTCGAGGTTTACATCCAGTACGCGTCCAAGCAGCCCGTGTCCATCGCTCCGGGCCTGCGCTGGCGCAACCGTCCCAAGATCGCTCTCGACTGGCTCTTCTTCCGCAAGGGGCTCGGCGCGACCAACCACTTCGAGGGCGGCGGTTTCTGCCGCAGCAACGACGAGGTCGACTACCCGAACCTGATGTTCCACTTCCTGCCGGTTGCCATCCGGTACGACGGCTCGGCGCCCACCGAGGGGCACGGCTACCAGGTCCACGTTGGCCCGATGTACTCAGACGTCCGGGGCAGCGTCCGGATCACCTCCCGAGACTCGAAGGCTCATCCCGCCTTGCGGTTCAACTACCTCTCCACCCCCAACGACCGGCGGGAGTGGGTCGAGGCGGTCCGGGTCGCACGTTCCATCCTGACGCAGCCGGCGTTCGCGCCCTTCAACGACGGCGAGCTGTCGCCTGGGCCGCAGGTGTCCACCGACGAAGAGATCCTGGCGTGGGTGGCAGCTGATGCCGAGACCGCGCTGCATCCCTCCTGCACGGCGCGGATGGGTGTCGACGACCTCGCGGTGACCGATCCCACCTCGCTGCGCGTGCACGGCGTTGACGGACTCCGCGTGGTCGATGCGTCCGTTATGCCGTATGTGACCAACGGAAACATCTACGCTCCTGTCATGATGGTCGCCGAGAAGGCCGCGGACCTGATCTTGGGCAGCACGCCGCTCCCACCCGCCGATGTCCCCTACTACCGCTACCGCGACGGGACGCCGCTGGAACCGCCTACGCTCGCGGCAGCTCACGAGAGTCGGGGCACCCCATGACGTCCACCGGCACTGTCGACCTGGCCGAGTCCGCCCCGGCCGGGCAAGCCGCAACGCTCACGGTCAAGGACCTCTGGAAGGTCTTCGGACCGCGGTCCGAAAAGATCATCGGCTCGCCAGAGGCGGATCTTCCGCGGGCGGAGCTCCTCGAGAAGACCGGCTGCGTCGCGGCCGTGAAGGACGTCTCCTTCGAGGTCGCTCCCGGTGAGGTCTTCGTCGTGATGGGCCTCTCCGGATCCGGAAAGTCCACCCTCGTCCGCTGCCTGACACGGCTGATCGAGCCGACAGCCGGTCGGGTGGAGCTCGGTGGCGTTGACGTCGCGAAGCTGACTGCGCGCAAGCTCCGGGAGGTACGCCGCAGAGACGTGGCGATGGTCTTCCAGCACTTCGGGCTGCTGGCGCATCGCAAGGTGATCGACAACGTCTCCTACGGGCTCGAGATCCGTGGCGAGTCGAAGGGCGACAGGTACAAGAGGGCGAAGGAGATGATCGACCTGGTGGGGCTCACCGGCTACGAGAACCACTACCCCGACCAGCTGTCGGGCGGGATGCAACAGCGGGTCGGGCTCGCGCGGGCGCGCGCCGTCGACCCTAAGGTGCTGATGTTCGACGAGCCGTTCTCGGCTCTCGACCCCCTCATCCGCCGCGACATGCAGAACGAGGTGATCCGGCTGCAGGAGGACCTGCAGAAGACGGTGGTCTTCATCACGCACGACCTCAACGAGGCGCTCAAGCTTGGCGACCGGATCCTGATCATGCGTGACGGCGAGATCGTGCAGATCGGCGCTCCTGACCAGGTGGTCGGCGCTCCGGCCGACGACTACGTGCGCGACTTCGTCAGCGAAGTGCCGCGCGCACATGTGCTGACCCTCAAGTGGGTGATGCGCGACCCGGGGCCCGACGACTCGCACGAGGGTCCCGTGATGTCTCCCCACACCATCGTCCGCAACGCAGCCCGCGCCGCCCTGGCCTCCGACCACCCCGTCCAGGTGGTGGACGACGGCAAGCTGGTGGGCATCGTGGACGATGATGCCATCTTCCGCCTCGTCGTCGCTGAGGAAGGTCTCACGCCATGAGCGTCTCGACGACGGCCGAGTCCAAGACATCCGCCTTCTCCGCCCCTCTGAGCTGGAGGCGCGCGCCACGGTGGGTGTGGCTGCTTGCCCTGGTCGCCGTATGGGTGGTCGTGTGGAGCTTCACCCGGGGCCACTACACCGAGCCGCTCGGCACGTCGATCACCACGGGCACGCACGACTGGATCACCAGACATGCGAACGCCATCCAGAACAGCCATAACGTGTTCATCGAGGCGTGCACTCGGGTGGGCGAATTCGCGAACTCGGTGATCACCTGGCTGCAAGAGCTGCTCTCGATCCCCGCGTTTCCCAGGCCCGTTCCGCAAATCGGCTGGCTCGGCGTTATAGCGCTTGCCGGCTGGGCGGCTCTGGCGACGGCGGGGTGGCGCATCGCCGCGTTTGTCGTGGCGTGCTTCTTCGCATTCGGCGTCCTCAGCTACTGGCAGGACAGCATCGACACGCTGATCATGACGTTCGCCGCTGTGGTCATCTGTCTGGTGGTCGGCCTGCCGCTCGGAGTCTGGATGGGCAACAGCAAGACCGCCACCGCGATCGTGACGCCGGTGCTCGACGTGATGCAGACGTTCCCGTCTTTCGTCTATCTCCTCCCCGTGGTCCTGTTCTTCGGGATCGGCACCCAGGCCGCCCTCATCGCGACACTCATCTACGCGCTACCTCCGGTCGTCCGAATTAGCGCGCACGGGATCCGTGACGTGTCGACCTCCGCCATCGAGGCCACAAACTCCCTCGGCCAAACCCGGCTGCAGCGCCTCATGAAGGTCCAGGTGCCCATGGCCAGGCGGACCATCATCGTCGGGGTGAACCAGACGATGATGGCCGCCCTCTCCATGGTGACGATCGCCGCGTTCGTGAACGGCCCGGGTCTCGGCAAGCCGGTCATCGAGGCCCTGCAGGCTCTTCAGGTCGGACAGGGCTTCGTCGCCGGCCTCGCGATCGTGATCATGGCGATCATGCTGGACCGCACCACGACGGCGATGAGCGAGCGGTCGGAGCGACTGGCGCGAGCTGGCGGTGGCAACAAGAGAATGCGCATGGCGGTACTCGCCGGCACAGGTGTCGTGGCGCTGGTCGCGGTGTACATCTCCCACACCTTCCTGTGGGCCGCGAACTTCCCGACGAGTGTCGACCTCGGAACCCCACTGCAGACAAGGGTCGACTCCGCCAGCACGTGGATCACGAACAACCTCGACACGGCCACGACCGATGTGAAGAACGAGATCAGCTACATCCTGCTGAACCCTCTTCAGGATCTCATCGCCAACTCTCCTTGGTGGCTGGTTGCTGCCGTCATCCTCACGGCTGCGGCGCTGCTCGGCGGCGTCCGCGCCGTCGTCTCCTCGCTGGTCTGCCTGGCCGGGATCTACTACCTGGACCTGTGGCAGGACAGCATGGTCACGCTGACATCGGTCCTGGTCGGCACCATCTTGGTGATGATCCTGGCCGTGGTCTTCGGCGTCTGGATGGGACGCAGCCGGCTGGTCGACACGTTGCTGCGCCCGGCCCTGGACGCCGGGCAGACGATGCCGCCGTTCGTCTACCTGGTGCCGGCGCTCGCCCTGTTCGGACCCACCCGGTTCACAGCCATCGTCGCGGGTGTCGTGTACGCCGCACCGGCGGCCATCAAGCTCGTCGCGGACGGTATCCGCGGCGTCTCACTCACGGCAATCGAGGCCGCCCAGTCGTCTGGTTCCACCCGCTGGCAGATCATCACCAGAGTGCAGCTGCCGATGTCGCGGAGCTCTCTCGTGCTGGCGGCGAACCAGGGGCTGCTCTACGTACTGGCGATGGTTGTCGTCGGTGGACTGGTCGGGGCCGGCGCACTCGGATACGACATCGTCCAGGGGTTCGACAAGCCGGACCCCTACTTCGGCAAGGGCATCGCGGCGGGCATCTCCATCGTGCTGTTGGGGATCATGCTGGACCGCATCACGAGAAGGGCCGCATTGAGGGGTGGCGGAAGTGCTGTGCACCCATAGTTCGCCCAGCAGACGTTGGGTCGGTGAGGAGAGACAGTGATAACGAAGAAGACAGGCAAGGGGTCCCTTAAGGCGCTCGCGGTGACGGGGGCGCTGGCGGTCGTTCTCGCCTCGTGCGGTGGGAGCGACATCAAGAGTGCCGACCAGCCGGCCGGGGGGCAGGACTGCGGCGACTTCAACATCGCGGTGAACCCCTGGGTCGGCTACGAGGCTGACGCGTACGTCGTCGGCCAGGTCGCCGCGACGAAGCTCGGCTGCAACGTCGCCTACAAGAACCTCAAGGAGGACGTGTCCTGGGCCGGCTTCGACAGCGGGTCGGTCGATGTCGTCCTGGAGAACTGGGGGCACCCGGAGCTGGTCAAGAAGTACATCACCGGTGCGCACATCGCCGAGACGGCTGGCCTGACCGGCAACCTCGGCGTGATCGGCTGGTTCGTGCCGCCGTGGCTCGCCAAGGCGCACCCCGACATCTTGAACTGGCAGAACCTGAACAAGTACGCGCAGAACTTCAAGACCTCCGAGTCGGGCGACAAGGGTCAGTTCCTCGACGGTGACCCGTCGTTCGTGACCAATGACGCCGCCCTCGTCGCCAACCTGCACCTCAACTTCAAGGTCGTGTACGCCGGATCGGAGGCCGCACTCATCCAGGCCTTCCGCACGGCCGAGAAGAACCACACCTGGGTGATCGGGTACTTCTACTCGCCCCAGTGGTTCCTGGCCGAGGTGCCCCTGAAGCACGTGAAGCTGCCGCCGTACAAGCCGGGCTGCGACGCCGATCCGCAGAAGGTCGCCTGCGACTACCCGGTCTACCACCTGGACAAGGTCGTCTCGACCGACTTCGCCAAGTCCGGCAGTCCGGCATACGACCTGGTCAAGAGCTTCCACTGGACCAACGACGACCAGAACACCGTCGCGAAGTACATCGCCCAGGACGGCATGAGCCCGAGCGATGCTGCGGACAAGTGGATCGCCGACAACACGAGCGTGGTGGACGCCTGGCTGAAGTAGCCCGCGGCCTGCCTCAAGTAGCCCTGAGACGGCCAGGTGCTGCTCGGCGGCTCGCCGGCTAGGCGAGCCGCCGCCGCAGCTCCTCGTTGATGGCAGGCACCACCTCGTGGAGGTCGCCGATCACGGCGTAGTGCGCCTTGGTGACCATCGGCGCGTCGGGATCGGTGTTGATCGCCAGGATCGTCTTGGCGCTCGAGATACCGGCCCAGTGCTGGATGGCGCCGCTGATCCCGCAGGCGATGTAGACGTCCGGAGAGACCCGGCTGCCCGTCTGGCCCACCTGCTCGTGATGCGGCCGCCACCCGAGGCTGGTCACCACGCGGGACACGCCAAGGACGCCGCCCAGCAGCTTCGCGAGCTCGAGCAGCTCGTCGAAGCCTTCCGCGCTGCCGACACCTCGTCCGGCGCCGACGACGACGCGCGCCCCGGTCAGGGCCGCGGTGTGGTCCACCGGGGCCGCCTCGCTCCTGGCCACCCGGGCGACCAGGTCGGCGTCGGAGAGCGTCGGCGCTAACGGCACCACCTCGGGACTGGTGGGCTGCGCCGCTGCCGCCGGTTCGGTGGCGTGTCCTGCAACTGTCAGCACGGCCGGTGAGGTGTCGAACGCCATCTCCTCCAGGGCCGCGCCACCCATCACCTGCCGCGAGACCGTCAGCGGGCTGACGTCGTCGACCGCCACCACGTTCGCGGCCATCCGCACATCGAGCCGCGTCGCGACATGAGCCAGAATCTCGTTGCCCCGAGGTGTCCCGGACGCAACCACCACCAGTGCCGCCGTCGCGGTCGTGGCGTCGACCACCGAGGCGGCCCAGGCGGCCGCGGAGTACGACGACAACAGGTCGTCCTGCGCATGGTGGAGGACCGCCACGCCCTGCTGCCCCAGCTGGGACACGTAGGCCGACTCGGAACCCGGCGGGAGGGGGCCGACCAGTACGGCGTGCAGGGGCCCGGTGTTCGCGCTCTCAGCCAGGCCGCGGGCGAAGGTGAGCGCCTCCTGGGACGTCTCGGCGGCGCCCTCGCGGCCGGGCTCGACAAGGACGAGGATCATCGCGACACCACACCCGCCCGGACCAGCAGGTCGACGACGGCCGGGGCCGCCGCTGCGCCCTCACCCAGGATCTCGACGTTGCTCGGCTGCTGCGGTGGCAGCTTCAGCCGCACCCGCCCGGAGCCGACCGGCTCCACCTCCGAGACCCGCATCTCCACCGGGGTCCGCTTGGCCTTCATCCGGCCAGGGATTGATGGATAACGAGGCTCGATACCGCCCTCCTGCACCGCAACCACGGCTGGTAGCGGCAGCTCGAAGACCTCCGTTCCGTCCGGGCCGTCGCCACGAGCGACGACGGTCTGCCCGGAGACCTCGACGGTCGAGACGCCGGTCACGACCGGCCGGCCGAGCCGGTAGGCCAGCCGCACCCCCACCTGGAAGTCACCGGTGTCGGCCGCGTCGTTCCCGACCAGGACGAGCTCGTACGCCGACCCGGCGGCCTCGTGGTCCTGGACCACTGTGGTGATGGCGGCGGCGACGTCAGCCGGCCCGAGGGAGTCGACCGGCGCCTCCACGAGCACAGCGCCCGTGCACCCGACGGCTATCGCGTCGCGGAGCTGGGCCAGGGCGTCGGACGAGCCGACGGTGAGCACGGTCGCCTCGCCACCCGTCGCCTTCGCGACCTGGATGGCGAGCTCGACCGCGCACTCCTCATGAGGGCTCACGGTATATCCCACGTGCCGGGCGTCGATCGTCTGGCTGTCTTCGGAGAGCAGGATCTGCCCTGACGTCTCAGGGACCCTCTTGATGCACACGAGCACGTTCGTCACGGTCAGCCCCTGATCCGCTCGTTGGTGGGGTCGAAGAGCGGCGTGGCGTCGGCCGAGTCGACCGTCACGGGATAGCGCTCTTCGAGGTAGTCGACGGCCAGCGGCGTACCGACGGCGGCCTGGCTGGGGGGGAGGTAGGCCATCAGCACGTGCTTGCCCAGGGACGGGGCGGAGCCCGCGGAGGTCACGTAGGAGCGGTGTCCGTGCCCGTCGACCAGTGGGTCGCCCTCGCGGGTGACGATCGGCTCACCCCCGAGCATGTAGCGCAACGTGCCGTCCGACGACGTGTGGTCGTCCACGGTGAGGGTGCACAGCACCGCTGCGGGCTCCTCAGCCCGCTGCTTGAGGTACGCCTCGCGGCCGATGAAGTCCGCGTCCTTGACCTTCGGTCGCATCATGCCTGCCTCGACGACGGTCCGCTCGGTGTCGAGCTCGGCCCCGTGCGCCCGGTAGGACTTCTCGAGGCGCCCGGTCGTGCCGTAGACGCCGATGCCGACCGGCACCATCCCGTGCGGCCGGCCCGCCTCCTCGACCAGGTCCCACAGGCGGGCGCCTTGCTCCATGGGGACGTAGAGCTCCCAGCCGAGCTCCCCGACGTACGAGATGCGGGAGGCGAGCACGGAAAGCGCGCCGACCTCGAGAGTGCGGCAGCTGCCGAACCTGAACGCGTCATGGCCGATGTCCGCGTCGGTGAGAGCGCCGAGGATGTCGCGCGCGCGCGGGCCCCAGAGCCCGATCGTGGTGTACGCCGACGTCTGGTCGACGACCTCGGCGCCGTCACCGGCCGGCAGGTGGTCGGCGAACCACTTCCGGTCGATGTTGCCGGTGGCGCCTCCGGTGACCACGCGGAAGCGGTCCGGGCCGAGCCGCATGATCGTCAGGTCGGAGCGGAAACCGCCACGGTCGTCGAGCACCGGGGTGTAGACGACCCGGCCGGGTGCCACGTCCATCTGCCCGACGGCGATCCGCTGCACGGCGTCGAGGGCACCACTTCCGACGATGTCGAAGAGCGCAAACGCCGACAGGTCGACAAGACCGGCACGCTCCCGCATCGCCAGGTGCTCCGCGTTGATGATCGGTGACCACCAGCGCGCGTCCCACTCCGCGGACCGGGGCATCACGGCGTCTCCGTAGTCGCCGAGCAGCCCGGCGTTGGACTCGTACCAGAACGGGCGCTCCCATCCCGCCGCCTCGAAGAAGACGGCGCCCAGCTCGCGCTCGCGTGCGTGCATCGGGGCCAGCCGCACGTTGCGGTTGCTGCCCCACTGCTCGGACGGGTGGACGATGCCATATGTCTTGTTGAAGGCTTCCGACGTCCGGGCCCTGACGTGGGCGCGGGTGCGCTGGCAGGGGTAGAAGCGCGCGATGTCGGAGTGGTGGACGTCATACTCCGGGTTGCCGTCCGTCATCCACTCGGCGACGAGCCGTCCGACGCCCGGTCCTTCCTTCACCCACACGGCCGCCGCGGACCACAGGCCCTTGACCTCGGGGGTCTCGCCGAGGATCGGGAAGCCGTCGGGCGTCAGCGACAGCAGACCGTTGATGGCGTAGCGGATCTCCACCTCGGGGTTGCCGAGAACCTCCGGCATCAGCTCGAGGGCCTGCTCTAGCTGCGGGTCGAAGTCATCGTCGGTGAAGGGCATCTCCGTCGGCGACAGCTTGGCCTGCTCGATGGACGGGATGTCCTCGGGATCGAGGAGGATCGGCCGGTGGGCGTAGGAGCCGACCTCCATGTCACCGCCGTGCTGACGCTCGTAGCAGAACGTGTCCATGTCGCGGATGATCGGGAACGAGATCTCGCCTACGGTTCCGCTCAGCTGCGGCACAGGTCCGACGCTGATCATCTGGTGCACCGCCGGCGTCAGTGGGATCGACGCTCCCGCCATCCTGGCCAGCTTGGGGCTCCAGACTCCACACGCGATGACGACGGTCTCGGCCTCGATGTCGCCGCCCGTCGTGCGCACCCGCCGGATCGCGCCGTCCTCGACGTCGAGACCGGTCACCTCGACGGTGGACACGACGTGCAGCGCCTCGAGCTGCTGTGCCTTCTCCCGCATCAGCGTGCCCGCGCGCAAGGAGTCGACGACACCGACGCCCGGTGTCCAGAAGGCGCCGACGATGACGGACGGATC
>JBBSIF010000103.1:0-9812 GCA_038232255.1 Propionibacteriales bacterium
CTCTCTGATACAGCTTCAAGGCCGTCCCCAGACCTGCGTCGCCGCGCCCGGGCGCCGTACAGGTGATGTGGGAGTGCAGCCCGTGCTCGGGCGTGGCCGTGAGGAACCCGACCGACAGCCCAACCAGCGACCTCCGTCCGGCCGGTGCTGCTCGCCCTTCAGGGGTGCCGTCGCCAGCGGACTCAGAGCCCTCGAACGCACCGGCGACGAAGTTGCCCGTGTGCTCGAGTGCGCGGAGCAGGTTCGCTTCCAACGCTGACGTGTCCTGGCTGCGCCATACTCGCTTGACGAGCTGGGCGGCCTCTGCCATCTCGGCGCTGGTCTCGAGCCCGCCGACGACTACCCGGGCACGACCAGCCGCTGCCGTGGCGTCCGCAGCCCACCGCTCCACGCCGTCGATGCGGATGGGGGACGTGGACGGGCGGTCGTCAGCGGGCAGCATGGACATCCCCTCAATGTCGCCGCACCCGAGTCGCCGGTCTTCGTGGCCCGAGTCGAAAGTTCGAGAGACTTCTCGTCCGCCTCAACATGAGGCATTCCGCGGCCGCCGCGCCGCTCAGCCCAGCTGCAGCCGCCAGGCGCTGAGCCCGTGTGAGGCGGCGTACAGGAACCGCGAATGAGGTCGGAGAGTGAGCCCGGCTACCTCAACGTTGGGCATACCAGGGGCGGCCAGCGTCCACGACCCGGAGCCCGCCGCCATGCTGAGGACACCGAAGTCCGTCGACGCGTACAGGTCCCCTGTCACGTTGTCACGGACCAGGTCGGTGATCGGGAGGTCGTCCAGGTTCGCTGACTCGTCGGTCCAGGTCGCTCGACGGCCGTTGTAGTCGACCCGGAAGACGTGCCCGGGGGTCGTCGGCGTGGCCGAGCTGTAGCCACTGTAGGAGATCCAGGCACGATCGGGGTTGTCCGGGTCGATGGCGATACTGCTGACGAACCGGTTGGGGTCGTTGCTGGCGTCGTCGTCGAGCCGCTGCCAGGTAACGTCTTCGGGCCTTTCGGTGTTGATGTTGTGCGACACGAACACCCGTCCGGTGGTCGTCGCCGCCCACGCGGTCGACGTGTCGGAGGTCGCCCGCTCGATCGCGGCGACAGCACCGGCCTCACGGTCGCCGAAGTCGACACTGGTGAGCTCGACCCGCCCGGTGCGCTTCCAGTCGCCACACTGTGCCTCGAACGTGCCGGTCCACTCGTTGCAGACCCGTTGGGCCTCAGCGATCGTGCGGTGGCCGAGCCCGTAGGTCGTGGTGCGGTAGACCGAGCGGCCCGTTCCGACGTACATGGTGCCGCTGATCTTGGGGTCGCTGATCATCGGCACATAGAACTGGGTACCTGGCTGGCCGAAAATCGGGTCTCCGGTCCAGATCCACTTGCCGGTCGCGCCGCTGGAGAAGTTCACGTCCGGGCTGGCGTCGTAGAAGGTGTGGAACCGGAAGTCCGGCTTGTTGGCGTCGAAGCCGGACTGACCGCCGTCACCGATCATCGTGTTGCGCCACGTCACAACATGGTCGTTGTTCTGCCAGGTGCCGTTGTCCTGTGTGCCGCCCTGCAGCAGGCGGTCGTCGAAGGGACTCACGGACAGGCTTTGGAACTGCAGCGTGTTGAGACCGGCGTTGATCCCGTGCAGCCTTGCCGGGACCTTCGACAAGAGCTGCCGGCAGCGGGCGAGGGTGTCTCCGGTCAGACCGCGGCTATCGCACCAACCTGACCGGTTGGAGAAGGCGCCGTTGGAGCGCATGATCCCGCCGTCGTTGGTCTCGAAGAACACGTTGGGGTTGTCGGGGTCGGTCACCAGTGCGTGCTGGTCGGGGTGCAGACCGTTGGGATGCACCGGGTCGGTGCCGTCCATGGTCATGTCCGTGCCGCTCACACCGGCGTCGGTCGACAGCACGACCCCGCGCCCGTTGGAGATCCCGCCGGTCTCGCCGTAGCTGTAGGAACCGCCGGTGTAGACCATGTCCGGGTGCCCGTCGGGGGTGTAGACGAACTGGTCGTACCAGCATTGGCCACCGCACTGGTTGTACGTCGCGTAGCCTCGGTCGGCTGGGTCATCGCTGGTCAGGTCGGTGAAGCTCGGATTCCCGGTCGCTACGTTGTCGCTTCGGAACAGCCGGGAGTACGGGCTGCCGATGTTGCCCTCGTAGACGTACATCCGCGTCTTGCCGTTGGCAAGCTTCGTCACGTCGAACGAGGCAAGCGTCTGAAGGAGGGCGGGGTTGAGTGACTCCTTGATCTGGACCCAGGTCGCTCCACCGTCGGTGGAGCGCCAGATGCCGCGAGCGTACGACGACGCGTAGACCGTGTTGTGGTCACGCGGGTCGAGCTCGACATAGCGCACACCGCGCGGCGAGCAGGGCTTGAGGTTGCTGTACGTCGCAAGGTTGCGGGGGCACGTGGCCGCGTTGGCGGACCCGTTGTGGATGAAGTTCCAGTGGTGGCCGCCGTCGGTGGTCTTGTAGAGGCCCCACTTCGCCGCACCCGGTACCGGCCGGGTCACCCCGGAGCAGCACACCGACGACATTCCCCGCAGCGCCGTGGTGGTCGCCACGTAGACGGTGTCCCCGTCGGTGGGATCGACGACCACGTCGCCGATACCCTTGCCGCCGAGCACCCCGCGGCCCAGCGGTCCCTCCCAGCTGTCGCCGCCGTTTGTCGACTTGTAGAGACCGACACCGGCGACGCAGCCGCTGCCGCAGATGTTGGCTTCGCCGGTGCCAACCCAGATGGTGTCGCCACTGCGATCGCTCGGGTCGACCGTCACGCTGCCCGCCGCGTTGATGCCCAACGGCCCCGCGAGATACTTCCACCGGGGCGAGGCCGCCAGTGCATCGTCGGTGCGCCAGATACCGCCACCCGCTGGTGTCACCCACAGCCGGCAGTCGCCGGGGGAGCAGGTTGGGGCGATCGCCACGTCCGTCATCCGACCACCGGCGATGTACCGGTTCGGCACGTAGTTCGACGAGTTGCGCAGGCGGGTGAACGGGTAGAGCGCTCGGCTCGGTCCCACGCTCTTCCAGACGGCGGAGGCGCCCGGGGCCGCCTTGTCGAACCGGGTGGTGGCCCGGCTGAACGCGGCCTGCGATCCCTGAGCCTGGCCAAGGGTGATGGTGTCGCGCGGGTACGCCCGCTGAAGGAACTCCGCCTCCGCGGCCGAGCTCGGACCCTCCTCCGACTCACCCCCATTGCCTGGGATGGCCTCCTTGAGGTGCTCGAGATGGGCACCTAAGGCAGTGGGGAACTCCCTGTCGACCTGGGCGCTGCTCTCCTCGTCCGGCGACTGGGTCGACGGCGCAACGAGCAAACTCGCCAGGACCAGAGCACCAGCAGCGGTTCCAGCGCAACAGGAGAAAGCGAGACCACGACGACCGATCACGGCGTACCACTCAATCCGGGGCACATCCGCCCGCCGCGCGGGCAAGTCCGATCCCGTGCCCCCATACCAGCTCGGACCATCCCACAGATTCCGGCACGTCACAAGACCCAAGGATTCAACGTTGGGTCCCCGAAGAGAACGCCGATCGAGCTGATCATCACCGGTTGACCGGCGTGGTGCCCGGATCCCAAACGGCTCAGCGGGTGTCGCCGGATCCGCCGATGACGGCCCGACGCTGCCGGTCGGTGAGCTTGTCAACATTCCGTTGTGCGACGTCGTTCAGGGAGAGACCCAGGAAGTTTGCGAGGACCGCCGCGTACCAAAGAACATCGCCGAGTTCGGCGGCCATGTCGTCAATCTCAAGCTGGGCGAGGTCGCTGTTCTTGTCGCGGACCAGCTTCTTGACCTTCTCGGCGATTTCGCCCGCCTCACCGACCAAACCGAGGACCAGGTGCATAAACTCGCCCCGGGCGTCCTTGTCTCGGGCCGTGCGCAACGCGGCGTGCTGGTAGTAGTCGCATTCCATGCGGCCACAGTAGCGGTGACCCGTTCACGGCCCTCCGGGCCAAATCAGACGGTCACAGTGGGCCACTTGGGGTTGGCATAGCCATCCGACACAGCTCGTCGTTGTTCATCCGGTCGCGTACGTACCGGACGCTGCCGGAGCGGGCGCAACCGCGCCTGTGCTCGCACGCGACAGCGGAGCGACACCGCAACGGTCGACCTGATCGTGGAGCCGAAGTCGGCCCGCTCGACGCGGTCAGGCTCCCGAGGCGTTCAGAGCGCGGGCGTGCAGGCGCTCCACGGCGTAGCCGTCTCGAAGGCGCCGGCGACCTGAAGGGTGAGCGCGTCCGCCCAGCGCCGCCCCATCACCTGCAGTCCCACCGGACGCCCACCGGCGCCGAACCCTGCCGGCATCACGGTCGCCGGCATCCCCGTGAGGTTCGCCGGAAGGCACAGCGAGCACCAGTCGTCGAAGAACGGATCGACCGGCTCTCCCTCGATCTGCTCCGGCGTCTCGAGGCCCACCGGGAACGCCGTCAGCTGCATGGCCGGCGTCACGAGGACGTCGAACCGCTCGAAGAACTCAGCCCACACCCTCGTGTAACGGCCCTTCTCGTGCAGCGCGTCGACGTACCGACCACCGGTGATGCCTCGTCCGGCCTCGATGATGTCGGCGGTCCCCGGGGACATCTGCTCCCGCGCCGACGTCAGGTACGGTCCCTCCGACGAGTAGCCCTCGGCCAGCGCGAGAGTGTTCCACAGCTCCGCCGGATGTGCCGTCGCAGGTGCCGCCTCGACCAGCTCGCAGCCGAGGCCCGCCAAGACCTCCAGGGCCTCGGCGAAGGCAGCTCGTACGTCGGCGTCGACCGGCAGCATGCCGAGGTCGGCCGACCAGGCCACGCGCAGTCCGCTCAGGTCCTTCGCAGTCGTGACCGCGTCCCGATAACCCTGCGGAGGTGGACCCGGATAGCTCATGTCGTCCGCCGGGGCAGGCCCGGCTGTCACCGAGAGCATCAGTGCCGCGTCGCGCACGGACCGAGCCAGCGGCCCGTCGACCGACAGCGTCTTCCAGCCCTTGAAACCCGGCTCCTTGGGCACCAGACCGAAGGTCGGCTTGTGGCCGACAACCCCGCAGAAGGACGCGGGAATCCGGATGGAGCCTCCCCCGTCGGTCCCGAGAGCCACTGCTGTCATCCCCGCTGCCACGGACGCGCCCGCTCCGCCACTCGAGCCTCCCGGTGTCCGCTGCGGGTCCCAGGGGTTTCGAGTGAGGCCGAAGAGCCGGTTGTCGGTGAAGCCGCGGTAACAGAACTCGGGATTGTTGGTCTTGCCCACGATCACCGCGCCGGCGGCACGCAGCCGCGCCACCGGTACGGCGTCCTCCGGCGGGACGAAGTTCCGCAGGATCATCGACCCGTTGGTCGCCGGGACGTCACGCATCCAGATGTGGTCCTTCACCGACACCGGCACGCCGAGAAGCGCCGGCAACGCGCCGCCCCGACGTACGGCCGCATCGGCCTCCCGCGCGGACGCCAACGCCGACTCTTCCAGGACGACGGTGAACGCGTTCAGCACCGGTTGCAGGTCATGGATGCGCGCCAGTGACCGCTGCACCACCTCCACCGAGGTGACACGGCCGGCCCGGATGTCTTCAGCGGTCTGCCACGCGTCGACCGGGGCGTCCGCCGACGAGCTCAGCGCTGGCCCTCAGGACGCTCGTGGTGCATGGCCACCTTCTCCAGCTCCGTCGCCTCGGCCTCGGCAATCCTGGTCTCGCCCGCCACGTCGATCGACTGCGCCAGCAGGTAGTACAGGATTCCGGCCACCGGGAGACCGATGAACAGTGAGATGTCAGCGCCATTCAGGTCCGTGGCGACGAAGCCGGTGTACTTGCTGGTGCTGAGGAACGGCAGCATCGCCGCGAAGCCAACGAGGTACGACGTGATGCCGCGCCAGCCCCACCTCCCATACATGCCGTGCGGTTTGAAGATCTCGGCAATTGCGTAGTGGCCGCGTCGGACGATGTAGTAGTCCACGAGGTTCACCGCGGTCCACGGGATGAACAGGTAGAGCACGAGGAGGAGGAAGTCCTCGAAGTTGATGAGGAAGTTCTCGCCGATGAGCAACGCCGGGATAAGCGAGAGCACCGCGGTGAACGTGATCGTGATGATGCGCACCATGGCGGTGGGCCGAACCTTCGAGAAGGAGTCGATCGCGCTGATGAGGGTGAGCGACCCGCCGTACATGTTCAGGGCGGTCACGGAGATCAGGCCCAGCGTGGAGAAGACGAGCGCGACGGCTCCGAAGCCCGAGAAGACGTGGTCGCCCGCGGCGTTGATCGACGCAATGGTGTCGAAGTTGGCGGCCCAGGCGGCCAGCGCCGCCCCGAGGCACATCAGCCAGATCGCGCCCAGTGCGGAGCCCCAGTACGTCCAGAAGAACGTCTTGCGCACGGTCACGTCGGGGGGAAGGTAGCGGGAGTAGTCCGAGACGTAGATGGCCCAGCTGATCTGGTAGCCGGCCACCGCTCCGAACTGGATCAAGAACGGGGTCCACTTGAACCCACCCAGGTCGAAGGACCCGGCCGGGTAGGAGAGCGTGCACACCGCGATCGTGAGAAGCCCGAAGATGACGAGGAAGCCCGCCGTCAGCCAACGCTCGACGCCGTGGATGAGGTCGTAGCCCACCAGCGCCACGATCGCCGCGAGCAGGGTGGCGACCACGGTCCACAGCTTGCTAGGGCCGTGCACCGTCGTGTGGAGGGCATCGCCGGCGAGGATGGTGTTGAAGATGTTGAAGCCGGCGTACTGCAGGTAGGCGAACGCCCAGACCAGCAGCGCCCCCATGTAGCCGAACTGCGGGCGCGACTGGATCATCTGCGGGAGCCCGAGCTGCGGGCCCTGGGCTGAGTGGAAGGCCATGAAGAACGTGCCGAGCAGGACGCCGCCGATGATCGCGATCAGCGACCAGATGAGATTGCCACCGCCCGTCACCGAGAACGTGCCCACCGCAAGCGTCGCGATCTGGGCGTTGCTCATGAACCACAGCGGGCCTTGGCTCCAGACCTTGCCGTGGCGCTCGTTCAGGGGGACGTAGTCGATGGAGCGGACCTCCACGCCGGCGATGCGGCCGGTGCTGGTCTGCGGCGTCTCAACGGACATCTGACCTCCCGTGGTGAAGCGACATGACGGACAGCAGCTCGTAGCCGACGTGCGAAGCGGCGATGCCCGTCAGCTCGGCGTGGTCGTACGGCGGGGCCACCTCGACGATGTCGGCGGAGACGACGTCGAGATCCGCCAGGGCGCGAAGCATCGCCAGCAGCTCGCGCGACGTGAGCCCTCCTGCCTCCGGTGTGCCGGTGCCGGGCGCGTGGGCGGGATCCAATACGTCGATGTCAACGGACACGTAGATCGGTGCGGTCCCGAGCCGCTCACGCATCCGGTCGATCGAGGCGCTGAGACCTAGCAGCTCGACCTCGGAGCATGGCACCGTCGCGAAGCCGAGCCGTTCGGTGTCTGACAGGTCGTTGACGGCATACAGCGGACCGCGGATGCCGACGTGCATCGAGTGCTCGACATCGATCAGCCCTTCCTCGGATGCGCGACGAAACGGCGTGCCATGGGTGTAGGCGGCCCCGAAGTAGGTGTCCCAGGTGTCGAGGTGTGCGTCGAAGTGCAGCACGGCGACCGGGCCGTGGATCGCGGCCATCGTTCGCAGCAGCGGCAAGGCGACCGTGTGGTCACCACCGAGCGTCAGCAGTCGCGTGCCGTCCGATGTCAGTGCCGTGGCGCCCTGCTCGATCTCGCTGATGGCCGCCATGATGTCGAAGGGGTTGCAGCTGATGTCGCCCGCGTCGACGACCTGCTGAGCACCGAAGGGCTCTACGTCGAGCGTGGGGTTGTACGGCCGCAGCAGCCGCGACGCCTGCCGGATGTGCGCGGGCCCGAAACGTGCGCCCGGTCGATAGCTCACGCCGCTGTCGAACGGCACCCCCACGACGGCGACGTCTGCCCGCGGGACCTCGTCGATCCGAGGCAGCCGGGCGAAGGTCGCCGGCCCCGCGAAGCGAGGGACCCGGCTGGCGTCCACCGGCCCGATGACGCCTCCGCTCGTGATGCGGGGGACAGCACGATCGGTCAACGGGGCCCTCCTCCCTCCAGTCACGAGAACGCTAGACCCACGGTGGCCGACCGACAATCAACGCCACGACGTGGAGGGTGGTCCCGTCATGCTCGTCCGCGCCCGGAAGGTCTGGCGTAAACGGAAACAGCAGTCGCCAGCGCCCCAAGAGACCCGCAGACTGGGATCGTCACCCCCTGGGCGGCTCAGGTGGATCCCGTGGGTAGCGGTGCGGGCCGCATACCTCAGGGCTCCGCCCCGGGAACAGCCGTCGACCGTAGCAGCGGTGGGTATCGCGCTATCGTCTCGAGATCGCCGAGGTCCATGTGGTTGCGGATGTAGCGCCGCGACGCGTCGTACGGGGGGACGAAGTCCCAGGCCGCCTGGTCCCCGTTGCCGAGCGCCTTCGTGACGGCTATCCTCCGCTGCTGGCTCTCGCGCACCTCCGCGTCGATCTTCGGCAGGTCCCAGCGCGCAGCAACCTCAGCCAGCAGGTCTGCGAGCAGCTCACTGTGGGCCGGATGCTGCACGAGGTTGTTCCGCTCCAGGGGGTCCGCCGACAGGTCGAACAGCTGGTCGGGATCGGCCGGTGAGTGGATGAGCTTGAAGCTGCCGCGTCGGACCATCACGATCGGTGCGATCGCACCTTCCGCGAGATACTCGGCCACCACCGTGTCCCGCCCGCTCGGCTCACCCGCCAGCATCGGCAAGAGGCTCTCACCGTCGAGGCGACCGACGACCCCGGACAGATCGCCGTCGTGAGCCAGCCCAACGAGCGTCGGCAGCAGGTCCATCGTCGTGACCGGCGACGACACCCGACCCGCCGCGAACCGAGAGGGAGCAGACACCACGAGGGGAACGCGCGCGGATCCCTCGAAGAAGCTCATCTTGTACCAGAGGCCACGCTCGCCGAGCATGTCGCCGTGGTCGCTCGTCAGGATCACCACCGTGTTATCGAGGCGACCGGTGTCCCGTAACACGTCGATCAGCCTGCCGATGTGGTTGTCGACGTACGAGATGGCTCCGTGGTAGGCGCGGCGGGCGGCTCGCACCCGATCCGGGGGGATCTGCAAGCCCTCCATCGCGCACACGTGGCGAAGCCGGCGCTCGTGCGGGTGGGCGGCCGCCTCGTCGTACCCGAACGCGGGCATCGCGATGTCCTCGTCGCGGTATCTGTCCCACCACCGGTGCGGGATCGCGTACGGGTCGTGCGGGTGGCTGAAGGAGACGACGAAGCAGAACGGCCGCTCGTCGTGGGAGCGGATGTGGCCGAACAGCGCCCGCTCTGCCGCGAAAGCGACCTCGTCGTCGAAGTCCAGCTGGTTCGACCGCAGACACGGTCCGGCGTCGATGACCGACGACATGTCGTGGTACCAGTGGGGGCGGTCGAGCGGCCGGTCCCAGTCCGGCGTCCAGCCGAAGTCCGCCGGATAGATATCGGTCGTCAGCCGTTCCTCGAACCCGTGCAGCTGGTCCGGGCCACAGAAGTGCATCTTGCCCGACAACGCGGTCCGGTATCCGGCACCCCGCATGTAGTGGGCGAACGTCGGGATCTCCGAGGCGAACTCCGCGGCGTTGTCATAGGCGTGCGTCCGGGAAGGCAGCAGCCCCGTCATCAGCGACGCCCGAGCGGGCGAGCAGAGTGGGCTGGCGGTGTAGGCGTTGTCGAACACGACTCCGCTGTCGGCAAGCCGGGACATGGCAGGCGCCTGGGTGAGCGCATTGCCGTGGAAGGGCAGCGCGCCGGGCACCAGCTGGTCGGCCATCAGGATCAGCACATCGGGCTTCCGGGGCCGACTCATGCCGGGGGCCTCTC
>JBBSIF010000104.1:0-9563 GCA_038232255.1 Propionibacteriales bacterium
ATGCTCGGACCGCTGCAGACAGCGAGCAGCAGCGCCTGACAACCGATCGCGGCGCCAGGCAGTGTGACAGACAGCGGCAATAGACCCAGGCGTTGCGAGCGCAGTGCCGGAGAGGGAGGGCGTGGCCGACTTCGTCGAGTTCGTCGCCGCACGGCGGGAGTCGCTGTGGCGTACGGCGTGGGCGTTGACCGGTGACGCGGGTAAGGCGGAGGACCTGGTGCAGACGGTGTTGCTGAAGGTGTGGCCGCGGTGGGGGTCCATCACGGCCGGAGGCGACGACGACCCGGAGCCCTAGGTGAGACGTGCCATCTACACGACGTACGTGAGCTGGTGGCACCGCAGGTGGCGAGCGGAGCTGCCCTTCGCCGCGGTGCCGGAGAGCCCGGAGCAGGGCGATGAGCTGACGACCGCGCTGCTGCGTCGGGACCTGCTCGTGGCGATGGCCGGTCTCACGCGAGGTCAGCGGGCGACGCTGGTCTGCCGGTACTTCGACCAGCTGTCCGTGGCGGAGACGGCCGCCGTACTCGGGTGTTCAACCGGAACCGTCAAGAGCCAGACCGCTCGCGCGCTGGCTGCGCTGCGCGAGCCGCTTCGCACCGCCGACCATCCCGACCACGCCGACCTGAGGAGCGATATCCATGACTGATCTCGAGGACATCTTGGTTCGGACGCTGACGGCGGCGGTAGCAGCGATGCCCTCGCCGCTGACGAGCCCCGTCGAGCTCGAGCGGCTGGCTCAGCGACGCCGCAAGCGTCGGCGCATCGGCGTGGGCTCGGCTGCTGTGGTCGCTGCCAGCGTCGCCGCCGGCTTCGGGTATGTCGGGCTGTCCCCCAGACAGGAGGCGACGAGCGTCGCCGTAGGACCGAACCGCGAAGCGAATTCGGGTCGCTATCTCACCGAAGCGCAGCTGGCTCAGCATGGCATCGTCCTCGAGCCGCCGCTGGGCACGCCCCGAGTTCCCAAGCAGTCGCTGCTCGCTCAACGCGGTGGTCAGCCTGTGCAGTATCGGGATCCGCGCCCGGCTGAGTACTTGCTCCGCACGGTCACTCAGACCGTCTACACCACGCAGTTCCCGGTCGGCGGCGTCGATGAGCGCATAGACCACGCACTCGCGTGGGTGGTCATTACGCCGGATGCGCGGATGGACCCGATGGGCGGATACGCAGGACCTTCCGGAAGGTTGCCTGCATGCCGCCGCGGATACGTCCTTCAGATCGTCAGCGCGGTCAGCGGTCGTCAGCTTGATCAGGAGGCCGTTTGCTGATCTCGTACGTGGCAGCTGCGGCTGCGCCGTTCGCCAGCTCCATCGCCACAACCATCTCATAGCGGGGGTGGCCGGCGCGGCCCTGGCCGAGGTGGGACTCGATCAGCTCGATGGAGTCGGCGGTCCAGCCTGGGCCGTCGTACGAGCCGAGGACGCGCAGCCATCGGGTGGCGTCCTGCGGCTGGCGGAGTCTCGCCAACGTGAGGTGCGGCCGGAACCGGCCGCCCTGGACGACGGCGCCGGACTTGTTGGCGGCAGCGCGGACCCCGGTGGCGAGATGGTCGAGTGACGCAGGCGGGTCCGCCGTCACCCCCAGCCAGAGCACCCGGGCGCGGTCCGGTGAGGGGAAGGCCCCGGAGCCGTCGAAGCGCACCGCGAACGTCGTACGCCGCCCGGCAACTCGCTCGAGGCGTTCGACGAGCGCGTCGAGGCTGCGAGCGCCGACGTCAGGGAGGAACGCCAGCGTGAGATGCCACTGGTAGGGCTCGGTCCACCGCAGGGCCGGATCGGCGTCGCGGCGCGGCTCGAGGAACGCCTCGATCTGCTCGACGACCTCCGTCGGTGGGACCACCGCCACGAACATCCGCATCTCCCGAGCCTGCCACGCTCTTTCCGCGGAAGGATCCGACCGGGAGATCGCCGGAGCGACCTGACCGTCGGATCTTTGGGCGGGCGCCGCGGAAGGATCCGACCGGGAGATCGCCGGAGCGACCTGACCGTCGGATCTTTGAGCAGGTGCGGCGGCGGTACGGCGGGATGCCGGGCGATTTGGCACGGCGGAGCAGGTCTGGCAGACTATCGGGGTTGCTCAGGCGGCGTCGCCGGGGCGAGCCAGTGCCTTCCAGGACTCCTGGACGAGTCGGCTGCGCCGGAACGGAGACGCCACCAGTGCCTGGTCCGCGGCTTCGAGCCGGGGCCGCCAGGTTGAGAATCTCCCGGTCATCCGATGTCGAGACGGTGGGTGAGACGCGCTCAGGAGCGCGACACACCCGACCTCGGGGGTCGGACATGAGCGGGTCCGTTCCCCTTCCCGGGGGTGCGGTGCAGAAGCTGTCGAACAGTAAAGGACGAAACGAGCATGGCGGGACAGAAGATCCGCATCCGGCTCAAGGCCTACGACCATGAGGTCATCGACTCGTCGGCGCGCAAGATCGTCGACACGGTGACCCGCACTGGCGCGACGGTCGCGGGCCCGGTGCCGCTTCCCACGGAGAAGAACGTGTTCTGCGTGATCCGTTCGCCCCACAAGTACAAGGACAGCCGTGAGCACTTCGAGATGCGCACGCACAAGCGGCTGATCGACATCATTGACCCGACGCCGAAGACAGTCGACTCGCTGATGCGCCTCGAGCTGCCCGCCGGCGTCGACATCGAGATCAAGCTCTGAGGGACCGACGCCACATGAGCCCATCGCCAACCAAGCCAGGAAAGTCCGTCCGCGGTCTGCTCGGCACGAAGCTCGGCATGACCCAGGTGTGGGACGACAACAACCGCGTCGTGCCGGTCACGGTGATCGACGCCTCGACGAACGTCGTGACCCAGGTCCGCTCCACCGAGAAGGACGGGTACACCGCCGTCCAGCTCGGCTTCGGGGAGATCAAGTCCTCGAAGGTGACCAAGCCGATGGCCGGTCAGTTCGAGAGAGCGGGGATCACCCCCCGCAAGCACCTCCTGGAGATCCGCTCCGCGGACGCCGAGACGTACACGGCCGGTCAGGAGCTGGGCGCCGACACCTTCTCGCCCGGCGATCTCATCGACGTCACGGGCACGAGCAAGGGCAAGGGGTTCGCCGGTGTGATGAAGCGGCACGGCTTCCACGGCGTCAGCGCGTCGCACGGTTCGCACCGCAACCACCGCAAGCCCGGCTCCATCGGTGGCTGCGCCACTCCGGGCCGGGTGTTCCCCGGCATGCGGATGGCCGGACGGATGGGCAAGGACACCATCACCACCCAGAACCTGACCGTCCACTCGGTCGACGCCGAGAAGGGCCTCATCCTCGTCAAGGGCGCCGTACCCGGGCCGCGCGGCACGCTCGTCGTCCTGCGCTCGGCAGCGAAGTCGAAGGGAGCCGAGGCATGAGCACCGTTGACGTCGTCGACGCGGCCGGCAGCACGACCGGCACCGTCGAGCTCCCAGCCGAGATCTTCGATACCCAGGTCAACATTCCGCTGATCCATCAGGTCGTGGTGGCCCAGCTCGCAGCGGCACGCCAAGGGACCCACGCCACGTTGGGCCGCGGCGAGGTCTCCGGCGGCGGGCGCAAGCCATACCGCCAGAAGGGCACCGGCCGGGCGCGTCAGGGCTCCATCCGCGCTCCTCAGTTCACCGGCGGCGGCGTGGTGCACGGACCGACGCCCCACGGCCACGAGCAGCGCACGCCGAAGAAGATGAAGGCAGCAGCTCTGCGCGGCGCGCTGTCGGACCGCGCCCGCGACGGCCGCGTGCACGTCGTGGAGAGCTTCGTCCCCGGTGACAGGCCCTCGACCAAGGCGGCCAAGGCGGTGCTCGCGTCCATCTCGACGCGCCCCCGCGCCCTCGTGGTGGTCGACCGCTCCGACGAGCTGACGATGCTGAGCCTGCGCAACCTCCAGACGATCCATGCGCTGTACGTCGACCAGCTCAACACCTACGACGTCCTCGCCAGTGACGACGTCATCTTCACGAGGGCGGCGTTCGACGCTCTGGTGTCCCGCCCCGTCAAGGGCCGCCTGTCCGCGGCCGCCGTCGGGAGCTCTCCGGAGGCACCGCATGCGGTCGGCGCCACCTCGGCAGCGAGCCTGCAGACGAGTGAGGCGACTGCGGCAGAGACGCCTGATGTCGAGACGACCGATGCCGAGACGCCTGCGGTAGAGACGCCTGATGTCGAGACGACTGAGGTCGAGACGAGCGAGATCGAGACGAGCGATGGCGAGGCGCCGTACGGCGCGGGCTCGGCCGCTCCACTGGAGAGCGGCGATGCCCCGGAGGGCTATGCCATCAAGGGCAACACCACCTCGATGAAGTACCACCAGCCCGACGGTCAGTGGTACGAGCAGACGGTCGCCGAAGTCTGGTTCGACTCCGTCGACGCCGCCGAGCGAGCAGGCTTCGTCGAAGCAGGCTCGCAGGCCTCCATCGAGGCCAACGAGACGCCTCCCGAAGCGGCCAACGAGGCACCCAGCGAGGTGGCCAACGAGGCGCTCAGCGATGAGGGGGAGGCATGAGCAAGCTGTACAAGGACCATCGAGACGTGCTCCTGGCGCCCGTGGTGAGCGAGAAGTCCTACTCACTGCTCGACCAGAATAAGTACACCCTCCTCGTGCACCGGGACTCCAACAAGACGGAGATCAAGATCGCCGTGGAGCAGGTGTTCAACGTCAAGGTCACGAGCGTGAACACACTCAACCGGGCAGGCAAGCGACGCCGCACGCGTTCGGGCTGGGGCACGCGCCCCGACACCAAACGCGCGATCGTCAGCGTCGCCGAGGGCCAGCGCATCGACATCTTCGGAGGTCCGGTCTCCTGACCGGGCGCCGCAGCGACGACGAGGACTGAGAGCTCATGGGAATCCGCAAGTACAAGCCGACGACGCCGGGCCGCCGCGGCTCCAGCGTCGCCGACTTCGTCGAGATCACGCGCACCACTCCCGAGAAGACGCTGGTCGAGCCGCTGCCGAAGAACGGTGGCCGCAACAACCAGGGCCGCATCACCACGCGGCACCAAGGTGGCGGGCACAAGCGCGCCTACCGGATCATCGACTTCCGCCGCTACGACAAGGACGGCGTGCCGGCGAAGGTCGCGCACATCGAGTACGACCCGAACCGCACGGCGAGGATCGCGCTGCTGCACTACGCGGACGGCGAGAAGCGCTACATCATCGCCCCCACGGGGCTGACGCAGGGCATGCAGGTGGAGAACGGCGTTCGCGCCGACATCAAGCCGGGCAACAACCTCCCCCTGCGCAACATCCCGGTCGGTACGACGGTGCACGCCATCGAGATGCGGCCGGGCGGTGGAGCCAAGATCGCGCGCTCGGCCGGTGCCTCCGTCCAGCTCGTCGCCCGCGAGGGCACCAGGGCCCAGCTGCGGATGCCCTCGGGTGAGATGCGGTACGTCGACGTGCGGTGCCGCGCCACGGTCGGCGCGGTCGGCAACGCCGAGCAGTCGAACATCAACTGGGGCACGGCCGGGCGGATGCGCTGGAAGGGCAGGCGCCCGACCGTTCGCGGCGTCGTGATGAACCCCGTCGACCACCCGCACGGCGGTGGCGAGGGCAAGACCTCCGGTGGTCGACACCCGGTCTCCCCGTGGGGCAAGCCCGAGGGACGCACCCGCAAGCGCAAGGCAAGTGACCAGCTGATCGTCCGTCGCCGCAAGTCCGGCAAGCGTAGATGAGGACCTGACTAGACATGCCACGAAGCCTGAAGAAGGGTCCGTTCGTCGACGACCACCTGCAGAAGAAGGTGGACGTCCAGAACGGCGCCGGCACGAAGAACGTGATCAAGACCTGGTCACGCCGCTCGATGATCGTGCCGGACATGATCGGGCACACGATCGCGGTGCACGACGGCCGCAAGCACGTGCCGGTGTTCGTGACCGACTCCATGGTCGGCCACAAGCTCGGTGAGTTCGCGCCCACGCGCACGTTCCGCGGGCACGAGAAGGACGACCGGAAGAGCCGTCGTCGCTGACGCGGCGGGCAGACGAGAGAAGTGACAGACGATGAGTACTGACCGCAGCCGCGTGAGCCCGCGCCGGGATAGCCTGCTCGGCGACGAGGCGGGTGCCTTCGCGGTCGCGCGGTTCGTGCGCGTGACGCCGATGAAGGCTCGCCGTGTCGTCGACATGGTGCGCGGCGCGAACGTCGACGACGCCCTCGCGACGCTGCGCTTCGCGCCCCAAGCGGCCAGCGAGCCGGTCTCGAAGGTACTCGAGAGCGCCGTGGCGAACGCCACCACGACAGAAGGCCTCGAGCGCGGCACGCTCGTGATCAGCAAGGCGATGGTCGACGAAGGCCCGACGCTGAAGCGTTTCCGTCCTCGTGCCCAGGGCCGGGCATCGCGCATCCTCAAGCGATCGAGCCACATCACGCTCGTCGTGCAACCAGTCGGCGGGCGAGAGACTGCCGGCACCACCCGCACACGTTCCTCCCGGGGAGGGTCCCGCTAATGGGCCAGAAGGTCAATCCGAACGGCTTCCGACTCGGCATCTCCACCGACCATAAGAGTCGCTGGTTCGCCGACAAGCTCTACAAGTCGTACGTCGGCGAGGACGTCGCCATCCGCAGGCTGCTCACCAAGGGCATGGACCGGGCGGGTATCAGCCGCGTGGAGATCGAGCGGACCCGTGACCGGGTGTCGGTGACGATCCACACGGCGCGCCCAGGCATCGTCATCGGCCGCCGTGGGGCGGAGGCCGATCGCATCCGCGAGAACCTGGAGAAGCTCACCGGCAAGCAGGTCAAGCTCAACATCCGTGAGGTGCTGAACCCGGAGGTCGACGCCCAGCTCGTCGCGCAGGGCGTGGCCGAGCAGCTCTCGAGCCGGGTCGCCTACCGGAGGGCGATGCGCAAGGCCATCCAGACGTCGATGCGCTCGGGCGCGAAGGGCATCCGGATCCAGTGCTCGGGCCGCCTCGGTGGCGCCGAGATGTCGCGCTCGGACTTCTACCGCGAGGGTCGGGTGCCGCTGCACACGCTGCGCGCCGACATCGACTACGGCTTCTACGAGGCCAAGACCACGTTCGGCCGGATCGGTGTGAAGGTCTGGATCTACAAGGGCGAGGTCGCGGGCACCCGAGCCGAGCGCGAGGCCCAGGCCGCGGTGCTGGCGCAGGCCGGCAACCGAGCCCGACCGACCCGTCGCCGCACCGACGCGCCCCGTTCGGACGCCGCGGGCGCTGCGCAACCAGCACCGGTTCGAGAGGCTGCGCAACCGGTGGCCTCAGTCGCAGTGTCGAGCGCGTCCGCACCGGCAGCCGCCTCGGAACCGCTTGCCGTCTCCCCAGGACAGGAGGGCTGAGCCGTGCTGATCCCGCGCAGAGTCAAACACCGCAAGCAGCACCACCCCGACCGCGGCGGCGCCGCGAAGGGTGGCACGAAGCTGGCGTTCGGCGACTTCGGCATCCAGGCGACCGAGTCGGCGTACGTGACGAACCGGCAGATCGAGTCGGCACGTATCGCGATGACCCGCCACATCAAGCGCGGCGGGAAGGTGTGGATCAACGTCTACCCCGACCGGCCGCTCACGAAGAAGCCGGCCGAGACCCGGATGGGTTCCGGCAAGGGATCGCCCGAGTGGTGGATCGCCAACGTGAAGCCGGGTCGTGTGCTCTTCGAGCTCTCCGGGGTCCCCGAGGACGTGGCCCGAGAGGCGCTACGTCGTGCGATGCACAAGCTCCCGATGAAGGCACGCTTCATCCGGCGTGAGGCAGGGGACCTCTGATGGCCACCACGACAGCAGCCGAGCTGCGCCGCCTCGACGAGGAGACGCTCGAGGAGCGGCTCCGCGAGGGCAAGGAGGAGCTGTTCAACCTGCGCTTCCAGGCAGCGACCGGCCAGCTCGAGTCGCACGGCCGGCTCCGCGCCGTACGCCACGAGCTGGCCCGCATCTACACGGTGCTGCGGGAGCGGGAGCTCGGCATCACCGCACGCGTCGCCGACGCCGACGACGAGGAGGAGACCGCATGAGCGAGAACGTCCAAGAGAGCGCGCCGGACCGCAACCGCCGCAAGACCCGGGAGGGCCTCGTGGTCAGCGACAAGATGGACAAGACGGTTGTCGTCTCGGTCGAGGACCGCGTCAAGCACGCCCTGTACGGCAAGGTCCTGCGCCGCACCAGCAAGCTCAAGGCGCACGACGAGCAGAACCAGTGCGGAATCGGCGACCGCGTCGTGATCATGGAGACCCGCCCGATGTCGGCCAGCAAGCGCTGGCGCATCGTCGAGGTCCTTGAGAAGGCCAAGTAAAGGGAGTATCTGGTGATCCAGCAGGAGTCGCGGCTCAAGGTCGCTGACAACACGGGTGCGAAGCAGATCCTGTGCATCCGCGTGCTCGGCGGCTCGGGGCGGCGCTACGCCGGGATCGGTGACGTCATCGTCGCCACGGTCAAGGACGCCATCCCTGGCGGCAACGTCAAGAAGGGCGACGTCGTGAAGGCGGTCGTCGTGCGGACCGTCAAGGAGCGCCGTCGGGCCGATGGCTCCTACATCCGCTTCGACGAGAACGCCGCGGTGATCCTGCGGACCGACGGTGAGCCGCGGGGCACCCGCATCTTCGGGCCTGTGGGGCGCGAGCTGCGGGAGAAGCGGTTCATGAAGATCATCTCGCTCGCACCGGAGGTTCTGTAGTCATGGCGAGAAGCATGTCCATCAAGAAGGGCGACGTCGTGCGCGTCATCGCCGGCAAGGACAAGGGCGCCGAGGGCAAGGTGATCGCCGTGCTCACCGGACAGCGCAAGGTGCTCGTCGAGGGAGTCAACCGTGTCAAGCGGCACACCAAGCTCGTCAACGCCGGCGGTCGGAGCGGCACGACGGGCGGCATCATCACGCAGGAGGCGTCGATCGACGTCTCGAACGTGATGCTGATGACCGAGGTCGACGGCAAGAAGGTCCCCACCCGGGTCGGCGCCAAGCGGGTGGAGACGACCAAGCAGCGTCCAGACGGTACGACGTACACGAAGCAGCGCAGCGTTCGCGTCGCCAGCAGGAACGGCGAGGAGATCTGATGACGACTCAAAGTGACACGAGTCTGGCGGCCGAGCGGGACAGCCTGACCACCCAACGGACCGCTCAAGGCACGGGCAGCCAGCCACGGTTCAAGCTGCGCTACCGCGACGAGATCATGCCAGCGCTGCAGAAGGAGTTCGGCTACTCCAACGTCATGCAGATCCCCGGCTTGGCGAAGATCGTCGTCAACATGGGTGTCGGTGAGGCAGCCCGCGACTCCAAGCGGATCGAGGGCGCCGTCCGGGACCTGACCACGATCACCGGCCAGAAGCCGCAGGTGACCAAGGCCCGCAAGTCGATCGCCCAGTTCAAGCTGCGCGAGGGAATGCCGATCGGCGCCCACGTCACGCTCCGCGGTGACCGGATGTGGGAGTTCCTGGACCGCCTGCTGACGCTGGCCCTGCCCCGCATCCGCGACTTCCGGGGCCTGTCGCCGCGGCAGTTCGACGGCTTGGGCAACTACACGTTCGGACTGACCGAGCAGGTCATGTTCCACGAGATCAACCAGGACCGGATCGACCGCTCGCGCGGTATGGACATCACGGTCGTCACCACTGCCACGAACGACGACGAGGGTCGCGCGCTGCTCAAGCA
>JBBSIF010000105.1:0-9452 GCA_038232255.1 Propionibacteriales bacterium
CGGGCGGGTAAGGCCGATTCTATTACGCCAGGTCACAACCGATGACGTCGACCCCCAGCCGCCGGGACTAATAGGTCAAGTGACCCGTGTAACCGGACATGGTCTGTCAATCTCCTACTCGTTCTCGGGTGCTCAGACGCGACGGCGCTTGGGCGGGCGGCAGCCGTTGTGCGGCACGGGCGTGACGTCGGAAATCGCTCCAACTTCGAGGCCCACGGCACCCAACGAACGGATCGCCGTCTCACGTCCGGAGCCGGGGCCCTTGACGAAGACGTCGATCTTCTTCATGCCGTGCTCCATCGCCCGGCGCCCGGCGGCTTCAGCGGCCATCTGCGCGGCGAAGGGAGTGGACTTGCGCGAGCCCTTGAAGCCGACGGTGCCGGCACTGGCCAACGAGATCACCCCGCCGGAGGGGTCGGTAATCGTGATGATCGTGTTGTTGAACGTGCTCTTGATGTGGGCGTGGCCCAGGGCGACGTTCTTCTTCTCCTTGCGGCGCACCTTCTTCGCGCCAGCGGTGCGACTCTTGGGGGGCATCTCAGAAGCTCCGATCTATCACTTGGCGGCCTTCTTCCTGCCGGCGACGGTGCGCTTGGGTCCCTTGCGGGTGCGCGCGTTCGTCTTGGTGCGCTGTCCGTGGACAGGCAGGCCTTGACGGTGCCGCCGGCCCTGGTAGCTGCCGATCTCGACCTTGCGGCGGATGTCGGCCGTCACCTCACGGCGCAGGTCACCTTCGACCTGGAAGTTCCCCTGGATGTAGTCGCGGAGCTTGACCAGCTCCTCGTCGCCGAGCTCGTGGACCCGCATGTCGGGGCTGATGCCCGTCGCTGTCAGCAGCTCGGTGGAGCGCGTCTTTCCGATTCCGAAGATGTAGGTGAGGGCTACCTCGACGCGCTTGTCACGCGGGAGGTCCACACCGACGAGTCGTGCCATCAGGCGGTATGCCTTTCGTCCGTCGGAGGTGTCGTGCGCGCCGCGTCCCTGAGCCGTCTTGTCGGTCTCCCTTGCGGGTCGCCGTACGACGGAACAGGGCCCCGGCCTCCGGTCCGGGGGTGACGCCGGCTCCCCCGAGGGGGAGGGCCGGCGAGCGGTCGCGCTGGATGAGCTCGGCGGGTTGCCGACCTCGGGGAGTGATTCAGCCTTGCCGTTGCTTGTGGCGCGGGTTCTCGCAGATCACCATGACCCGCCCGTTACGGCGGATCACCTTGCACTTGTCACAGATCTTCTTGACGCTCGGGTTGACCTTCATCGAGCTCTCCATCGGGTGTTGCCGGTCCGCATGGCAGTCACGGGACCAACGGGTTGTGGCGAACGGTCGGCGACCTGAGCCCGGACTGCCGGGCTACAGCGCTCACTTGTAGCGGTAGACGATGCGTCCACGGGTCAGGTCGTACGGCGAGAGCTCGACCACGACACGGTCCTCGGGGAGGATCCGGATGTAGTGCTGGCGCATCTTGCCGCTGATGTGGGCGAGAACCTTGTGCCCGTTGTTGAGCTCCACCCGAAACATCGCGTTCGGGAGCGCTTCGACAACGCTGCCCTCGATCTCGATGACCCCTTCCTTCTTCGGCATGTCCTCCGCAATCTGTTGGGAACGTGCTGGCCCAGCGGCCAGCGGGGACGACAGGACACTTTCGCGGCCTGGCGGATCTTCTGCTGTCGTACGACGCTCTCCTGCCGCCGCGCACCCATCCCCGAGATGGGGCAGCCGCAGGGCACACGAAAACGGGCCCGGAGCGGGCCGACACGCAAGTTTACGTGGCATCCAGCGTTTCCGGAAATCGTCCGCGCTCCTCGAACCTCCGGCTCAGCCGTCGACGACCGGCTGCGGCGTCAGGCGGTCGACGCCTTGAGTCCCATCGCCCAGCTGACCGAAGCCATTCCATCCCCAGCACCAAGCGGACCCGTCGGTCTTCGTCGCGCAGGTGTGATGCCCTCCGGCGCTCACGATCGCCCAGTCCCGGTCGGCCCCGATCCGAACCGGGGAGTTCTCGTTGGCCGTGGTGCCGTTGCCGAGCTGTCCGTTGGAGTTGAGGCCGAAGCACCAGAGACTTCTGCCGGTCTTCACGCCGCAGATGTGATATCCGAAGACGCTGATCGTTGCCCAGTCGGTGGCGTCGTCCACCTGTTCGGGGACGTACGAGCTATCCGGCTCAGCCCCCGCCGCGTTGGATTTTTTGTTGCCCCAACACCAGGCGGTGCCGTCTGACTTCGTGGCGCAGGAGAAATAGATGCCTGCACTGATGATGGCCCAGTCCGAGTCGCCGCCCACCTGAACCGGTGCGTCACGGTTGATCTGGGTGCCGTCGCCGACCTGGCTCTCCCTGTTCCGTCCCCAGCACCACGCCGACCCGTCATCGCGCAGTGCGCAGGTGTGGTTCTTGCCGGTTGCAACGCTTCCCCAAAACGTGGACCTGCCCACCCGGGTGGGCTCGTACCTGGCGCCGGACTGCCCGATGCCCAACTGACCGAAGTGGTTGCCGCCCCAACACCAGAGCGTGCCATCGGTCCTGGTCGCGCAGGTGTGATACCCGCCGGCGTCAACGCTCGCCCAGTCGGTTGCGCTGCTGACCTGGGTCGGCAGCTGCACGTTATGCCCGCTGGGGAACCCGAGCTGCCCATGGCGGTTGCGCCCCCAGCACCAGAGCGATCCATCGAGCTTGACGCCGCAGGCGTGCCCGCCGCCGACGGCAACCACGGCCCAGCCGATGTCGGACGCGACTTGTTGCGGCGCGGTCCGAACGCCGCCGCCTCCAATGCCGAGCTGACCTGTCTTATTGGAGCCCCAGCACCACAAGGCGTGGTCGCGCGCGATGCCGCATGTCGACTTGTTGCCGGCGGTCAGGCTCGACCAGCCGGATTCCGGTGCCTGTAGCCGCGGCATGTCTCGCCGATCCAGAGCGGCGCCCGCCGTCGTAGGGGTGCCCAAAAGGGCGGCGCCAGTCAGCGCCGCTGCAGCTGCCAGCCTTGCCACGCGGGTCGCAGATGGTCGCTTCATGTCGCCCGTTCCGTCCCTCGAGGTTCTGGCCGACCCTACACCCGTTCCCTTCGGCCGCCGGCGAATCGAGTCGGGGTACGACGCCGCGACGGACTCAGCCGAGATAACCCTCGACTATGCCGGGGGAGCGCTCCCGCGCCGTCTCGGGATTGTCGGCGTACTGGCGCTTCGCGTCCCGCTGCCGCAGCAGGTCCCACGCCTGGTCGAGCTCGACCTCGATCGTGGCCAGCCGGGCGTGCTCCTCGTCGCGGGAGATCTCGCCGGCGGTCAGCCTGCGTCGCAGCTGATGCTCCTCGTCGACCAGGGCGGTGATGTGCTGGTGGATCGCTGCGTCGTCTGCCGTGCCCTCAGCGTACGACGCCCCTGGAGGTCGGTTTCGCGCCCGACCGAAGACGAGCGATCCAGGCAGCTGCAGCAACCCCCACACCTCGAGATCCGTCCGAAGCGAAGGCGCGCGACGATGGGTCAGGCGGCGCAGGGGACGCCGAGATCCGCCAGCTTCGAGGCGCCGCCGTCCAGAGCCGTCAGCACCAGCGCGCCGCGCGGCGTCAGCGTGAACGAGTGCTCGAAGTGCGCGGACCACGAGCCGTCGGTGGTGACGACCGTCCAGTCGTCGTCGAGCGTCCGGGTCTCGATGGTGCCCATCGTGATCATCGGCTCGACGGCCAGGGCGAGGCCCTCCACGAGGCGCGGCCCCTTGCCGGCTCGGCCGTAGTTCGGCACGTTCGGCGGCATGTGCATCGCCGACCCGATGCCGTGCCCGACGTACTCCTCGAGGATTCCGTAGCTGCCATGCGAGCGGACGTAGGACTCGATGGCTGAGCTGATGTCGGAGACCCGGCCGCCCAGCCGCGCGGCAGCAAGGCCTCGCCACATCCCCTCCTCGCAGGTCCGCATCAGCTCGATGAGCTCAGGGCCGACGTCGCCGACGGCGACGGTGATCGCCGCGTCCCCGTGCCAGCCTTCGACGATCGCGCCGCAGTCGAGCGAGACGAGGTCTCCCTCGGCCAGCGTCCGTTCCCCGGGGATGCCGTGCACCACCTCGTCGTCGACCGACGCGCAGATCGTGGCGGGGAAGCCGTGGTAGCCGAGGAAGCTCGGAGTGGCGCCGCGCGAGCGGATGGCGTCCTCCGCGAGCACGTCGAGATCCTTGGTCGTGACTCCGGGTGCCACCGCGTCCCGCAGCAGCTCGAGGGTCTCACCGACGACGATCCCGGCCTTGCGCATCAGCGCGATCTGACCGGGCGTCTTGATCTCCAGCTTGCGCTCGAACACCGGCTACGCCTACTTGACGGACTCGAGGGCGTCGATGGCGCGAGCCGCCACCTCGTCGACGGAGCCCTGCGCGAGGATCGTGACCAGCAGTCCGAGATCGTCGTAGAAGCCGACAAGGGGTGCCGTCTCCTCGTTGTAGACCTCGAGTCGACGGCGCACCGTCTCGGGAAGGTCGTCGTCGCGCTGGAAGAGATCTCCACCGCAGACGTCGCAGACACCCTCCACAGTGGGGGGCTCGAAGTCGACGTGCCAGACGTGTCCACAGTCGCGGCAGATCCGCCTGCCACTGATGCGTCGCACCACCTCGTCGGCGTCGACCCGCATCTCGAGCACGGCGTCAAGCGGAGTGCCGAGCTCGTCCAGGAGCGTGGTCAGGGCCTGGGCCTGGGGCAACGTGCGCGGGAACCCGTCAAGCAGGAACCCGTCGACGGTGTCCTCCCGCTGGAGGCGGTCGCGCACCAGGTCGATCGTGACCTTGTCGGGGACCAGCTCGCCGGCGTCCATGTAGTGCTTGGCAGCGAGCCCCAGGGACGTCTCCGCGGCGATGTGAGCGCGGAAGATGTCGCCAGTGGAGATCTGCGGAATGGAGTAGTGCTTGGTGATGAACTTCGCCTGGGTGCCTTTGCCGGCTCCTGGCGCCCCCACCAGGACCACGCGCATCAGCGCAAAAATCCTTCGTAGTGCCGCTGCTGGAGCTGGCTCTCGATCTGCTTCACCGTGTCGAGCCCGACACCGACCATGATCAGCAGCGACGTCCCACCGAAGGGGAAGTTCTGGTTCGCGTTGACCAGCACCAGCGCGATCAGCGGCACCAGGGCGATGATCCCCAGGTAGATCGACCCGGGGAACGTGATCCGCGAGAGCACGTAGGCGAGGTAGTCCTGCGTCGGTCGGCCGGCCCGGATACCCGGCACGAATCCGCCGTACTTCTTCATGTTGTCAGCCACCTCCTCCGGGTTGAAGGTGATGGCGACGTAGAAGTAGGTGAAGAACACGATCAGCAGGAAGTAGAGGAGCATGTAGTAGGGATGGTCGCCCTTGACGAGGTGGGTCGACACCCAGATCGACCACGACGACGTCGGGTTGAACTGCGAGGCCAGCGCCGGCAGGTAGAGCAGGCTGCTGGCAAAGATCACGGGGATCACGCCGGCCTGGTTGACCTTGAGCGGGATGTACGTCGACGTACCCCCGAACATCTTGCGGCCAACCATCCGCCGGGCGTACTGGACGGGGATCCGGCGCTGGGCCTGTTCGATGAAGATGACGGCAGCGATGATCACGAGCCCGATGCCGATGACGATCGCGAACACGTCCCAGCCGTGCTCGTTGTGGATGCCCCAGAGCGCGCTCGGGAAGGCCGAGATCACCGAGGTGAAGATCATGATCGACATGCCGTTGCCGATGCCGCGCTCGGTGATGAGCTCGCCCAGCCACATGATGGTCGCCGTGCCGGCCGTCATCGTGATGACCATGATCACCATGGTGGAGACGTGCTGGTTGACCAGCAGTGATCCTCCGGAGGCGCTGCCGAGGAGCTGTCCGGACCGAGCCAGCGCCACGATGCCCGTCGACTGCAGGATGGCGAGCCCGAGAGTCAGGTAGCGGGTGTACTGGGTGATCTTGGCGGTGCCGGCCTGGCCCTCCTTCTTCAGGGTCTCCAGCCGGGGGATGACGACCGTGAGCAGCTGCAGGATGATGCTCGCGGTGATGTAGGGCATGATGCCCAGCGCGAACACGGTGAGCTTCAACAGCGCGCCGCCGGAGAAGAGGTTGATCAGGCCGTAGATGCCGGTCTTGCTGAGGTTGCTCGTCGCCTCGTGGACCTTGACGTAGTCGACGCCAGGAGTCGGGATCGTCGACCCGAGCCGGAACAGCACGATGATGAGCAGGACGAACAGCAGTTTGCGCCGCAGGTCTGGCGTCCGGAACGCGTTGACGAAGGCGCTTAGCACCAGGTCCTCCCAGCAGTCTCCCGGTGGGGAGAGTGGTCTCTCGTTGGTACGGCGACACGAGCAGCGACAGCGCCTCGACGGCGCACGCCTTCGGACGATAACAGTCTACGGGACACGCCGGACAGGGTAGCCGACCCTGGTCGCAGCCCTCCCCGACCGGGGCGGCAGGAGCGGCCCAGGTCAGATCTCGGTCGTCGACCCACCGGCTGCGTGGATCTTGTCCCGTGCGCTCGCCGAGAACGCGTGCGCGCTGACCTGCAGCGCCACGTCCACCGCGCCGCCCCCGAGCACCTTGACTGGTGCGTTGTCGCGCACCGCGCCCTTGGCCACCAGGGCCTCCGGCGTCACCTCGCCGCCCTCGGGGAAGAGACTGCTGAGCCGGTCGAGGTTGACCACCTGGTACTCCACCCGGAACGGGTTCTGGAAGCCCTTGAGCTTCGGCAGCCGCATGTGCAGCGGCAGCGCCCCGCCCTCGAACCGGGCCGATGTCTGGTAGCGGGCGCCGGTGCCCTTCGTGCCGCGGCCGGCAGTCTTACCCTTGCTCGCCTCGCCTCGACCGACACGGGTCTTGACGGTCTTGGCGCCCGGCGCGGGACGCAGATGGTGCAGCTTGAGCGTCATGTCAGTCCACTTCCTCGACGTCGACCAGGTGGGGCACGGTCGCGACCATGCCGCGGATCTCGGGTCGGTCCTCCTTGACGACAACGTCGCCGATGCGCTTCAGCCCGAGCGAGCGAAGGGTCTCGCGCTGGTTCTTGTACTGCCCGATGCTGGACCGGACCTGCTTGACCTTGAGCCGGCCCATCACTCAGCCACCTCCGTTCGCGCCCGCAGCAGCGCAGCGGGGGCCACCTGCTCGATGGTGAGGCCGCGCCGGGCGGCGACGGTCTCGGGCTCCACGAGCATCTGCAGCGCCGCGACGGTGGCACCGACGATGTTGAGAGCGTTGGAGGAGCCCAGGGACTTGCTGAGCACGTCGTGGATGCCGGCGCACTCCAGCACAGCCCGCACCGGGCCTCCGGCGATCACGCCGGTTCCGGGCGCTGCCGGGCGCAGCATGACGACTCCAGCGGCGCGCTCACCCTGCACCGGGTGGGGGATGGTGCCCTGGATGCGGGGAACGGCGAACATCGACTTCTTCGCCTCTTCGACGCCCTTGGCGATCGCGGCGGGGAACTCCTTGGCCTTGCCGTACCCGACGCCCACGTGACCGTCTCCGTCGCCGACGACGACGAGGGCGGTGAAGCTGAACCGCCGTCCGCCCTTGACGACCTTGGCCACCCGGTTGGTGGCGACGACGCGCTCGATGTAGGCGGTCTTCTCGCCGGCTGAGCCGCGACGGTCGTCACGGCCTCGACGGTCGCCGCCGGCACCGCCGCCGGTGCGGCGCTGGGGTCCGCTCATGCGAACAACCTTCTCTCTTGTACGTCGATGGTGCCGGGCATCAGAACGTGAGCCCGGCCTCGCGCGCGCCGTCAGCGAGGGCGGCGACGCGACCGTGGTACTTGTTGCCCGCCCGGTCGAAGACGACGGCGTCCACACCGGCGTCCTTCGCCCGAGCCGCCACCAGCGCGCCGACCTGGCGAGCCTTGGCGGTCTTGTCGGCGCTGAGGGTCCGCAGGTCAGGCTCCATCGTGCTCGCGGACGCGAGCGTGCTGCCCTGGATGTCGTCGACCACCTGCACGAACACGTGCCGGCTCGAGCGGGTGACGACCAGGCGTGGGCGCTGCGCGGAGCCGCGGACCTTCTTACGGCCACGGACCTGGCGGCGCGCCCGCGCCGTGGACTTGGGCGAGCCGTGCTTGGCGGGCCTGAGTGCGATAGCCATTACTTCCCGGCCTTTCCGACCTTGCGGCGTACCTGCTCACCGGCGTACCGGATGCCCTTGCCCTTGTAGGGCTCGGGCTTGCGCAGCTTGCGGATGTTGGCGGCGACCTCGCCGACAGCCTGCTTGTCGATGCCCTGGATCGAGAAGCGCGTCGGCCCCTCGACGGTGAAAGTGACACCATCGGGGGCGTCGAAGGTGATCGTGTGGCTGTAGCCGAGCGAGAACTCGAGCGTGGTCGGGCCCTTCGGGACCACACGGTAGCCGACCCCGACGATCTCCAGCTTCTTCTCGTAGCCGTCCGTGACGCCGGTAACCATGTTCGCGATCAACGTCCGCGACAGGCCGTGCAGTGAACGGCTCTCGCGCTCGTCGTCCGGTCGGGTGACGGCGACGGGGCCGTCGTCGGTCCGCCCGACCATGATCGGCTCCTTGACGGTGTGCGCCAGCGTGCCCTTCGGGCCCTTGACGGTGACTGCCTGGCCGTCGATCGTGACGTCGACACCGGCGGGCACCGGGATGGGAAGCTTGCCGATTCGCGACATGGGATTCTCCTTCCGCCTCGGACTACCAGACGTAGGCGAGGACTTCTCCGCCTACGCCCTTCTTGTTGGCTTGACGGTCGGTCAGCAGGCCCGTCGACGTCGAGATGATCGCGACACCGAGACCGCCGAGCACCCTGGGAAGCGATGTCGACTTGGCGTACACGCGAAGGCCGGGCTTGCTGATCCGGCGGACACCGGCGAGGGAGCGCTCCCGGTTCGGCCCGTACTTGAGGTCGAGCACGAGGGTCTTGCCGACGACACCCTCGGCAGGCTCCTCGACGCGCCAGGAGCCGATGTAGCCCTCCTGCTGCAGGATCCCCGCCAGACCCTCCTTCAGCTTGCTGTAGGGCATGCTCACGGAGTCGTGGTAGGCCTGGTTGGCGTTGCGCAGCCGCGTCAGCATGTCTGCGATCGGGTCTGTCATGGTCATGAGGGGACGCCTTCTTCCAGCCGCGGTTTCACGTTTACACGGTGACCTTCGGCATTCGGGATGGTCATGCGGTTTACCAGGAGCTCTTGGTGATACCGGGCAGCTCGCCGCGGTGCGCCATCTCGCGCAGGCAGATGCGGCACAGCCCGAACTTCTGGTACACGGCCCGGGGGCGCCCGCAGCGCTGGCACCTCGTGTATCCGCGCACCTTGAACTTGGGTTTGCGGGCGGCCTTCACCACCAGGGATGTCTTCGCCATCAGCTCTCCTTGAAGGGGAAGCCGAGGTGCTTGAGCAGCGCGCGACCCTCGTCGTCGTTCGTGGCAGTGGTGACGACCGTGATGTCCATACCGCGCGAGCGGTCGATCCGGTCCTGGTTGATCTCGTGGAACATGACCTGCTCGGTCAGTCCGAACGTGTAGTTGCCC
>JBBSIF010000106.1:0-9419 GCA_038232255.1 Propionibacteriales bacterium
GCGGGAAGTCTCGGATGGTGGGGCGGGAAGTCTCGGATGGTCAGACGGCGACGGGGTGCTCGCCGGTGACGATGAAGACGAGGCGGCGCGCCATCGACACCGCGTGGTCGCCGACGCGCTCGTAGTAGCGGCCGAGCAGCGCGACGTCGATGGCTGCCTCGACGCGCCCGACGGTCTCGGTCCACTCGTCGCTCAGCAGCGCCACGAACATCGATCGGCGCAGCGTGTCCATCTGGTCGTCGGTGTCCTCCAGCGCCATCGCTGCTTCCACGTCGCGGTTCGCGATGATCTGCGCGGTCTGCTCGATCATGTGGTCAGCGGTCTGCGCCATGGCTGTGATGGTGTCGATCAGCAGCTGCGGAACCGCCTGCGCCGGGTAGCGACGCCGCGCCACCTTCGCGACGTGCACGGCGAGATCGCCCATCCGCTCGAGATCGGCCACCATGCGCAGCGTCGCCACGAGCGTCCGGAGGTCGCCGGCGACCGGGGACTGGCGAGCCAGGATGTCGAAGCTGTCGTCCTCGATCCGCTCCCGAGCGGTGTCGATCGCCAGGTCTCCGTCGATGACCTTCTCGGCGCGGGTCGCGTCGGCCTCGAGCAGCGAGCGCGTCGCCTCGGCGAGCGCACTGCGGACCTCGCCGGTCATCCCGACGAGGCTGCTGAAGATTGCTTGCAGCTGCTGCTGGTACTGGTCGCGCATGCAAACACCGTAGATGCTCGGGGTTACGCGCAGCCATCGAGATGTGAACGCACAGTGAACAGTGCCCGAAACCGGGCCGCGGTGGACGCTCGCTTCGAGGAACCTGTGCGGTGCGGCTCGTACGATCGACTCCATGGACACGTCTGCAGCGCTGCTGGTCGGCGGCGCGATCGGTGCCGTCCTCGGTGCCTTGACGGTCCTCGCCTGGCGCCTCAGCGAGCGCGACCAGGGACGCCGCGTGTCTGCGGTCCAGGAGCCGCTGGTGCCGCCGGGGGTTGCCGCCGTGCTGTCGGTGCTCCGGTCCTCCGCGTTGGTCGTCGGTCCGGACGACGAGGTGCTCAAGGCCAGTGCGCCCGCACACATGCTCGGCGTGGTGCGCGGCTCACGGCTGGCCGTCGCAGACCTCCTCGAGATGGTGCACCTGGTACGACGGGACGGACAGATCCGCGAGGGCGAGCTGGTGCTTCGACGCAGCCGCACCGGGCCTGCCCGCAACGTGGCAGCCCGGGTGGCGCCGCTCGGAAGCCGCCTGGTGCTGGTCCTCGTCGAGGACCGCACCCAGGAGCGGCGCGTCGACGCCGTACGACGTGACTTCGTCGCCAACGTCAGCCACGAGCTCAAGACGCCGGTGGGCGCCCTGAACCTGCTCGCCGAGGCGGTCGCCCAGGCCGCTGACGACCCGGAAGCCGTTGTGCGGTTCGCCGCGCGGATGCAGATGGAGAGCGAGCGGCTCACGCGGCTCGTGCAGCAGATCATCGAGCTCTCTCGGCTCCAGGCAGATGACCCGCTGGAGGATGCCGGCCCCGTGTCAGTGGACGAGATCGTGGACCGAGCCATCGACCGCGTGCGGGTCGACGCGGACGGCGCTCAGGTGGAGCTCTCCTTCGCAGGACACCGCGGCGGCATGGTGGTCGGCGACGGCGACCAGCTGCTGGCAGCGCTCGGCAACCTCGTGGAGAACGCGGTTGTGTACAGCCCGCCACGCACTCAGGTGGCGATCTCCGCCCGGCTCGTCGACTCGATGGTCGACATCTCCGTCACCGACCAGGGCGTGGGTATCCCGGCGGCGGAGACGGACCGCATCTTCGAACGGTTCTACCGGGTCGACCCGGCGCGGGCCCGGGCCACCGGAGGCACCGGTCTGGGGCTCTCGATCGTCAAGCACGTCGTCGCCACGCACGGCGGCGACGTGCGCGTCTGGAGCGTCGAAGGTGAGGGCTCCACGTTCACGATGTCGTTGCCCGCCCAGCTCGACGAGGACGGCGAGCCGGTGCTCCGGGGCGGTTCCGACGCCGAGACCGCAGCGCATCCGACCGGGGCATCGCCCGCCGCGTCGTCAGCGCCTGCAACGGCGGCGCCTCTGCCGGCACCCGCCGCCCAAGGCCCGGGGGCCGCATCGACACCATCGACCTCATCGCTGGCCACGCACGGCCGGGAGCCCCGGTGACCCGGGTGCTGGTCGTCGAGGACGAGGAGAGCTACAGCGACGCTTTGGCGTACATGCTCCGCAAGGAGGGCTTCGAGGTGTCGCTCGCCGCGACGGGTCCGGACGCCCTCGCCGAGTTCGACCGCACCGGCGCCGACATCGTGCTGCTCGACCTGATGCTTCCCGGGCTGCCCGGGACCGAGGTGTGCCGACGGATCCGCCAGGTGTCCGCCGTACCGGTCATCATGGTCAGCGCCAAGGACGACGAGGTCGACAAGGTGGTCGGTCTCGAGCTCGGCGCTGACGACTACGTCACGAAGCCCTACAGCCCCCGCGAGCTCGTTGCACGGATCCGGGCTGTGCTCAGACGCGGCGCCGAGCAGGATCTGCTCCCCGCGACGCTGGAGTTCGGTCAGGTGCGGATGGACGTCGAGCGGCACCTCGTCACGGTCCACGGCCGAGAGGTCCGGATGCCGTTGAAGGAGTTCGAGCTGCTCGAGATGTTCCTGCGCAACGCGGGCCGGGTGCTCACCCGGATGCAGCTGATCGACCGGGTCTGGGGCTCGGACTACGTCGGCGACACCAAGACGCTGGACGTCCATGTGAAGCGGCTGCGCGCCAAGATCGAGCCGGACCCCGCGTCACCGCGCTACCTGGTGACGGTCAGGGGGCTGGGCTACAAGTACGACGTGCCCGCGGGAGCCGCCTGAGGGGAGCTTCGCCTGCGGGGACGCCAGAGGCGTCCCCCGAGGAGAGCTGGACCTCGGTGGCCTCAGGGGTTGGCGTGGCTGGGCGTCGTCGGACTCGGCAGCGGTCCCACCGGCACCGTGTCGTAGTCCGCCGTGCGGCTCAGCGCCGGAATGGTCAGCGTGGCCGGAGCCGCGTTGCGGAAGGTGAGCGTGAGGTCGTAGTTCAGCCCAGCCTGGACGTCGCCGCCCACCCGAACCGCCCCGGTGTCACCCAGCTGGACGAGGCGTTGGTCTGCCACGGCGACCGTCCCTGGAACGATCGTGGTGCTGAGTGGCTTGCCGCCGGGGGCGACGACCCGGACGCTCTGCAGGGAGTCGGTCCGCGTCGCCTGGTTGAGCAGCCCACCGACGAGTGTGCCGTTCCCCCGCCCGTCGGTGACGATGAAGGCGTCCAGGACCCAGACCTCCGAGCTGTGCACGGTGATCCCCGGCCCGGGCTGGTACATCTGGCTCGTCTGCGCCCCGAAGCTGGTGGCGCAACCAGCGAGCAGCGGGACCAGCACAGCGGCGGCGACCCAGCGACGCCGTACGCCGGAGCGTGCAGAGTCCCGGAGCGGCTGGGCCGACCGAGCCGGCGAGCGGTGGACTGTCACGTCCGTCGTCTCCTCCTTCTGACGTGCTCCGGCGGCCGTTGGACGGCTCGTCGCCGGAGCCGGGGCCACCCTATCGAAGAGCCCGCGAACGTGCCCGAGGTGGCGGGCGTAAGGCATGAGTTGAGATATTTGTCAACCCCAAAAGAGCGTCCTGACCTGGGCAAACGCTCTTCTCCGCGAGTCACCTGCATGGTATGCTCGAGGCCGTCGAGAGGGGCAAACCGCACATGACTTTCAAGGTCGGCGAGACAGTCGTCTATCCCAATCATGGGGCAGCCGTCATCGAGGACATCGAGACCCGCACCATCAAGGGCGAGGACCGGCTTTATCTGGTCCTGCGGATAGTGGCTCAGAACGACCTGGAGATCCGCGTTCCAGCGTGCAACCTGGACCTCGTAGGCGTGCGGGACGTCGTCGACCAGGAGGGCCTGGAGCGCGTCTTCGACGTCCTGCGGGCCGAGCACGTCGAGGAGCCCACGAACTGGTCCCGGCGGTTCAAGGCCAACATGGAGAAGCTGCACTCCGGGGACGTGATGAAGGTCGCCGAGGTCGTGCGGGACCTGTGGCGCCGCGATCGCGAGCGTGGCCTCTCCGCGGGAGAGAAGCGGATGCTCGGCCAGGCCCGTCAGGTGCTGGTGTCCGAGCTCGCCCTCGCCGAGCACACCAACGAGGACAAGGCCTACACGATGCTCGAAGAGGTCCTGGCTTCCTGATCCGACCGGCCCCTCCGTCTCGGAACGGGCCGACCAGCTCGCTGCTCGACGCCCACGGCTCGTGAGAGAGTGCGACGGTGAACGGTGCCGTCGCTGCCATCATCGTGGCCGCCGGGCAAGGCACCCGCCTGGGCGACCTCGCAGGCGCCCGGCCGGTTCCCAAGGCGTTTCGCATGGTCAACGGGCGGACGCTCGTCCAGCGCAGCGTGGACGTCCTCACCCCCTTCGTCGACCAGATTGTCATCGCCGTACCCCCGGACCGCTTGCACTCAGCCGCCGTACCCCGCAGCTCCGCGTCGGTCGTGGTCACGCCAGGCGGCGCCAGCCGGCAGCAGTCGGTGGCGAACGCGCTGGACCGGCTCAGCGACGACGTGCGGTGGGTGCTCGTGCACGACGCTGCTCGGGCTCTCGTTCCGCCTGAGGTCGTACGTCGGGTGCTCAGCGCCCTGCACGACGGGGCCTGCTGCGTGGTTCCGGCGATCGCCCCTCACGACTCGCTGCGCCAGGGGAGCGCGGACGGCGGCAACAGCCCGCTGGACAGGTCGCGGGTGTGGCTCGTCCAGACTCCTCAGGGCTTCAGCGCCGAGGCGCTACGGCGGGGGCATGCGCTGGCGGCAACCGACACGGCGACCGACGACGCGACGCTCGTGGAGGCGACGGGTGAGGCGGTGACGCTGGTCGAGGGAGATCCTCGGGCCTTCAAGATCACCCATCCGCTCGATCTGGAGCTGGCGGAGGCGCTGCTGAGCCGCCAGTCCTGAGCCGCCAGCCCTGAGCCGCCAGTCCCGAGCCCGCGACCTCCTGCGGACGCCTCAACCCCAGCGTCATGACGACCACCTCAGACGAACACGCGCGTCAGACGAACACCAGCGCGGTCGCGACGGCGGCGAGTCCCTCCCCGCGACCGGTCAGTCCCAGGCCGTCGCTGGTGGTCGCGGTCAGGCTCACGGGCGCTCCGCAGGCGGCGCTGAGCACCTGCTCGGCCTCCCCGCGCCGCGGCCCGAGGCGAGGCCGGTCGCCGACGAGCTGGACGGCGACATTGCCGACCACCGCACCGTTGGTCACTACTCGGCGCGTCACCTCCGTCAGCAGGTCGACACCGGCCGCTCCGGCCCACGCCGGGTCCGACGTACCGAAGCAGCTGCCGAGGTCACCGAGACCCGCCGCGGAGAGCAGGGCGTCGCAGCAGGCGTGCGCCACCACGTCCCCGTCCGAGTGTCCGCTGAGCCCCGGGCCCGCGTCCGGCCAGTGCAGACCGGCCACCCACAGAGCCCGCCCGTCCTCGAACGGATGAACGTCGACGCCGACTCCAACGCGTGGCGACCGCGTACGGGGAGCAGGGTCGTTCGTCACTGTCGCATCATGCCAGCCGGGCAGATCTGACGAATGTATGACGATTTGGCAGCCGGGTGAACCACCACTGTGGATGCGGCCGCGGACGAGGCACTATCGAAGGATGAGTCGAAAGCGCGGCGACACCGGTCGGGCCGCGCTCGCCGGGCTCGTTGCGAGCGGCGGCGGCCTGGCGATCTCCGAGCTGCTGAGCGGCTTCCTGCATCTGCGCGTGTCGCCTGTGGAGGCCGTCGCCGAGAGCATCATCCGGCTTACCCCCGGATCGGTCATCGAGTTCGTGATCTCCCGGGTCGGGCGCAACGACAAGCCGCTCGTGATCGCGACGACCCTATTGGGGTTGGGGGTTCTCAGCGCCCTGGCGGGAGTGCTGGCTCGGCGCTCGAGGCTCGCGGCCGAGGTCGTCTTCGCGGTGATGGGTGTCGTGCTGCTGCTCGCCGTCCGCAGCCGGCTGCCAACCGGTGACACGCGCTATATCCCGGCGTTTGTCGGCGTTGCAACGGCGATGCTGCTGCTCTCGTGGTTGACCAAGCGCGCCGCCACGACCGCCGAGCAGGCGTCGGACGACCGCGTACCCGCGGCACGTCAGGCGCAGTCCCGGCGTTCGTTCCTGGGGTTGGTCGTCGTGGTCGCCGCGAGCGCCGTGGCGGTCGGCGCCACGGGTCGGGTGCTGGCACAGGGGCGGCAGAAGGTCGAGGCGGCGCGACGGGCCCTGACCAGTCGGTTCCGGACCGTGCCGGCGCCGGCGGGCGTGTCCACCGGCGTCCACGGAGTGACGCCGTGGGTGACGCCGTCTGCCGACTTCTACCGCATCGACACCAGCCTGTCGGTGCCGCTCGTCACGCCCGCGGACTGGCAGGTGAGGATCCACGGCGCTGTGGACAAGGAGATCACGCTGAGCTACGACGACCTCCTCGCTCGCGGGCTGAGCGAGGCATGGCTGACGTTGTGCTGCGTCTCCAACCCGGTCGGCGGCGGCCTGATCGGGAACGCCTACTGGACCGGTGTGCCCATCGCGCCGATCCTCGCCGAAGCCGGCCCGCACGCTGACGCCGACGCTGTGCTGTCGCGCTCGGTCGACGGCTGGACGGCGGGTACGCCGCTCGGCGCCCTGACTGACGGGCGCAACGCGATGTTCGCCGTGGCGATGAACGGCCAGCCGCTCGTCCCCGAGCACGGGTTCCCGGTGCGAATGGTCGTCCCCGGGCTCTACGGCTACGTCTCGGCCACGAAATGGGTGGTGGATCTCGAGGTCACCCGGTTCAGCGACTTCTCTGCCTTCTGGACCGACCGAGGCTGGTCCGAGAAGGGCCCCGTGAAGACGCAGTCACGCATCGACGTGCCACGCAACGGCGACGGCGTCCGGTCGGGCACCGTGATGGTCGCCGGCGTCGCCTGGGCACAGCATCGCGGCATCACCAAGGTCGAGGTCCAGGTCGACGACGGGCCCTGGCAGCGCTGCCGGCTGGCGGCCGACCCGACGATCGACTCCTGGCGCCAGTGGGCGCTGCCGTGGCAGGCAACGCGGGGCTCGCACACGCTCCGGGTCCGGGCCACCGACGGCACCGGCGCCACCCAGACCGAACGGGTAGCCGACGTGGTGCCCAACGGTGCCAGCGGATGGGACAGCATCGGGGTCACCGTCTCCTGACGCGCAGGTTCTGCGGGTCTGCGCCCTTCCTGTGGTTCCTCTGCCACGCTTGCGCAGGTACGGCGTGACCGCAGACGAATCGCGGGCGGCGGCAGCGGCTCGGTACCCTGAGCCGGTGACGCTGCGCCTCTACGACACCGCGACCCGTGCGGTCCACGACTTCGTCCCGGTGACGGCGGGCCATGTCGGGATCTACCACTGCGGTCTCACGGTGCAGGGACCGCCGCACGTCGGGCACATCCGCAAGGAGCTGACGTTCGACGTGGCACGACGCTGGTTCGAGCACCTCGGCTACGACGTCACGCTGATCGCCAATCTCACCGACATCGACGACAGGATCCTCGCGAAGGAAGCCGAGGAGCACCGCCCCTGGTGGTCCATCGCCTACGCCAACGAGCTGGCGCTGCACGAGGCGTACGCCGTGCTCGGGTGCCTGCCTCCGACGTACGAGCCTCGGGCGACCGGGCACATCCCGGAGATGCTCGAGCTGATCGGCCAGCTCCTCACCAAGGGCCATGCCTATGCGGCCGCCGACGGCTCCGGGGACGTGTACTTCGACGTCCGGTCCTGGCCGGCGTACGGCGAGCTGTCGCACCAGCGCGTCGACGACATGGAGGCAGCCGCCGACGCCGACCCGCGGGGCAAGCGCGACCCGCATGACTTCGCGCTGTGGAAGGGGTTCAAGAAGGAGGAGGAGCCGGCCACCGCCGCGTGGCCCGCACCGTGGGGCCTCGGCAGACCTGGTTGGCACCTCGAGTGCTCCGCCATGGCGGGCAAGTACCTGGGCGACGAGTTCGACATCCACGGAGGCGGACTCGACCTACGTTTCCCGCACCACGAGAACGAGCTGGCGCAGTCCCGGGCTGCCGGGCGTCCGTTCGCGCGCACCTGGATGCACAACGCGATGGTCAACCTCGCCGGCGAGAAGATGAGCAAGTCGGTGGGCAACACCCTGCTGGTGAGTGAGGTCGTCAAGCGGGTGAGGCCGATCGAGCTGCGTTACTACCTGGTGGCGCCGCACTACCGGTCGGTCATCGAGTTCAGCTTCGAGTCGCTCGCGGAGGCGGCGACCACCTACCAGCGCATCGAGGGCTTCGTCCTGCGGGCCACGGAGATGACCGGCGGCGTCGACCCGGCCGGCGCGGTGCTCTGCTCGGAGTTCACCGAGGCGATGAACGACGACCTGTCCGTCCCGGCTGCGCTGGCGGCGCTGCAGGGCGTCGTACGGGAGGGCAACAAGCTGCTCGCGGACGGTGACTCCGCCGCCTTGCGCGGCAACCTCGGCGCCGTACGGCGGATGCTCGACTTGCTCGGCCTCGATCCGCTGAGCTCCCACTGGGCGGCTCACGACGACGAGGCGTCGCTGCGCGGCAGCCTGGACACCCTCGTCAGGACCCTCGTCCAGCAGCGGGAGGACGCCAGGCAGCACAGGGACTTCACCGTCGCCGACCGGGTCCGCGACCAGCTGCGGGCGGCGGGCATCGAGCTCGAGGACACTCCCTCGGGGCCGCGCTGGACCGTTGCCCAGACCACGGGCGGCCAGACCGCAGGCAGGCAGACCGCAGGCGGCCAGTCCGCAGGCTCGGAGGGCTGACGCAGATGGCGGGCAACAGCAAGCGCACCGGAGCGGTGCGCAAGCGTGCCGGTGGGAACCCCACGGCAGGCTCCGGTGGTCGCCGCAAGAGAGGTCTCGAAGGCAAGGGGCCAACGCCGAAGGCGTCGGAACGCCCGGCCCACAAGGCGTTCGGCAAGACTCGCTCGACTACGACGGGCAGGGACCGGGCGGCGAAGCCGAGAGCCAAGCGGCCAGCGGCCACCGACTGGGTCGTCGGGCGAAACGCCGTGGTGGAGGCGCTGGCCGCGCACGTGCCGGTCACCGCCGTCTACATCGCCGAGCAGACGGTGCGCGACGACCGGGTGCGCGAGGCGTTCAAGCTCGCAGCCAACCGGAACGTGTCGATCCTCGAGGTGTCCAGGCACGCTCTCGACTCCATGACGGACGGCGCGGTCCACCAGGGGCTCGCGATGAAGGTGCCGCCCTACGAGTACGCCGACGCCGACGAGCTCGCGGCGCGCGCCGCGGACTCCGGCCGGCCGGCTCTCCTGGTGGCCCTCGACTCGGTGACCGACCCCAGGAACCTAGGCGCCGTGGTCCGGTCGGCAGCGGCGTTTCGCGCCGACGGCGTCGTCGTACCGGAGCGGCGAGCCGCCGGCATGACCGCCAGTGCGTGGAAGAC
>JBBSIF010000107.1:0-9232 GCA_038232255.1 Propionibacteriales bacterium
AAGGTGTGGAAGAACTCCTCCTGGGTCTGGATCTTCCCTTCGAGGAACTGGATGTCGTCGATCAGCAGCACGTCGACGTCGCGGTAGCGGTGCTGGAAGTTGGCTGCCCGGTCGTCGCGGATCGCGTTGATGAAGTCGTTCGTGAACTCCTCGCTGCTCACGTACCGGACGCGGGCTCCGTTGAACAGGCTCCGCACGTAGTGCCCGATGGCGTGCAGGAGGTGGGTCTTGCCCAGCCCGGAGTCGCCGTAGATCAGGAGCGGGCTGTAGGCCCTGCCGGGCGCCTCCGCCACCGCCACCGCAGCGGCGTGGGCGAAGCGGTTGGACGACCCGATCACGAAGGTCTCGAAGACGTACTTGGGGTTCAGCCGCGCCTGCCGGACGGTGAGCGCCTCGTCGCTGCCGTAGCGGCCGAACGCCTCCATTGCCGGCGCAGGGGCGGCCTCCAGTGACGGGGTCGAGCCGGCCTGGCCGCCGTCCGCCGGCGCCGCACCGTCGAGACGCACGTCCTCCGCGTCGGCGAGCCCCGCGTCGATGGTCACGGCGAGGCGTACCTGCTGACGAAGGGCGGAGCTGAGGCCCTCCTCGAGCGTCGGACGCAGCCGGGTCTCGAGCTGGTTGCGGGTGAAGTCGTCGGGTACGGCAACGATCGCCGTGTTCTCGTGCAACGTGACAGGCCGAGCGGCGGACAGCCAGGCGCGCTGACTGACCGGGAGGTCTCCGACCAAAGTGTTCCAGGCCTGGACGAGAGCGCCGCCCTCGGTTCCCGACACGCCCCCGCCTCTCTGGTCAGTCAGCACCCTCGAAGGGTGTCCACATACTTGTTCACAGGGTGTGCATAACCCGCGTGGACCGACTGCGTTTCGGACGGACCGCGAGGCGGCGGAATATCCGTCGTTCCGCGGGACGCTAACAACAGTCCGGGCTGCATTTCAAGCGGTCGTCCACAGCCGCAGCGTAAATCGGCCTGAACTCCTCGTCACCCTTCGGCGTGTCGCCCTCGGACGACCTCCATCGGGATCGACGCTTAGAGGTTGGACGCATGCAGTCAGGCTGGCGACAGGTTTGACCGCGATTCGACGCAGCACGTACCGTTGGGGTCGTCGGCCCGAGCGTCGACACCGCAGCATGCCTTCCGACCTGTCAGGCCGGTACCTGCGGGGAGAGCGACGAGCGTGTCGCCTGCCGTGCCAGCAAGAACTGGAGTCTCGAGCCGTGACCAAACGCACGTTCCAGCCGAACAACCGGCGTCGACACAAGACCCACGGTTTTCGGCTGCGGATGCGGACGCGGGCCGGGCGCGCCATCGTGGGCAACCGCCGGCGCAAGGGCCGCGCACGGCTCGCAGCCTGACCCGGCGGTGCTGCCGCGAGCGAATCGGCTGTGCCGGTCGACGGAGTTCGACACGGTGGTCCGGCGAGGGGTGCGCGCGGGGTCCCGCTCGGTGGTGCTGCACGCGCTGGAGCGCGATGATGCCGATCCGGTGCGCGTCGGATTCGTGGTCAGCGCCGCCGTGGGCAACGCCGTCACCCGCAACCGCCTGAAGAGGCAGCTTCGTCATCTGGTCGTCGAGCGGCTGCCAGCTCTCGGCGCTGCCACCTCTGTCGTCGTGCGCGCCCGTGCGGACGCCGCGACGCAGGCCGCTCCGGAGCTGGCTCGAGACCTCGACGGGGCTCTGCAGGCGCTGGCCGAGCGCCGGTCGCCACGGTGAAGTACCCGCTCATCTGGTTCCTGAGGGCATACCGTCTGCTGATCAGCCCGCTGTACGGGGAGGTCTGTCGGTATCATCCCTCCTGCTCGGCGTACGCTCTTGATGCAGTGACGCGGTTCGGGGCGGTGCGAGGTAGCTGGCTGGCGACGCGACGCGTCGGGCGCTGCCATCCCTGGGCTGCGGGTGGCTACGACCCCGTGCCGATTCTGTTTTCGTGGCGGACCTCGGTGTCCGCAGACGTCAGCGAGGAGCTGGAGTGATCGACTTCTTCTTGACGATCGGTCACGCGATCATGACGCCGCTGTACTACGTGACGTCGGGCGTGCTGATCGTCTTCCACGACCTCTTCCGCAGCGTGCTGTCGCTGCCGGAGGGGTTGTCGTGGGCACTGTCCATCATCGGCCTGACGCTCGTCATCCGGATCTGCCTGATTCCGCTCTTCGTCAAGCAGATCAAGAACAGCCGCAACATGCAGATGCTGCAACCCAAGGTGAAGGAGCTGCAGAAGAAGTACGGGCACGACCGGGAGCGGCTGACCCAGGAGACGATGAAGCTCTACAAGGAGACTGGCACCAACCCGCTCGCGTCCTGTCTCCCGCTGCTGCTGCAGATGCCGATCTTCCTCGCGCTGTTCCGCACGCTCAACGAGGCGGCTCACGACAAGCCGGTGGGCTTCCTGAGCCACGAGCAGGTCGCCAGCCTCAAGGACAGCACGCTGTTCGGCATCGCGAAGATCTCCGAGTCCTTCACGTCCTCCGCGACGCTGGCACCGAAGATCCTCACCGGCTGTCTGGTCGTGCTGATGACCGCCACGACCTTCACGACCCAGCGGCAGCTGATGCGCAAGAACATGCCGGAGTCGGCGCTGACCGGCCAGTATGCCCAGCAGCAGAAGCTGCTGCTCTACGTGCTTCCTGTGGTGTTCGCCGTCGGCGGAATCGCGTTCCCGATCGGCGTCCTGCTCTATTGGACGACGTCGAACCTCTGGACGATGGGGCAGCAGTTCTACGTGATCCGGAACAACCCCACACCCGGCACGCCCGCGTTCGCTGCGAAGCAGGACCGGGACAAGGCCAAGGCCGGCTCCCAGCCCGCTCTGAACGGCAGCTCGGCAGCCACCGACGCCGCGCCGACGCCGGTCACGAAGGCGTCCGAACGGATCCAGCCGAAGAAGAAGACCCGGCAACAGCGCAAGAGGCCGACCGTCGGTGGTCAAGCGGCACCGCCGGCCAAGGCGCCGCAGACCAAGCCACCGAAGCCGACGAGGTCGACGAAGTCCAAGCCTCCCCTCAAGCCGCCACAGGCCAAGCCCGGCACGCGCCCTACGGTGCGCCGAGATGAGACCCCGCCGGAGAAGCCGGCGGCGACCTAGCCGCGGCACTGCCCGCTCGTTGCTCCCCCCGATCACCGGAGAAGACACATGACCGACACCCTGGACACCGGGGAGATCCCGCCCGACAGTGGCAACGCTGATCCGGCGCCCGACCGCATCAAGCAGCTCGAGGCGGAGGGCGACATCGCCGCCGACTACCTCGAGGAGCTGCTCGACATCGCTGACCTCGACGGCGACCTCGACATGGACGTCGACGGAGACCGCGCCGCCGTGTCGGTGGTGGGCAAGAACCTCGACGTCCTCGTCGGGGACGACGGGCACGTTCTGGAGGCGCTGCAGGAGCTGACGAGGTTGGCCGTGTACCGCGAGACCGGCGAGCGGTCTCGGCTGATGTTGGACGTCGGAGGCTTCCGGGAGCGGGCTCGCTCGCGCGTCGCCGAGCTGGCGCAGGAAGCCATCGACGAGGTGCGCGACTCCGGCGAGCCGGCCAAGCTCCTGCCCATGACACCGTTCGAGCGCAAAGTCGTGCACGACGCAGTGGCAGCGGCTGGCCTGCGCAGCGAGTCACAGGGCGTCGAGCCCACCCGCTGCGTCGTCGTCCTGCCGGTCTGACGACTCTGGCGCGATGGTTCCACGTGAAACCGGTGTGCCACCGCCTAGCCTGCTCGCTGACCTGTTTTCCGAGCGAGCGCCCCAAGCACGCCAGTACGCCGGGCTGCTCCGTGGTCCGGGCGTCCAGCGTGGTCTGATCGGGCCTCGAGAGGGTCCGCGGATCTGGCAGCGGCACATCCTCAACTGCGCGGCCATCTCCGGGCTCTTTCCCGCCGGCAGCCGGCTGTGCGACGTAGGCTCCGGTGCCGGCCTGCCCGGCATCGTGGTGGCGCTGGGCCGCCCGGATCTGTCGGTCACGCTCCTCGAGCCGCTCCTGCGGCGCGTCACCTTCCTCCAGGAGACCGTGGCGGCGCTGATGCTGGACAACGTTGTCGTCGTCCGCGGCAGAGCGGAGCAGCAGATCGACGTGCAGCGTTTCGAGGCGGTCACCGCCCGGGCGGTCGCACCTCTGGACACCCTTGCCCGCTGGTGCCTACCCCTGCTCGTGCCCGGCGGGGAGCTGGTCGCGATGAGAGGGGCACAGGCGCACCACGAGGTCGCCTCCACCCGGGAAGCTCTGGCGGGCCTCGGCGTCGCGGCAGTCTCGATCGAGACATACGGCGCGAGGTTCGTTCAGCCGCCGACGACCGTGGTTCGGTTACAGTCGGGCTCGACAGACCAGCCGTGAGCAGCGAGGGGCAGCGCGTGTCGTCGTACTCTGTGATGCCGAGTCTCGGCATGCCGAGCCAGGTCAGCCCGCGCACCACTCCGCTCGGCTGGCCCGGCAGTGTTTCACGTGAAACGACCCGGCGGAGCGACCCGCTCCCGCCCCGCGGGGGCGACGCGAACGAGCAAACAGCCGGCAGCGAGGGTCTGGCAGCCATCGCCGGCAGGCGGCGGCCCGGACCCGTCCCTCGACCTGGCAGCACCCGGGTCCTGGTGATCGCGAACCAGAAGGGCGGCGTCGGCAAGACGACGACGGCGGTCAACCTGGCCGCGGCCCTCGCAACCCGCGGCCTGCGAGTCCTGTTGCTGGACCTCGACCCGCAGGGAAATGCGTCGACGGCCCTGTCCGTGCAGCACACCGAGGGAACGCCGAGCATCTACGACGTTCTGATCGACTCCATGCCGCTGTCCGACGTTGTGGTCGAGTCCAAGCATGTCCCCGGGCTGTACGCCGGGCCGGCCACCCTCGACCTCGCCGGCGCCGAGATCGAGCTGGTGCCGCTCGTGTCGCGAGAGACCCGGCTGCGAGGCGCTCTGTCGCGGTACCTCCACGACGAGGAGTCGGCCGGCCGCCGGATCGACTACGTGTTCATCGACTGCCCGCCGTCCCTGGGGTTGCTGACGGTCAACGCGCTCACCGCGGCAGCGGAGATGGTGATTCCCATCCAGTGCGAGTTCTACGCGCTGGAGGGGCTGACCGCGCTCATGCGCACCATCGAGCAGGTGCGGCTGCACCTCAACCCGAACCTCTCCGTGGCGGCGATCGTGCTGACGATGTTCGACGCTCGGACCCGCCTCGCCGCCGACGTCGCGGCGGAAGTGCGGCGCCACTTCGGAGAGCAGGTACTTCGCACCGCCGTCCCGCGCTCGGTCCGGATCGCGGAGGCGCCCAGCTTCGGGCAGAGCGTGCTCACCTATGACCCCGGCTCGGCTGGGGCGCTCGCCTATCTCGAAGTGGCCGCTGACCTAACCACCCCCCGCAGAGAGGACGTCGCGTGAGCAGCACGCATCGCGGTCTCGGCCGCGGGATCGGAGCCCTTATCCCCGGGCGTCCTGACGACGAGTCGGGGCTCGCCCCGTCGGCCGTCTCGGCGTCCGGGCACCGGAATGCGCCCTCGGGCCTGCCACCGGTCCCAGGAGCGTTCTTCACCGAGCTGCCGGTGAGCTCGATCCGTCCCAACGCTCGCCAGCCGAGGGCGGTGTTCGACGAGCACGCCATGGCGGAGCTCGTCGCGTCGATCGAGGCTGTCGGGCTGCTGCAGCCGGTCGTCGTACGTTCGGTCGCCGACGGCTCCTACGAGCTGATCATGGGGGAGCGGCGATGGCGCGCAGTCCAGGCTGCCGGCCTGTCCTCCATCGCGGCAATCGTCAAGGAGACCTCCGACGACGCGATGTTGCGCAGCGCGCTGCTGGAGAACCTGCACCGAGCCGAGCTGAACCCGCTCGAGGAAGCTGCCGCCTACCAGCAGCTGCTCGACGACTTCGGGTGCACGCATGACGAGCTGGCTGCCCGGATCGGGCGATCGAGGCCGCACATCACCAACACCATCCGGCTCTTGCGGCTGTCCCCGCCCGTGCAGCGCCGGGTAGCGGCCGGGGTGTTGTCGGCCGGGCACGCCCGTGCGCTGCTCGCGCTGGACGCGGAGGCGGACCAGGAGAGCCTGGCCCGGCGGGCGGTGGCAGAGGGTATGTCGGTTCGGACCCTGGAGGAGATGGTCACTCTCGGGACGCGAGCGAGCCCGCGCCGCTCGCCGCGTGTCGCCCGGGCACGGCCGGAGCTGGACGCGGTCGCGGACCGGCTGTCGGAGCGGCTCGAGACCCGCTGCTCTGTCGTCATGGGTAAGCACAAGGGGCGGATCGTCGTGGAGTTCGCCGACGCGGCGGACCTGGACCGTCTTCTGGAGCTGCTGAAGGCCGAGCTCGCTCCGCGAACCTGATCTTTTTCGAACTCGAGTTTGAGAACTTTCTCACGCTGGTGGTCGTCTCGATGAGAACGTGGCCGGGTGACCTGCGCTGCGGCTAGGCTGCATGGCGTCTGTAACCGCCACCGCGCCGCTCATCGAGGACAGCTCATGCGATCCGCCCGACTCGTCGCCTTGGTCTTGACAGCAGCGCTAGCCCTGCCAGGCCTCGTCTCGCTCTCGCCGGCGCAAGCCGTCGCGAAGCCGCACCGGCAGTTCGTGTACGCCAAGATCGTGAGGCTGCCCAATGGGACGCTGTCCTTCCGCGCCCAGGTGCAGAACTACCCGCATGGCTACATCGCGCTGATGAAGAAGAACTGCCTGACGTGCGACTGGTACCGGGACCGGCTGCGCAGGACCACGGCGTACGGACGAATCTTCCTTACCGTCGGGGCACCTCCGTCGGGCCGCTGGTACTGGCGCTACCGGACACCGGAGACGCCCACCCATGCCCTCACCTACAGCTCGACCTGGTACACCTTCCGGCACTGACCGAAGCCCGCCGATGCGGGCACGTCTAGCATGGGTCCATGGGCCGCAAGATCGTGCCCCTCACCCGGGACAACGTCGAGGACCTGCCGTCGCCGTGCCGCACCTGCACTCTGTGGGAGCTGGCCAGCAAGGCAAGTGGACCCGCCACCAAGGGCGAGTGGGTCTCGTCGGTGCTGCTGGACTGGGGGAGCTGCGGTCGAGTCCTGTACGTCGACGACGACGTTGCGGGGTTCGCGACGTATGCCCCTTCCCAGTACGTCGAAGGCGCTCACTCCTTCGTCGGCACGTCCGTCAGCCCTGACGCGGTGCTCCTGATGACGGCCCGCATCCTGCCCGCATACCTTGGTGGCGGACTCGGCCGGCTGCTGATCCAGTCAGTGGTCAAGGATCTGATGGGGCGCCGCCGGGTGCGCGGCATCGAGGCCTTCGGCGATGCCCAGGGTCACGAGAACAGCTGTGTCGTGCCAGCTGCGTTCCTGACAGCGGTCGGCTTCAAGACGATCCAGGCGCATCCACGGTATCCGCGACTGCGGCTCGACCTGCATGGCGTGCTCACCTGGCGCGACGACGTCGAGCTGGCCGTCGAGCGATGGCTCGGCGCCATCCGGCCGAGCGCGCTCCGACCCGGGTCACGACAACCCGAGCCAGGCGCGGGGCCGGTCGGCGCCGCGCCCCGGCATCAGCCGAGGAACTCCGACAGCTGGTTGAGCAACGACGCCTTGGGCTGAGCGCCGATGATCGACTTCACGAGCTCGCCGCCCTTGTAGACGTTGAGCGCTGGGATGCCGGTCACGCGGTATCCCGCGGGGGTGACCGGGTTCTCGTCGACGTTCATCTTGACGAACGACATCTTGTCGCCGTGCTCGGCAGCGATCTCGTCGAGGATGGGACCCACCTGACGGCACGGCCCGCACCAGGCGGCCCAGAAGTCGACGAGCACCGGCTTGTCGGCTTCGAGCACCGTGGTCCGGAAGTCGGCGTCGGTGACGGATGGCAGCTCACTCATGGAGTTCTCCTTCGATTGATGGTCTTGGACGGGCGGTCAGGCAGTGGGGGACTGGTGCGACGACGGTAGCTCACCCGTCCGACATTCCCGTCAAGAAGCGTTCAGCATCGAGAGCGGCGGCGCACCCGCTCCCGGCGGCGGTGACGGCTTGACGGTACGTGTGGTCGACGAGATCGCCGGCCGCGAACACGCCGGGAATGTTGGTCCCCGTGGATCGGCCCTCGACGAGCACATACCCCTCGTCGTCGAGGTCGACCTGACCCCGCACGAGCTCCGAGCGGGGGTCGTGGCCGATCGCGACGAAGAGGCCCGTCAGGTCGAGTGTCCTGGCCTGTCCCGTCCGGGTGTCTCGCAGCACGACGCCAGTGAGGTGCCCGTCGCCCAGGATCTCGGCCACCTCGCTGTTCCAGGCGAAGTCGATCTTGTCGTTGGTCAGCGCCCGCTGCGCCATGATCGCGCTCGCGCGCAGCTGCTCGCGACGATGGATGATCGTGACCTTGGACGAGAACCGCGTCAGGAACGTCGCCTCCTCGACCGCCGAGTCACCGCCTCCGACGACCGCGATCTCCTGGTCGCGGAAGAAGAAGCCGTCACACGTCGCGCACCAGCTGACGCCGTGGCCCGACAGCTCGTCCTCGCGGAACAGCCCGAGCTTGCGGTAGCTGGAGCCCATGGCCAAGATGACCGTGGTGGCGGGGTATGCGTTCCCTGCGGAGTCGCGCACCACCTTGGGCTCGCCGACGAGCTCGAGCGACGTCACGTCGTCCGCGATCAGCTCCGCGCCGAACTTCTCAGCCTGCTTGCGCAGGTCAGTCATCAGAGCCGGACCCATGATGCCGTCCGGGAATCCCGGGAAGTTCTCGACGTCCGTCGTGGTCATCAAGGCGCCACCGGCGGTGACGGACCCCTCGAAGACGAGCGGGCGCACGTTTGCACGAGCCGCGTAGATGGCCGCCGTGTATCCGGCGGGCCCTGACCCGACGATGATCAGGTCACGCGTGGTGGACACTGCGTCCGACCTCCGATCCTCGTGCCGAGCGACCCGCTTGCCGGCGTCGCTGTGGCTCCCCGCAGCCAACGAAGGCTGCCCCCTGTCAACCGATTCTAGGGTTCGGACATTCCCTGGGAGACGCTGCCGGCCGGCCGCCGAGGGCCGGGGAGCCGCCGTCTCAGTAACCGGTGGTGAACAGCACGCGGCTCGCTGTTCGGCAGTCGAGGACATCTGCCGTTCTCGTCCCGGGCTGCACATGCAGCACGGCAAGGCTGCCCCGCCAGTGGATGACGACCGAAGGGCCGATGCCGCTGGGCGCGGCGCAGCCCTGCTCGTACGCCGGCGACGCGGAGCCTCCGGATGCGGCGAGTCGCCGGGCTCGGTCGGCCACCTCGTCCGGCGTGATGTCGGGCACGGCCGG
>JBBSIF010000108.1:0-9226 GCA_038232255.1 Propionibacteriales bacterium
ACCACACGACTCCCTACCTGCCGCCCGACGACGGCGGTCCACCCGGCCAGACCTCGATGGGCAACCTCGCACACACCAGGCGGCACGAGCACCGCATCAAGACCCTCAGCCGCTGGAAAGTCACCCAACCCCGCTCCGGAGCCTGGCTCTGGCGATCACCCCACGGCTACCACTTCCTCGTCGACAGCTACGGCACCACACCCCTCGGCAAGCTCTGAGACGTCACGAGCCCGCTGCACCGCCTCGGTCGCCGGCGGCCCGTCCATCCCTCAGGTGCCGAGCACGACGTCCGGCAATGTCACGGCTTCGCTCATCGACTGGTTCATAACTTCGCACTCCACGATGGCGGCGAGACACGCCGAGGCGGTCGGACGTCCGGCCGACGACATCCCCGCTGCTCTGCGAACCGGCCACACCGCCTTCCGCAGCGAGAGACGCGTACCGGCCGGCTGACCGAGGACTACCGGGCCTCGCGCTGTGTCTCATCTGTCGGGCAGACAGTCCACGCTCTGAGATGTGGGCCGAAGCCTGGATGATCTGCCTAGATTGCCTGCCATGACACAAGCCAACGAGTGGTCGTTCGAGACCCGCCAGATCCACGCCGGCCAGTCCGCCGACCCGACGACCGGTGCCCGGGCATTGCCCATCTACCAGACCACGTCGTACGTCTTCAAGGACACCGATCACGCCGCGGATCTCTTTGCTCTCAAGGAGTTCGGCAACATCTACACCCGCATCATGAACCCGACGCAGGACGTCGTCGAGCAGCGGATCAACAGCCTGGAGGGTGGGGTCGGCGCGCTGCTGGTCGCGTCGGGCCAGGCGGCCGAGCACCTCTCGCTGCTGAACGTCGCCGAGGCGGGCTCGCACGTGGTTGCCAGCGCCAGCCTCTACGGCGGCACCTACAACCTGTTGCACTACACGTTCCCCAAGATCGGCATCCAGGTCAGTTTCGTCGAGGACCCGGACGACCTCGACGCATGGCGCGCCGCCGTCCGCCCCAACACCCGCGCGTTCTACGGCGAGACGATTCCGAACCCGCGACAGGACATCCTCGACATCGAAGGCGTCGCGGCGGTGGCCCACGACGCCGGCGTGCCGCTCATCGTCGACAACACGGTGGCGACGCCGTACCTGGTCCGCCCGCTCGAGTGGGGCGCCGACGTCGTCGTGCACTCGACGACGAAGTACCTCGGCGGCCACGGCACCTCCATCGGTGGAGTGATCGTCGACGGAGGCACCTTCGACTACGCCCGGTACGCCGACAAGTACCCCGGCTTCAACGAGCCAGACCCCAGCTACCACGGCCTGGTCTACGCCCGTGACCTGGGCGTCGGCAGCGCACTCGCCGCCAACCTCTCCTACGTCCTCAAGGCGCGCGTGCAGCTCCTGCGTGACCTCGGGCCGGCGATCTCCCCGTTCAACGCCTTCCTGCTGGCGCAAGGGATCGAGACGTTGAGCCTGCGGATGGAGCGGCACGTCCAGAACGCCCAGCTGGTGGCTGAGTGGCTGGAGGCCCGCGACGAGGTCGAGAGCGTCGGCTACGCGGGGCTCGAAAGCAGCCCCTGGCACGCCCGGGCCGCCAAGTACACACCCAAGGGCGCGGGCGCCGTCCTGGCCTTCGAGATCAAGGGCGGGCTGGAGGCCGGCAAGCGGTTCGTGAACTCCCTGGAGCTGCACAGCCACGTCGCCAACATCGGCGACGTCCGCTCGCTGGTGATCCACCCGGCATCCACGACGCACAGCCAGCTGACTCCGGAGGAGCAGGCGTACTCCGGCGTCACGGACGGTCTCATCCGGCTCTCGGTGGGAATCGAGCACATCGACGACATCCTCGCCGACCTGGACGCGGGCTTCCGGGCCGCCAAGGTCGACTGACCCGGTGCCTTCACAGCCGCCGGCGACCGGCGCCTGGCGTGAAGGCGACGCCGTCGGTCGCCGCTCGTTCGTCGACATCGGCGACCTGGAGCTCGAAACAGGTGGGATGTTGCCGGGCGTGCGGGTCGCCTACGAGTCGTGGGGAAAGCTGAGTCCCGCCCGGGACAACGCCGTCCTTGTCCTGCACGCGCTCACGGGTGACTCGCACGCCGCCGGTTCCGCCGGACTCGGGCACCCGACGCCTGGGTGGTGGGACGGACTGATCGGTGCGGGCCGCGCGATCGACACCACCCGGTGGTTCGTCGTCGCCCCCAACATCCTCGGCGGCTGCCAGGGAACGACCGGCCCCTCGTCGCCGTCCCCGGACGGGAGGCCGTGGGGGAGCCGTTTCCCCTACCTGACCACGCGGGACCAGGTGGCTGCGGAGGAAGAGTTGGCCCGGGCGATCGGGGTGCAGCGCTGGGCGCTGGTCCTCGGAGGCTCGGCCGGCGGGATGCGCGCCCTCGAGTGGGCGGTCACCCGTCCCGACGCGGTGGAGCGGTTGTTCGTGCTGGCGAGTACGCCGTACGCGACGGGTGACCAGATCGCCTGGTGCGCGGCCCAGCTGGCGGCCATCGAGTCCGACCCCGGCTTCCGGGGCGGCGACTACTACGCGGCAGCGCCGGGCCAGGGCCCGCACGGCGGGCTCGCGGTTGCCCGGCGGATCGCGCACGTGACATACCGCTCGCGGGAGGAGCTCGACACGCGCTTCGGCCGGCACGCCCAGCAAGGGGAGGACCCGCTGGCGGGCGCCGGGCGGTTCGCCGTGGAGAGCTACCTCGACCATCACGGGGAGAAGCTGGTTCGGCGCTTCGACGCCAACTCGTACGCGGTGCTGACCCGGGCGATGAACAGCCACGACGTGGGGCGGGGCCGCGATGGCTACCCTGCCGCTCTCCGGCGGGTGACGGCGCGTACCGCGGTGGCGGCGATCGACTCGGACCGGTTGTACCCGCTGGAGCTCAGCGAGCTGGTGGCGGCGGACATCCCGGGCGCTGGACCGGTGCAGCTCATCGAGTCGCGCTACGGCCATGACGGGTTCCTCATCGAGACCGAGGCGGTCGCCAAGGCGGTCAGCGCGCTGGTCGACTGATGCCGTCGCGAAGCCGTGCCGTGTAGTCCTGTGCCTCGGCGTCGTCGGCGTACCGGGTCCGCGGCCAGAAGAAGCCGCGCAGGCCGTCGCCCTTCGTGCGAGGGACCACATGGCAGTGCAGGTGCGGCACCGACTGGCTCACCACGTTGTTGACCGCCACGAACGTGCCCTGCGCTCCGAGCACGGCCGACAGAGCGGTGGCGACCCGCTGCACCGCGTCGAGGAAGGGCGGTGCGAGCTCGGCAGGCAGGTCGAGGAGCGTGTCGAGGTGCCGGCGCGGGACCACGAGCGTGTGGCCCTTGAAGACCGGTCGGGTGTCCAGGAACGCCACCATGTCCGGCTCGTCGAGGACCCGGTACGACGACACCTCGCCGGACACGATCCCGCAGAAGAGGCAGGCGGTGCAGGAGAAGGCGGCAGGCACGTCTCCATCCTGTCGGGGAACGCGGAACCGCCGGGTCGTCGGGTGCGTCCAACGGCCATGGAATCTCCACGAACCAGTGCCAACCGGCGGGTGGCCAAGCTGGCGAGTCGCTTCTGATCCTGGTGGGCCTGACGTTCCTGTCGGACGGCAGTGCATCGGCGAGCTGCGTCGGGCAGTCCCTGAGTGTGACGCAGGGGTCGCATCGCTGGACCCTGGGCACAGCGGATGCGGCCGGCAAGCCGTTGGGTCATGTCACCTGGCTGGTGTGGCTGCCCCGAAGGCCTGCATCCGGGCGGGCGATGCTGACCGCCGGGATGGCCCAGGCGCCGTTCACCGTCGGTCACTAGCCTCGTCCACGGGTTTGACGGCGAACTGCGCCACCGGCTCGAGCGCCTCCATGCGCCGTACGGCGATGATCGGAGACTTGACGAGCCAGAGCACCGAGAGCGTGCCGCCGGCGGCAGCGATGAGCAGCGTGTGGCGAACACCGATCCAGCTGCCGAGCAGACCACCGATGATGGCGCCCAGCGGACGGATTCCGTAGTTGATGGAGCTGAACGCGCCCGCGACCCGACTGCGCATCTCGTCCGGCGTCACGGCGGCCTGAAGCGAGTTGAGGGGTACGTCGAAGCACATCACCGCGAACCCGCTCACGAATTCGGCGCCCGCGAGCGTCGCAGCGCGCAGCCCGACTGGGCCGGCCGCGAGGGCAACGATCGCAATCGCCGCCGGGAAGACCACGCTGCCGAACGCGATGACGCGTCCGGCACCGAGTCGACGAGCCAGTCGGGGGGCCATCAGCGCACCCAGGAGCCCGCCGGTGGCGCCAACGCCGAACGCCAGGCCGATCGTCCCGGCCGACAGGTCCAGGTTCCGGCTGGCGAACAGCACCAGGAGGGCGCTGCCCATGAAGGTGAAGAAGTTCACCGTTGTCGCACACGCCAGGCTCGCCCGCAGATATGGGTGCCGCAGCATGTAGACCATGCCCGCCTTCGCGCGGCGAAGCATCGGCTCGCCGGCGGCGTCGGAGACCACATCGCTCGTCGTCAGGCGACGGAGCTGGAAGGCCGAGAAGAGGAAGGAGACAGCGTCCACCAGTATCGCCACCGGCGCCGTCAACCACTGGATCAGCAACCCGCCGACCGCCGGCCCCCCGATGAAGGAGATCGACCTCGTGGACGAGAGCTTGCCATTGGCTTCGAGATAGTCCGCCCGCGAGACGAGCCGCACGAAGAAGGCGGCGTACGCCGTGTTGAAGACGACGTGCGCCGTGCCGGTGAGCAGCGCGATGGCGTACAGCTGCGGCAGCGTCAGCGCGTCGAGCCAGTATGCGACCGGCAGCGACAGCAGGACGCCGGCCCGGAAGAGGTCAGCGCCGACCATCAAGGCGCGCTTGCGCCGCCGCTGGTCCACCCACGTGCCGATGAACAGCGACGCAAGATTGGGTAGCCAGACCGCAGCGGTGAGCAGGCCGACCTCGGTCGGAGAGGCGCCAAGCATGGTCACGGCGACCAAGGGCAGTGCCAGCTCCGTGACCCGGTCACCGATCTCGGAGACGCCTTGGGCAGACCAGAAGGTTCGGAAGTCCCGATCCCGCCACAGGCTGCCCGTCCGGGCCGCCACCGGCACTGTCACGCTCGCGGCCGAGCTGGCGGCTCCGGCAGGAAGAACCGCACCACGCGAACCTCTCGCGCCTCGGCAGGGACGGCTTCGTCGATGCGCCGCACGTACGGCACGAGGAGCGCCTCGATGGCTTCCTCGAGCTTCCTCGCCTCAGCCGGCGTGAGCCGAAGTCCGGTGCTTCCCGAACCCGCGAGCCGGCTCCAGTCCTCGTCGAGCTCCGGCTCGACCTCTGCCAGCCAGCGCTGTGGGTGGGCGAGGGCCTGCGCCATCATCTGCATGCGCAACAGGCGAGCGGCTGCACGTCCCTCCGGGCTCGCCGGCATCTCCAGCCGGATTCCACGCGCCACCGCCCGCCACCAGCGTTGTCGCTTGTCGGTGCCACCCTCGGGATCAGGCGAGTCCGCGACGAGCCCGAACGTGCTCAGGTGTCGGAGATGCCAGCTCGTGACAGATGGCGACGCGTCGACGTGCGCTGCAAGCCGGGTGGCTGTCGAAGGTCCGTGCCGTTGGAGATGGCTGAGCACGGCGAGCCGCACGGGATGCGCCAGCGCTCGCATTGCTTGAGGGTCGGTTACCTCGAAGTCGCCCATCGGATTTCCGAGAGACATCTTTCGAGAGTAACCTCTCACAGACTTCTTGTCCAGATGGAGAAGCACCCGACTAGAACATATGTTCGAGAGGGTAGTACGCTGGAGCCATGGTGGACGAGGGGTCGAGCAGGCCGGGCGCCCTGCCGCTGCGGACGGGTGAGCGATCTGTCACGCCGCCCGGCTGGCCCGCTCCGGTGCGGCCGCCGGACGCGCCGCGCTGGGAGGAGACCGCGATCGCGTGGCTGCTCGACCAGTGCCCTCCTGAGTACCGGCTGTACGACGGTCTGCGCCGTCATCCCGTCGTGCTGGCGAGGTTCGCCGCGCTGCACGTCGAGGCGAGCATCCAGGCCGCCCAGCGCGGCATCTCGGAGGTCAGGGTGAGCCTTCGCGAGGTGTTGCCCACCGAGGCCGTCGAGGGCGCGATCGGCATGTGGGAGCGCGAGGGTGCTCGCCTGCTCAAGGTGCGGCGTGCCGTCGGGCTGGTCGAGGAGGCCTTCCGGGGGCGGCGGTTCCGCGCCCGACTCTGAGCCCGGCTCGAGAAGGCGACGGCATACACTTCTCGACAGCGGGCTCGCACGAGCGCGACCTTGCGGAAGGGCACCTGATGAGCTTGCTGGACACGGTGGGGGAGCCGCGCGACCTGCGCCACCTCGACGACCAGCAGCTCCGCCAGCTCGCCGGCGAGGTCCGTGCATTCCTCGTGGACAAGGTCTCCAAGACCGGTGGCCACCTCGGTCCGAACCTGGGGGTCGTCGAGCTCACCATCGCGATCCACCGGGTCTTCGAGTCGCCGCGCGACCTCGTCGTCTTCGACACCGGCCATCAGGCCTACGTGCACAAGATCCTCACCGGCCGTGCCGGCCGTTTCGACTCGCTGAAGCAGGAGGGCGGGCTGTCCGGCTATCCCAACCGGGCGGAGTCGCCGCACGACGTCGTCGAGAACTCGCACGCATCGACGGCACTGTCGTACGCCGACGGGCTCGCCAAGGCCTACCGGCTCAAGGGGGACGGCCGCCACGTGGTGGCGGTCGTGGGCGACGGAGCGCTCACCGGCGGCATGTCGTGGGAGGCGCTCAACAACATCGCCTCCTCTGACGGCAGCCGCCTGGTGATCGTCGTGAACGACAACGGAAGGTCCTACTCGCCCACCGTCGGAGGCCTCGCGAACCACCTCGCCAGCCTGCGCACCGACCCGCGGTACGAGCAGGTGCTCGAGCAGATCAGGACGCGGCTCACACGGACGAAGCTTGTCGGCCCACCGCTGTTCGACGCGCTGCACGCCGTCAAGAAGGGCCTCAAGGACGCGCTCGCGCCGCAGGGGATGTTCGAGGACCTCGGGCTCAAGTACGTCGGCCCCGTGGACGGCCACGACGTGTCCGCCATCGAGCAGGCGCTCACCCAGGCCAAGAACTTCGGCGGCCCCGTCATCGTTCACACGATCACGCGCAAGGGCGCCGGCTACCCCCCGGCGGAGCAGCACGAGGAGGACAACTTCCACTCGCCTGGGTCGTTTGACGCCGGCACCGGGGTGGTGCCCGAAGCCGCGCCCAGCTTCAAGGATCTGTTCCGGGCCGAGGTTGTCGCCCTCGGCGTCGAGCGCGACGACCTTGTCGCCGTCACCGCGGCGATGCTCTACCCCACTGGGCTCGACGGGTTCCAGCGGGTGTTCCCGGAGCGCACGTTCGACGTGGGCATCGCCGAGCAGCACGCGGTGACGGCCGCGGCAGGCATGGCGCTGGCGGGGCTGCACCCGGTCGTGGCGATCTACGCGACGTTCCTGAACCGCGCCTTCGACCAGATCCTGATGGACGCCGCCCTGCACCACTGCGGGATCACGTTCGTGCTCGACCGCGCGGGCGTCACCGGCGATGACGGCCCCAGCCACAACGGCATGTGGGACCTGTCGATGCTGCAGCTGGTGCCGGGCCTGCGGATCGCCGCACCACGCGACGCGACCCGCTTCCGCGAGCTGCTGCGGGAGGCCGTGGCCGTGTCTGACGCCCCCACGGCGCTCCGCGTGCCCAAGGGTGCCGTCCCTCCGGATCTCCCGCCTGTCTCGTCCGTGGACGGGGTCGACATCCTGGTCCGCGCCGGCACCCAGGACGTCCTTGTCGTGGCCGTCGGCGCCATGGCGAGTGCCTGCGTCGACGCGGCGGTTCGTCTGCAGGACCAGGGCATCGGAGTGACGGTGGTGGACCCCCGCTGGGTCAAGCCGGTCAACCCGGCACTGCTGGCACTGGCGCGCGAGCACTCCGTCGTGGTGAGCGTCGAGGACAACGGCCGGGTCGGCGGTTGCGGATCCGTGCTGGCGCAGGCGTTGTCCGACGGCGGCATCGACCGGCCGGTGCGGGTCTTCGGGCTGCCGCAGGAGTTCCTGCCGCAGGGCAAGCGAGCTGCGCTCCTCGAACGCGCCGGCCTGTCCGGCCCGGGGATAGCCCGCGACATCACCGCGTGGGTGGCGGCCCTGGACGCGACCGCCGCCGAGTCGCAGCCCACCTCGGCCGACACGTCGGATTCGCTCTAGCCGAACCGCCTTCCGGTCACCCGCTCGCTGAAGCCCGCACGGTCGAGGTACGGCGTGACGCCGCCGAGATGGAACGGCCAGCCAGCACCGAGGATCAGGCAGAGGTCGACGTCGGCCGCCGACGCGACGACGCCTTCGTCGAGCAGGAGCCGGATCTCCTCCGCGAGAGCGGACATGGCCCGGTCGAGCACCTGTTGCGCGGTCCACGGCCTGCTCCCCGTCGACAGCAGGGCGGCGGTCTCGTCGTCCAGGTACGGCCGGCCCCGCTCGTCCCAGGACCACAGGCCGGGCTTGTTCGCCGCGACGAGCGCGCGCAGGGTGGGGCTGACGCAGAACCGGTCGCCGAACGCCTCGTGCAGCGTCTCGGCGACGTGCAGGCCTACGGCCGGGCCGACGAGCTGCAGCAGCGCGAAGGGGCTCATCGGCAGGCCCAGCGGGTCGAGTGCGGAGTCGGCGACAGCGGGGTCGGTGCCTTCGTCGACCGCCTTCGTCACCTCGCTGAGGAAGCGGGTCAGCAGCCGGTTGACGACGAAGGCTGGCGAGTCCGCGACGAGCACCGACGACTTCCTCAGCGCCTTCGCGACGGCGAACGCCGTGGCGAGCGTGGCGTCGTCGGTACGCCGACCGCGCACCACCTCCACCAAAGGCAGCACGGCCACCGGGTTGAAGAAGTGCAGGCCGACAACCCGCTCCGGATGTGCCAGGTCGGCGGCCATCGCGGTCACGGACAGCGACGACGTGTTGGTCGCCAGCACCGTGTCGCTGCCGACAACCTCCTCGAGCTCGGCGAACACCGTCTTCTTGACGTCGAGCTCCTCGAAGACGGCCTCGATCACCAGATCGGCGTCGGCGAAGGCGGACAGCCCGGTGCTGCCGCTGAGGAGGCCCCGGTGCCGGTTCGCCCTGTCGGCGTGCAGCCGCCCGCGGGCCAGCAGTCCGTCGATCTCCCCGCTGACAGCGGCCACCCCGCGCTCCACACGCTCCTCGTCGAGGTCGGTGAGCACGACCGGCACCTCGAGCCGACGGAGGAGGAGCAGCGCGAGCTGCGTGGCCAT
>JBBSIF010000109.1:0-8903 GCA_038232255.1 Propionibacteriales bacterium
CGCCGCTCTGCGAAGTATTTCCGGAAATGGCGATCTGGCAGTCCAGATGCACTCACTCGATGAGAACGGACAAGAAGATCCGGGCTGCGATGCCTGAACAACCGCCCTGACCCGGACGACCAGGGCCTCAGAGGCGCCGGCAGGGAGCGGCGACTCACGCACGCCCCGAACCGGCCGCTGCACCGCGACCACGAATGCTGTCCTCGACACCGGGCTCAGCCAACCAATGGTGGATCCGGGCTAAGAAACCCCGGGGCCGTCAGGTCGCGCCGTTCGGGTGGGGTCAGAGAGTCGCGAAGTCTGGGGGGCCGCAGCCGTGGGTGAACAACCGGGTCCAGGCGGTCTCCCCAGGCCACCGGGCTGGTAGGTGCAAGATGCCCCGCCGGGCCCGAGGACGCGATCCGGGTGGGGAGAGATCAGCTTGCGCCGGATCATGCACGGGAGTGGTGGGCTCGCGCAGATGAGCAACCGGACATGGGGCTTGTTAACGGTCACAGCGAGTGAGCTCAAGGTTGTCGATCTCCGACCGGATCAGCCGTTCGTCGGGCGTTGCACAGGTCGAACGTGCACTTGTGTGGTGGAAGCGTCCACGGGGCGAGTAGGATCCCCGGGCAACGAATGAGTTGCTGCGGCGCGGGAGGCTGCCATGAACGCATCCAAGCCGAACGTCCAATGGCCTGGGAAGGCATACGACGAAGATGGTGACGATCTCGGGGCACCCCTGCAGCAGCTTCTGATTGATCTCCATGTGCTGGAGAAGGAAGGTGACGTCGGAGCCGTTACCTGGACGCAGACCCCACCGAGTGTCCAGGTCATAACGGCTGGCGCAACAACGCTCGGCAAGTACTGGCCAGCTGTCATCGCCTTCTTCGGGGGTGGTGGAGCCATCGCCACGGGGATCAAGGGCTGGGGCCTGGGAACCGGTAACTCTGTCACCGAAAGGGCAGTGCTGACGGCTTCGGCGGCTGGGTTAGCCGCCGCGGTCGCAATAGCCGTGGCCATCATGGTTCGGGCCGATGTAGGCTCACGCGCCTTAGCATCAGCCGCCCAATACCAAGCCCGAGCCTCCGTCGCCTCGGCCCTATTAACCAGCGGGCACTACAACGTGCCGCTACCGCCCGATCCGGCGCCTCCTGTTGCGCACTACATGTTGCAGACCGGCGGTAGGTGGTATCCAGTAAGGGAGTTCGCTTCCTCCGACTCAGGCGTGGTCGCCTATCTGGTCGATAACCCGGCACCAGTGCCGCTTTCCCAGGTGTCTGGCCTCGTGACGAACGATGCTTGGGCGACGCCGGAGTAGTCCTCCCATTTTGACGAACGAAATGGCCTTCGCCGACTAACTCGACACAGGTGCTCGTCGTCCGGAGGACGACGAGCAGTAGGACGATCCGAGTCAGCCTGGCAGGTCGTGGGAGTGGGCGAACACCACGATCTGGACGCGGTCGCGGAGGTCGAGCTTGCGCAGGATGGCGCCGACGTGGGTCTTGACGGTCGACTCGCTGACGAACACGGCGTCCGCGATCTCGGCGTTGCTCATCCCGCGGGCGACCAGGCCGAGCACCTCGCGCTCCTTCTCGGTCAGCGAGCCGTAGGCGCGGGGCGCTGAGCGGCGGGACCGGAACTCGCCCTCCAGGAGCTTGTGCAGGTCGTCGGGGGCAAGAACGGCGTTGCCGGCGTGGACGGTGCGGATCGCGGCGCGCAGGTGTTCTGGTGTGATGTCCTTCACCAGGAAGCCGCTGGCGCCGTACCGGATCGCCGCCGCGGCCCGGTCGTCGAGGTTGAACGTCGTCAGCACCACGACCCGAAGCGGCTTGGTCCGCCGAGCGGCGGCCTGCGGCGCGAACAGCTGGCGGGTCGCCTCCACGCCGTCCATCTCGGGCATCCGGATGTCCATCAGAACGACGTCGGGGCGGGTCTGCTCGACCAGCGTCACCGCCTCCTGGCCGTTGGACGCCTCGGCGACGACCGCCATGTCGGGTTGGGCAGCGACGATCACGGCGAGGCCCGACCGGAACAGCTCCTGGTCGTCGACGAGCAGCACCCTGATCGGCTCGCTCATGCGGCTCCGCTCTGCGGGCGTAGCGGCACCCATGCCGTCGTGATGAACACCGGACCGCCTGGCACGTCGTCACGGCGTACGGCGAGCCGACCGCCCACCGAGTCGAGGCGGCGCCGCATGCCGGGCAGCCCGATGCCCTCCGCCGGCGGGTCACCGGCTCGGTCGCTCGCCACGTTGCGCACCTCGATCCGCAGGCTGTCGTCTCCGAACGAGCGCTCGACGTCGATCGGCGCACCGCGACGGCCGTGCTTCAACGCGTTCGTCAGCATCTCCTGCAGGACACGGAACGCCACTCCGTCGAGCTCGGGTGGCAGCGGTCGCGGCACGCCCACCACGGACGAGCGGACGTCGTTGCCCGCGGAGCTGACCCCGTCGACCAGGCCGTCAAGCCCTCCGGTCGCCAGCGGGGCGCCGTCCGCCGGGTCGTTCGTCGACGACAGCACCTGCCGCACGTCGCCGAGGGACCTGCGCGCCGACGTGGAGATGTCCGCCAGCGCCGCCCGGATCCGGTCGATGTCGGCGTCGTCCATGAACTCGGCCGAGTCCGCCTGCGCGAGGATGACGGTGAGCGAGTGGCCGACGACGTCGTGCACGTCGCGGGCGAGGCGCGTCTGCTCAGCGCGCACCTCCGCGATCTCCTGCGCGCGCGCCGCCTCGAGCTCCGCCTCCGCCTGCTCCTCACGGGTACGCCGCAGCCGGGCCGTCAGCCGCAGCACCAGTCCGAGCCCCCAGGGCGCGGCCAGGACCACGAACGGCAGCAGGAACGCCGAGGTCAGGCTGACCCGACCGTTCGGGGTGACCGCGTCACTGAGAATGGCTAATGAGGTGGTGCCGTTGGCGCGCACGTAGAGCAGCGCGAGTGCTGACCCCAGCGGGATCGACAGGCCGCTCAGCCACAGCGTGAACGGCCGCCCGGAGCGGGCCGTCCCGAAGGAGACGAGGGCGGCGGCGAGCTGCACGAACGCGACGTCCAGTCCGTTCAGCACCTGCACGAGGCAGGCGGTCCACACGAGTCCCAGTGCCCCTGCCGGCGCGGCGCGGTAGAGGCCGGCGGCAACCCCCATCAGCAGCGCCACGACAAGCATGGAGCGGCCGGCGCCGTCGTCCGCCGACGACCCGCGGGCGGACGCCTCCCACACGCCGAGGGCGCCGACCGCGACGCCGACAGCCGCGTCGGACCACCGCAGGCGCGGCGCCGTCACGTGCGGCTACCGGCGACCGCCCGCTCCGGGACGCGGGGCCGCCGCAGCCGTTGCAGGGGCTGCTCGACGAGCCGCCAGCTCAGCGCCGCGGCGGCGACCGTCAACACCATCGCCAGCACGCTGCTCGAGAGGCTTGTCGAGTCCGGCGACGGGCGCAGCCACAGCGTCAAGGGATAGTTCCAGAGGTACGCCCCATAGGAGACCGTCCCCAAGGCAACCAGCGGCCGCAGGAGGGGGCTGCGTACGACGTGCCAGCTGCGCCAGCTCACCAGCAGCACCGTGGTGAGCAGCGCGATGACCGGGGCCGCCACGAGGTACGTGAGTGCATGACCCCGCAATGCAACCACGCTGAGCCCGCCGAGCGCAGCGAGCGCCGCCGGGACCGCGAGCTGCGCCCTCGCCACCGCACGACCCGCGCTGTCGGCGTACACCCGCGCGGCGCCGCCCACGACGAAGCACACCGCCCACGACGTCGGCAGCGGGTAGGCGACGTCCGGGTGCGAGCCGAGCGTCACCAGCGTGGCCACGCAGGCGGCGAGGCAGACGAGTCCGGTCGCCGCCAGCGCGGACCCGACCCGGTGGCGGGCCCGGCTGAAGACGAGCACCGCCGGCCACAGCAGGTAGAACTGCTCCTCCATGGCCAGCGTCCACAGGTGGAAGATGGCGGCGCTGCCGTGGTGGAACGGCAGGTCGGCGGTGTAGGTCAGCGCCACGACGACCGTGCGCGTGAGCTCGTCTCGGTCGCCCAGCGGATCGAGGACGATCGTCACGAGCGCGAAGCCGACGACCATTCCGACGAGGGCCGGGACCAGGCGCAGAGCCCGGAGGGTGTAGAACCTGCGCAGGTCCAGCGTGCCGCGGTCGCGGAGCTCGGCGAGCAGCACGCCGGTGATCAGGTAGGCGCTGAGCGCGAAGAACATCACGACGCCGACGACGCCCGCGCCCTGCAGCTGGTCCGGGAAGGCGTGCCGCAGCATCACCAGCCCGATCGCGACGCCCCGCAGGAGGTCGATGCCCTGGACCCGCCCAGCCCTCGCCGCCTCGGTGGCCGTCACGAAGCGGCGGCAGGGGCGGTGGCGGCGCCGATCAGAGACTCCAGGAGGTCGGCGTACGGGAGACCGACGGCGGCGAACATCTTCGGCACCTGGGACTGCTCGGTCATCCCCGGCATGGTGTTCACCTCGTTGAGCACCAGCCCGTCGGCGGTGAGGAAGAAGTCGAAGCGAGCCACGCCGGCGCAGCCGAGCGCGTCGAAGAGCGCGGTCGCCGCGGCGGACAGCTCGGCCTGCTCGAGGTGCGAGACCGGTGCGGGCAACCGGAAGTCGGCGCTGCCGTCGTACTTCTGCGCAGTGCCGAACAAGGACCCGGCGGGTACGACGATCTCCAGCGGCGGTCCGACGAGCCGGGAGCCGTCCGGGCGCTCGAGGACCGCGATGTCGACCTCCCGGCCGCGCACCACCTCCTCCACGAGCGCGCGGGAGTCCAGCAGCAGCGCGGCGGATACGGCGTCCGCGAGCCGGTCGGACCGGTCGACGAGGCGGACGCCGTGGCTGGAGCCTGCGGCGACGGGCTTGACGACCACCGGCAGCGCGGCGGTGGCAGCGGACTCCACCGTCGCGGTGCGAACCACCGATCCCGCCGCTGTGCGGAGGCCCAGCCCCTCGGCGATGATCTTGGTCGCCCACTTGTCCATCGCCAGCGCCCCCGCGCGCACCCCCGACCCGACGTACGCGACTCCGACCAGCTCGCAGAGCCCGGCCAGGGCGCCGTCCTCGCCGCGCGGTCCGTGCACGGCAGGGAAGACGACATCGTTCGCGGTGAGAACCGCCACGGCCTCGGCGGCTCCGCCGAGCAGCGGGCGGCCGGTGTCGTCGAGCCACTGGCCGTCCCTGCCGATCGTCAGCCGGACGACGTCGTACCTGGCCGGCGTCAGGGCCGCCGCCACCGACGAGGCGCTGGCCAGCGAGACCTCGTGCTCGCAGTTCTGGCCGCCGCCGATCACAACGACGCGGCAGCGGTGACCGGTGCGCGGCTGTCGGCCAGCGGTCACGGTGCCACGGCCATCGCCGGGAGGGTGGGCGCAGGTCCAAGGACGCGCCGCGGAACGCGGCTGCCGATGCCGGTGACGATCTCGTGCTCGATGGTCCCCGCCCACCGGGCCCACTCGGCGACCGTCGGCTCGCCGTCGCCGCCGGGGCCGAAGACGACGGCGACGTCACCGGGGCAGACCGGCGCGGCCCCCACGTCAACAACGAGCTGGTCCATCGACACCAGCCCGACGACGCGGTGCCGGCGACCGCCCAGCAGCACCCATCCCCTCCCGGATGCGACGCGGGGGATCCCGTCGGCGTACCCGACCGGGAGCAGCCCGAGGCGGGTACGGCGCGACGTCACGTGGCTGTGCCCGTAACCGACCGACGTCCCCCGCGGCACCTCCCGGACGCCCACCACCGGCGCGGTCAGCGTCATCGCGGGACGCAGCTCCGTCGTCCGCGAGGGGTCGATGCCCACCAGGCCGGCACCGACCCGGCACATGTCGACGTGCGTGCGCCGGTCGGTCAGCGTCGCTGACGTCGCTGCCAGGTGGCGCAGGTGCGGGCGCAGACCATGGCGACGGGCCTGGGCGACGGCGGACTCGAAGACCTGTCGTCCGGCGGCGTTGCACGGGTCGCGGGGGTCGTCGGCCCAGCCCAGGTGTCCCATCACGCCGACGACGCGGAGCATCCCCTGCTGCTCCAGGATCTTGGACCACTGGCACAGCTCGGGCCACGAGCCCGGCTCGGCGCCGTCGCGGGCCATCCCGACGTCGACGTGCAGGTGCACATCGGCCCGGCGCCCCGTCCGTCCGGCAGCTGCGGCGACGGCGTGCAGATGGGCGACACTCGGGACCGCGACATCGACGGACCCGTGGACGGCCGACTCGAAGTCGGCGGCGACCGGGTTGAGCCAGCTGAGGATCGGTGCGGCCACACCCGCGTTCCGCAGCGACAGCGCCTCCTGCACAGAGGTCACCCCCAACCAGCTCGCCCCGTTGTCGAGGGCGGTGCGGGCGACCTGGACCGCGCCGTGGCCGAAGGCGTCGGCCTTCACGACGGCCATCAGCTCCCCGGCTGCGCGCTCCGCGAAGAGCCGGGCGTTGGCAGCCACAGCCGAGAGATCGACGGTCAGCAAGGCACCTTGCGTCGCCGCGCTCACTGGCGCACCGGCCCGTAGCAGGCGTGGCCCGCTCCGGTGACGTGCGCCCAATAGCGGTCACCGTAGCTCCAGTGCCACCACTCGGTGGGGTAGTTCACCAGGCCGGCCGACCCGAGTGCCCCCGCGAGCAGCGTGCGGTTGGCCCTGGCTTCGGCACTGATGTTGTCCGCGTCGAACGCGATGGCGTTACGGCTCTCCTCGGGGGTGGCGTCGACTGCTGTGCCCAGGGTCCGCCGGCGGCCCTCGCCGTCGACGAGCGTGATGTCGACCGCGGCGCCCGCCACATGGGGCGCGACGTGCAGCGGTGCGACGTACCTGCTGACCAGACGCCGGAGCTCGTCCTCACCCACATCCGGGAACTCGGTCCGCAGCCGCCGCGAGTACGACGTGAAGATGGCGCGTTGCGCCCGCGGGCTCCGGAAGCCCTCGAGGACGAGCAGCCGGACCCCTGACGGAAGGGCGGCGTCTGCGGCGACCAGCCGGTCAGCGACACCGGCGCGAACCCACCGGCTGTTGGGCGGGTCCACACAAGTCGAGGCACAGGAAACGCCGAGCCCGGTCAGGTCGACCAAGGGCTCGGCGTTGTCCTGCACCTCGATGCCGGACACCTGCGGATCGGCGATGAGAATCGTCATGCCCGCAACGCTAGAAGCGGGCTCCTCCTCACCACATCCACCGCAGGTGCCGACGAGCGGTACCTCAGGAGGAGGTCAGTGTGCCGAGGCCTCGGCAACCGCCACTCGGATGTGCGTGCCGTCCACGAGACCGGCCGCGTTTGTGCCATGCACCACGATCTCGACCATCCGGATCTCGATGCTGTTGTCGTGCCGGATCACGCGGTGCAGCCAGACGGTGACGTTGCCAACCGCGATGCGGGTGTTGGGCTTCACGTCGCCCGAGATGACCGAGCCGTCGACGACCAGGTTGCTGAAGTTCGAGCCCGCACCGCTCAGCTTGATGGTGCCACCGGACTTCGTCGCGTGTGCGTCGGCCTTGATGGAGTCAGCGGTGACGAGATCGGCGAGCAGGTTGGTGGTCTGCGTCGTGGACGTCGTCTCGGCGACCGCGCTGTCGGTCGTGATCGTTCCGCGCGCCGTGTCGGTGATGGCGCCCGTGGTGATCACACCAGGCACATTGACACCGGCGGCCGTGTTGGTCTTCAGCTTCCCGTCGGTCCCGCTGCACCCGAGGACGACCCGTGCGCTCGGCCCGGACGAAACTCCGAAGTTGTCGAACACCTGCGTGCCGTAGGCCATGCCGTCCAGGCTCCCGGCCAGGTCGACGCCGAGGCTGCTCGTCGCGTGCCCGAGGATCACGCGGGTGCCCTTGGCCACACCCGGGATGTCCTGGGTCACGTAGAGGTGCAGCGCGTTCACCGTCAGCGAGGCGGTGTTCGCCCCGATGTTGGACATCTGCTCGTTGAGCACCACTCGACCGACGCCCGGAATGCGGATGGTCGTGTTGGGAGCGGGCGAGCTCTCGATGCTCTGACCGTTGACGCTGAGGTCTGTGAAGGACCCGCTTCCGTTCACCTGGAAGCCGGTCGAGTCGTGGCTCGTCTCGCTGATCGCTCGGATGCTCGTCGCCGTGATGAGGCCGGAGAGCAGCCGGGCGTTCTCGACGTTCGCCGAGGCTCGCGATACGGGACCGCTCTGCGGCGCTCGCGAGCTGGCCGCGGTGTTGACGGCGCCGGTGCTCAGGAGACCGGGAACGTCGACGCCGATGACGTTGCTCGCCTTGTCCACCCCGGCCTTGGTCGTGCAGAGGGTGATCGACGCGCTCTTGCCGGAGATGGCCTTGTTGCCCACCTCGGCGAAGGTGCCGAAGGCGTTGCCGGAGAAGACCGTGACCGAGGCGGTGAGACCGGGTGCCGGTGCTGCGGACGCGCTGGATGTGGCCAACCCGATGGACGCCGGCAGGGCGGCCAGCCCCGCCATCAGGACGACTGCGTGCTTTGTTCTCATGGTGCTCCCTCGAGAGTGTGCGACCGTCTGGGGACGCCAGGCCGGCTTGACCCCGTGAACAGCTGCCCGACGGGCGGCTCGCTCCACGGAGGAGTTGTTACCTTACGCCGTATCATTCGCAATAAGTAGTCCTTCGGCCCCGAAGTCTCCCGGCGGCCGAATCCGGGACATCCTGCGTCGGATCCTTGCGCGGGAGCCGCGGCACGATCCGACGTACGGGTCGCTCCGGCAGCTCCTGCGTCGGATCCTTGCGCGGGAGCCGCGGGAGCCGCGGGAGCCGCGGGAGCCGCGGAAGCCCTCAGGCGGGAGCCGAGGCGGTCTCGCGCCCGGCCGAGGGACCTGTCGGTCCGTCCTCGGCGGTCAGCGGCGTCGCGATGTCCTCCAACGACTTCTGCTCGGCATGGACCCCCAGGAAGATGGCGATGATGCCGCCGGCCAGCATCAGGGCGCCTCCCACGTAGTACCCGGGTGCGATGTCACTGA
>JBBSIF010000110.1:0-8837 GCA_038232255.1 Propionibacteriales bacterium
ACGACCGGGCAGCCGGGCATCGATCCCAGCGCACCCCCCAGCGGGACCGGCTGCGCGGACTGCGAGCAGAGCGGCGGCTGGTGGTTCCACCTGCGCCGCTGCGCCGAGTGCGGTCACATCGGCTGCTGCGACACCTCGCCCGGACAGCACGCGTCGGCCCACGCCGGGAGCAGCGGCCACCCGCTGATCACCAGCTTCGAGCCGGGCGAGCACTGGTACTACGACTACCGCGACGAGAAGATGGACAACGGCCCACGCCTCGCGCCACCCGAGCACCATCCCGCCGACCAACCGACGCCGGGACCCGCGGGCCGCGTTCCGTCGAACTGGCAGTCACTGCTGCACTGACGGGTACGACGCCTCACCAGCCGGGGAGCGTTCAGCGCAGGCCTCGGCCTGGCCATCGCCCGGTCAGATGCACACAGCCATGGCGGGGAGGTTACCCTCGGCGACAGTCCCCTCGGGGGCGCTCGCGCCCGGCTCCAAGTCCCGGCGGCAGGACAACCGGGCCGGGCCACTTTCGTCAGTCCAGGTAGGCCGGAACGTTCAGCATCTTGTCGATCGTCGTGAAGCGGAAACCGCTCGTCACCAGCTCGTCCACCACCAGGCGGACGGCCGCCACGGTCTGAGCCCGACAGCCTCCCCGGGCGTCGAAGCCGTCGTGGAAGATCAGGATCGCTCCCGGTCTCGCGAGCCTGAAGGCCCGGTGCGCGATCCGCCAGGCCGGAATCTGCGCCACCTCGAGCGGGTGGGCGAACGATCCCGAGACAAGCTGTAGCCTCCGCTGGGCCGCCTCTGCCATCAGCGGCGGCGGATGACAGAGCCATGGCGGCCGGAACAGCGCCGGCGAACGCCCCGTCGCAGTCCTGAGGACGGCCTGGGTCCGAGCGATCTCTGAGCTCAGGCTGGGCTCGGTCAGGTAGCGTCGGAACTGGTGGCTGTAGCTGTGGTTCCCGATGACGTGGCCAGCTGCCATCATCTGGGCTGAGAGACTGGGATGGCGTTCTACGCACTTTCCGACCTGGAAGAACGTCGCGGGCACTCGACTCTCGCCGAGCAGATGAAGCAGCTGCGACGTGTACGGCTCGTTCGGGCCGTCGTCGAAGGTCAGCGCCACCACCTTGTCACGCGTTGCGCCGCGAGACGGGAAGCCCCCATGGGCCATTGCCTAGACCGCCCACTTGAGCAGGCAGCAAAGCGTGAGTGGGACACCGATGAGCAGGGCCAGCCTGGGCCGTCGTACTTCGTCGTCCCTGAACGCAGGCGCCGTGGGCAGCACCGTCCGCGACGCGAGGCGGTTCACCAGATAGCCGATCAGGTAGTAGAAGACCAACGTCACGAAGAGGTTGTAGACCAGCCCCCGACGCAAGCGTCGGGCCGAGGTTGTCACCACGTTCTGTCTGTCGAAGATGATACGACCCCGTCCCCTGTCCCGTCCCGTTCCCGGCCCTCGAGACCGAAGGCTGCGCAGGAGCCCGAGCTCGTCACCTCCTTGTGTCAGTGCCGTGTCGTAGCCGACGAACGCGCTGCGCCGGAACGCGATGTTGGTGGCTGTGACGTAGAGCACCCTTCCCGTCGCCGCGAAGATCAGATGCACCAGGCCGAACAAGACCCTCGGGTAGAGCCGCGCCCACATCGGCGCCGAAGCGAAACGACACGGGCCGGCGACGGCGATGAAGTGCTCGTTGGCGCGGAACTGTGCGTCAATACGAGAGAGCCAGTCGGGCGGGTGCACGGTGTCGGCGTCGGTAGACAACACGATCTCGCCGTTCGCCGCGGAGGTTCCGAGCTGCCTCGCGCGGCACACACCAGGGAGTGGCTCGAAGAGGGTCTGTGCGCCGTATGACCTCGCGATGTCGGCAGTCCCATCGGTGCTGTTGTTGTCGACGACGATGACCTGGACCTCTCCAGCGAAGCGCTGCTCACCAAGCGACTCGAGCGTTCGTCCCAGGAAGGCTGCCTCGTTGAAAGCGGGAATGACGACGGTGAACCGTGGACCCGCGTGGAGGACCGCGTGCCTCGCCGGCGGATGCCGACCCCTGTCGGCAAAGGGCGCGTGGGTCGCGTGCTCGAAGGTGTCGGGCAGCCCGGTGAGCTGAGCTGCCGGGTTCCTGCGGCGGAGGCCCTGAAGCAGCAGCCAGTCGGTGAGCTCGGGGTTCCGGGGCAGCAGCGCGCCATGAAGGTAAGAGCCGATGGCCCGTCCCGAGACGAGCCCTTCAGTGCCGTCTTCGCCGTTGTTGCCCCAGCCGCGGTCGACCCACCCCAGTGGTTCCGCTCCCGCTGCCAGGTAGGTCCGGCCGCTGTGGTTCTCGAAGCCCACCACCTCCCCCCAGTGGGTGCGCAGCCGCACGTCACCGACCAACCGGCCGGGGGACGCACGCGTGACCGCGTCGAAGATGCCGACGCCCGGGATGTGTTCACCCTTCACGGTGACGTACTCATGACACAACAGCTGGAAGCCGCCACAGATCGCGAGCAGGGACGCACCCTCGCTCAACCGGGCCTGGAGCATCGGGCCATGGGTGTCGACCAGCGTCCGGGCCAGTCCCGCTTGCGCCCGGTCCTGGCCGCCGCCGATGAAGAAGACGTCGATTTCATGCGGGATGGGCTCTCCTTGCTCGATAGGCACCACCCGCGCCTCGAGGCCACGCCACTCGGCGCGCCTCGACAGCGCCAGCACGTTCCCTCGGTCGCCGTACGTGCGCAAGGATGCAGGGTAGAGCCAGCCAATCGTCACGTGTCCGCGCACGGCGCTCTCACTCATCCCAGAAGGCCGTGACGTGGTCGCGCTGCGTGAGGTCCCGGCGAATCGCCAGCAGGGCACTGTAGGTCGGAAGGACGAAGCCCGATCCGCCGTCAGCCAGCGAGGCCGCGAAGGCGTCCACGGCCGCCCCCAGATCGGCGCCGAGCTCATGGATACGCTCCGACTCGATGCCCGCGTAGAAGAGGCGGTTGCACATGTCGGCCCCTCTGGTCCCGGCACAGTAGAAGTCCGTGGTGGAGGAGGCCAGCGACTCGAAGTCGACGTCCCAGATCCATGAGACGTCCCGTCCGTCGGCGGCGGCGTCATTGAGGCACAGCAGCACGGGACAGTCGAGGGTGCGGTCGACCCCGGAGATGGTCCGCAGCACCTCGTCGCAGCCGACCGGGTTCTTCACGAGCATCACCATCAGGCTTCGACCGCGATGCACGATCCGCTCCGCCCGACCGAAGGCGCCACGAAAGCGAGCCAGACTTTGCTGGGAGACCTCGGTAGGCACGGCGAGGGCCCGCGCAGCCGTGAGGGCGGCGATGACGTTGTAGGTGTTGTACAGGCCCGGCAGCCCGGCCTCGAAGCTGTCGGTGGCTCCCGCCGCGCTCACCTTCAACGACTGGAAGTCGTGGGACCACAGCTCGATGGCGTGACCGGCGACATCCAGGGTTGGCCGGGCGGCATGGCAGAACCGGCAGTGCCAGTCGCCGAGGTGACCTACGAAGATCGCACGATAGGCGAACGGATGCCCGCACCGCGGACACGGGATGACCTCCGCGGCGTGGGGAACAGCGGGCAGCCGGTAGAGCGAGTCCTCGATCCCGTAGAGCAGGCGCCGTGCCTGGAGCCCGTCGGTCAGCGCCACCAGAGCAGGGTCATCCGCGTTGACGACGAGGGTCGTCGAGGCTGGCAGCGGGACCAGCGCTTCCCGCCAGTGGTCGATGATGAGGTCGAGCTCGCCGTAACGGTCGAGCTGGTCGCGGAAGAGGTTGGTCAGTACGACGAGCTTGGGTGACGTCCGGTCGAGCACCTCCGGGAAGGCCGCCTCATCCGTCTCCAGCACCGCGATCTCCGGACCTCGCTGACAGGTCGTCGCAGCGACGCGCGTGAGCGTCGACACGATCCCACCAACCAGGTTCGCCCCTGCGCGGTTGTGCACCACATGACGGCCGTCCGCCGCCAGGATGCCCGCCACGATCCTCGCCGTTGTCGTCTTGCCGTTCGTTCCGGCTACCAGGACGACCCCGTGCGCCATCCGGCCGGCGAGCTTCTCGAGCGCCCGCGGGTCGACCCTGCTCGCGACCCGCCCAGGCGCAGCGGTGCCCCCGCCGAGTCGCAAGAGGCGGCTCATCGCGGAAACACACCGTGCGCTGGCGACGGCAAGCCCGAGACGTGCGTCGAGGGGAGACCCGGAGCTCACAACGTCGACGGTAGAAAGCCAACCTGAGTTGCCCCCGAGAACCAGGCAATGGCCCGGCAAAATCAAACGGACGCGGGTCAGGGAGCCCGCATCCGCCCCGGACCGGGCGCCTCCAGCCGATAGCCGTAACGCCGCAGTGTCGTGATCTCCGGAGCAGTCGATGGCGGAGACTGTGCCGAGGCCGCGACCGACAGGCGCCGGCGCAAGGCCGCCACGTGCACGTCCAGGGTCTTCGTCGAGCCGAACCAGTTGGCGCCCCAGACGTCGGACATCAAGGTCTCGCGGCTGAGCGCCTCGCCCGCAGACGAGACGAGCCTCGAGAGGAGGTCGAACTCCTTGCTCCGCAGCACCACCTCATGCCCGGCAAGCGAGCAGCGTCGAAGCGAGACGTCGACCACGAGGTCACCGCAGGAGTACGACGATGGCTGGTCATGGGTCTGGCCCGCCCGGCGGAGGTGAGCGCGTACGCGGGCCAGCAGCTCGCCGACCCCGAAGGGTTTGGTGAGGTAGTCGTCGGCACCCGACTCCAGGCCGACGATGACATCCATCTCCTCCCGTCGAGCTGTCAGCATGACGAGGACTGCCTCGGACTGGGCACGTCTGAGCTCTCGGCAGAGATCCAGACCGTCGACGTCGGGCAGTCCCAGATCGAGGAGAACCATGTCCACTGGGCCCCTGACTGCGACCCGGCTGGCGTCGGCGCCGGTCCGCACCCAGGCCACGTTGTGGCCGTCGGAACGAAGAGCCGAGAGAACCAGCCCGCCGATTGTGTAGTCGTCCTCCACGAGCATGATCGCGGCCATGGAGCCAGCGTAGAGAGAAGGGGCACGCATGCGGAGAAGGATCCTGGTCGTCGCGCTGACGGCCGTCGCGCTCGCCGTCACGATCTTCGGTGTCCCTCTCGCGGTGCTGATCAGTCGGAACGTCACCAGCCAGGAGCGCTCCGAGATCGAACGGCTGGCGCTCCGGGCTGCTGTCCAGATGACCCCCGACGATGTCACCGGAGATCCCGTCAGACTTCCGCACGACTCCGAGTCCGAGCCGGTCGGCCTGTACGACGTCAACGGTGACCGCATCCAGGGAGCGGGGGTGGGTCGCCTCGAGCCGGGCCTTCGCTCGGCACTCGGCGGCTCGATCGCCCAGGCCACCACGGAGACGGCACTGGTGGTCGCGGTTCCCGTGTCAGCCCACGAACGGGTGATCGGCGTCGTCCGGGCGGCTTCTCCCCTTGCCGAGGTCGCGGGACAGGTCCACCGGGACTGGGTGGTGCTCGGTCTGCTGGGGGTGGCCGCCGCGGCGATGGCCGGTGTGATCGCGATGATCCAGAGCCGCCGGCTGGCGCGGCCGTTGCAACGCCTGGAGAACGTGGCGATCGAGCTGGGTGACGGGAACCTCGGAGCTCGCGCACCGACGAGCGGGGTGGCCGAGATCGACCGGGCAAGCCAGGCCCTCAACGCAACGGCGGCGCGGCTGAGCGCGTTGATCGCTCGCGAACAAGCCTTCTCTGCGCACGCTTCGCACCAGCTGCGAACCCCCCTAACCGGGCTGCGACTTCAGCTCGAGGCGGGTCTGGAGTCGGATGCAGCCGGCCTGGAAGCTGCCGCCCACCAGGCCATTCGCTCGGCCGACGAGCTCTCCCGCACGATCGACGACGTCGTCAGCCTGGCGCGACGCAGCTCGCCGCATGGTCCACTCCTGTCCGTGGACAGCCTGCTCGTGGACGTACGACGGCGTTGGGTGCAGCTGCTCAGCTCGCAAGGCCGGGACATCGAGATCGTGGTCGACGACCCCCCGCTCATCACCACTCCGGTTGCGGCTGTTCGGCAGGTGCTCGACGTGCTCCTCGACAACGCGTACCGACACGGAAAGGGAACCGTCACCGTGCGGGCACGAGCCAGTGGCGGAGCTCTGGCCGTGGACGTGACGGACGAGGGGACCGCGGTTGGCGCGTTGCTCCCTCCGGTATGTGAGGGACTCGGGCTTGCGTTGGCGCAGTCGACCGCGGCGGGGCAGGGCGGCCGACTTGTGCAGGCCACAGACGAGGCGCGCACCAGGATGACGCTGTTGATCCCGGGCGCGGAGCGCTTGACAGCGGACCGTCCGAGATCCCTGTAGGCGGACACGTCATCTCCCTCTCCGCGGACAGCTGATCTCCCTTCCACGGACATGGGGATCGGTCGTGCCCAGGCGGTGGCTCTTTCTTGGCTGCTTCTCAGGGCCAGTGGTTAGGTTCACGAGCGTGACCCTCGGCTCGGAGCGGCGAAGGTGGCACGACAGGAGGATCTTCGCAGGTGCCCTCGTCGTGGCGCTCGGCGTCGCCGGGTGCTCGTCCGGCGTGGCAGCCACGCCGGACCCAGTCACGCGGACGAGGGTCTCCGACGGGCCGTCCCCGCGCGCCAGCGCACCTACCCAGATCAGACAGCCGGTGGCGGTCGCCCCGCCGTTCCGCGACCCCCTCCCAGGCATGCCACCCGTCATCGACAACAACGTGTACGCCGCTGACGGCAGCAACATGGTGTCGCCGCGGGTCGCCGGCGAGCCGGCCTACCTTTACGTACCCAACTCCTACGGCTCGCCGTACACCACGGTGATCGACCAGCGGACGCACAAGATCATCCGCGTCCTGCACACCGGGCTGCTGGACCAGCACGTCACACCCTCCTGGGATCTCAGCACCCTCTACGTCGAGGCCAGCGAGTCCAACCAGATCGTCGCTCTCGACCCGCACACCGGCCGGATCGAGAAGCGGATTGCCGTGCGGCGCCCTTACAACCTCTACTTCACTCCTGACGGCAGACAAGCCGTGGTGATGTCGGAGCAGCACGACCAGATAGTGTTCTCCGACCCCAGCACGTTCACCCGGCATGCGGTGACGGCCGACCGTACCTGCCGCGGGCCAAACCACGCCGACTTCTCCGGGAACGGCCGGTTCTTCGTCGTGACGTGCGAGTTCTCTGGATCGCTGCTCAAGGTGTCCACATCGACGCACCGAGTCCTTGGCAGGCTGTCCCTGGGACCCGGCAGCCAGCCCCAGGACGTCCGCCTCTCACCGGACGGGCGCACGTTCTACGTCGCGGACATGGGGCGCAACCGCCTCGACCGGGTCGGGTGGAAGGCGTTCAAGCTCAACGGCTACACCGCCATGCCCTCGTTGCCGCACGGCATCTACCCGAGCCGTGACGGCAGGTACCTGTACGTCTCCGACCGCGCTGCGGGTGAGGTGAGCGTCGTATCCCTTGCCAGCAACATGATCGTCGACACCTGGACCATCCCCGGTGGTGGGACGCCCGACATGGGGGGCGTCTCTGCTGATGGCAAGGTGCTGTGGCTGTCGGGCCGCGACGACGGTGAGGTCTACGGCTGGAACACCACGTCCGGCAGGTTGATCGCCCGCATCCAGGTGGGCGGCAGCCCCCATGGCATGTTGGTCTGGCCGCAACCAGGCAGATACTCGCTGGGGCACACGGGGAACATGCGGTGAGCCGGACGCGGCCAGGGGGGTTGCTGCTGTTGCTCGGGGTGCTGGGGGTTCTGGCGTCGTGCAGCTCCGCCGCCGTCACCGACAGCCACCGTCCGTCGACCGCCATCCGGACTCCTGCGGAGACGACCACGTCGAGCCAGCCGCCGGCGATTCGGGTGAACGTCCAGGTTCTGCCCTGGCGACTTCCCGAGCGAGTGGGTCGCGAGGCCGCCATCCCGACCCGCTCTGGCCTGGTGGTAGCCGGCGGTCTTGTCGCAGGTGACCAGTCGACCGCTGCGGCGTACCGGATCGACTTCCGGAGCGGGCAGGCCGCGACGCTGCCCGACCTCGCGGTCCCGGTTCACGACGTCGGGGGAGCAGTCGTCCAGGGCCGGGCGGCGGTCCTCGGCGGCGGCAACGCGACGGAGCAGGACGTCGTCCAGACGGCACGGGTAGGCGGCGGCTGGGAGGTCGTCGAGCATCTGCCGACTCCCCGGTCCGACCTTGCCGCGGTCACCGTGGGCGACCGAGTGTTCGTCGTGGGTGGGTACGACGGCAGCACTCCCGCCCTGGCGGATATCCTGGTGAGCACCCGAGAAGGGGCCTTCCGGGTGTTCGGGCGGCTGCGGGTGGCTGTGCGGTATCCCGCCGTGACCCGGGCCGACGGCGCCATCTGGGTCCTCGGTGGCGAGCGAAACGGCGTCGAGGTCGACCCGATCCAGCGAGTGGACCTGGGGACGGGACGGGTGCGGATCGTCGGACACCTGCGGCGCCCGCTGGGCCACGCCGCTGCCACCTCCCTCGGGGGCCGAGTTCTGCTCATGGGCGGGCGTACCAGTGCCACGAGCCTGACCGCCTCGATGTGGTGGTTCGACCCGGCTTCGGCCATGCCCTTGCACCGTGCGGGCTCTCTGCCCACACCGCTTGCGGACTCGGCAGTGGCGGTGGTCGGCGGATCGGCGTACCTCGTGGGCGGGGAGACTCCGGCCCTGAGCAACCAGGTCCTGCGGCTGAGGGTCGGCGGGCCATGACCTCGTGAGCGCCCGAGGGCACTGACGCCCCAACCAAGCCGCGTAGCCTGTGACCGGCACCGTCGTACGAGGAAGAAGGCGACCACGACCGGGCAGCCGGGCATCGATCCCAGCGCACCCCCCAGCGGGACCGGCTGCGCGGACTGCGAGCAGAGCGGCGGCTGGTGGTTCCAC
>JBBSIF010000111.1:0-8705 GCA_038232255.1 Propionibacteriales bacterium
ACGCGGCTGCTGAGCACCATGCCCGCCTGAGCCATTCACCCTCCGTACGACGTACCGCGGCTCTGGAGAACCACATCGAAACCTTAGTCGACGTCACGCTCCCCGGCCGCTGCGCTCGCGTTGGTCAGCCGTTTCAGCGGCGTCCTAGGGTTGACGCCATGACGCAGCCCGCCACCCTCGGTGCCCTCAGGAACAGCGGCTATGCGAGCCGCACGGTCAAGGAGGAGATTCGGCTGAACCTGGTCGATTCGTTGCGCAGCGGCGAGACCGCGTTCCCGGGCGTCCTGGGCTTCGACGACACGGTTCTGCCGCAGCTGGAGAGCGCGCTGCTCGCCGGCCACGACCTTGTCCTCCTCGGGGAGCGCGGCCAGGGCAAGAGCCGCCTCATGCGGACGCTCGCTGCGCTGCTCGACGAGTGGAGCCCGGCGGTGGAGGGGTGCGAGATCCACGACGACCCGTGCGCCCCCGCCTGCGTGCGGTGCCGGCGGCTCAGCGCGGAGCTCGGCGACGACCTGCCGGTGACGTGGCGCCACCGCGACGAGCGGTACACCGAGAAGCTCGCCACTCCCGACACGAGCGTCGGCGACCTGGTGGGCGACGTCGACCCCGTCAAGGTCGCGGAGGGCCGCACGCTGGGCGACCCCGAGACGATCCACTACGGCCTGCTGCCTCGCGCCAACCGCGGGGTCTTCGGGCTGAACGAGCTGCCCGACCTCGCGGAGCGGATCCAGGTGGCGATGTTCAACGTGCTCGAGGAGCGCGACATCCAGGTGCGCGGCTACTCGCTGCGCCTGCCGCTCGACGTGCTCGTCGTCGCCACCGCCAACCCCGAGGACTACACCAACAGAGGGCGCATCATCACTCCGTTGAAGGACCGGTTCGGGGCAGAGATCCGGACCCACTACCCGCTGGAGGTCGCCGACGAGGTCGAGGTCATCGACCAGGAGGCCCAGCTCGTCGCTGCCGTCCCGGAGCATCTGCTCGAGATCCTGGCCCGGCTCACGCGAGGGCTTCGGATGAGCGCGTCGGTCGACCAGCGTTCCGGGGTGAGCGCCCGGTTCGCGATCGCAGCTGCGGAAGGCGTCAGCGGTTCGGCGCTGCGCCGCGGAGCGCGCACCGGCGAGGCCGAGCCAGTGGCCAGGGTGTGCGACGTGCAGAACGTTCTCCCCACCCTGCTGGGCAAGCTGGAGTTCGAGATGGGCGAGGAGGGTCGCGAGGTCGAGGTCGTGCAGCACCTGCTGCGTGTTGCGACGGTCGAGACGTTCCGCGAGCGCCTCGGCGGCCTGGACCTGTCCGGCTTCACGGAGCTGTTCGCCGAAGGCGGCACCGTCGAGACCGGAGAGCTGGTCGCCGCCGCCACCCTCCTCGAGCAGGTCGGCACGGTTCCGGGGCTGTCCAAGGTGCTCGACCGACTGGGTTCCGAGGACGACACTCGGCCCGGCGAGGTCGCCGCCGCGGTCGAGCTTGTCCTCGAGGGCCTGCATCTGACCCGTCGGATTGACAAGGCAGCCGTCGACGGCCGCGCTGTTTACGGCGGCTGACCGTGGCGGCAGGCAGGTTCCGGTACAGCCCGTGGAGCGGCGGGCCCGACCCGCTGGCGCCGCCGTACGACGTGCGGGCCGTGGTCGACCAGGTCGGCCGCGAGGTGCTGGCCGGAGGGTCGCTGCGCGAGGCGCTCCAGGACCTGATGCGGCGAGGCAGCGACGGCCACCGAGGCCTCGACGCGCTGCGCGACCTCGTCCGCCGGCGGCGTGCTGCTGCGCGCCGCCGCGGAGGCCTCGGGGGAACGCTCGACAAGGTCCGCGCCGCCCTCGACCAGGCGCTGGCGTCGGAACGGGACGCGCTCGCGAGCGAGGACACCGACTCGGCCCGGTGGAACGAGATGGAGCTCGCCACGCTGCCCGATGACGCGGCGGGGGCACTGCGAGCCCTGGCGGCCTACGACTGGCACTCGCCGCAGGCCCGCGCGACCTACGAGTCCATCCGGGAGATGCTGCAACGGGAGGTGCTCGACGCGCAGTTCGCCGGCCTGCGGCAGGCGCTCGACTCCAGCGACCCGGACGCGATGGCGGCCGTCAAGGACATGCTGGCCGACCTGAACGCGCTGCTCGCCGCGCACGCCAGAGGTGAGGACACGACCGACCGGTTCCGGGAGTTCATGGACAAGCACGGGGACATGTTCCCGGACAAGCCGGAGAACGTGGACGAGCTCGTCGACTCCCTCGCGCGACGACAGGCTGCGGCCGACCGGATGATGGCGTCCCTGTCTCCAGAGCAGCGCGCCCAGCTGGGCCAGCTGATGAGCGAGGCGCTCGCCGACCCCGATCTCGCCTCGCAGATGGCGCAGCTCTCCGACAACCTCCGGTCGTTGCGCCCGGGTGAGCAGCGCGGCCCGGTCCGCATGCGGGAAGGCGGCGTACCCCTCGGCTACAGCGACGCGGTCGAAGCCGTCGCCGAGCTCGCGGACCTCGAGGCGCTCGACAACCAGCTTGCCCAGGGCCATCCCGGTGCGACGCTCGACGACGTCGACGTGAACCTGCTCGAGGAGCACCTCGACGCACGCTCGGCGGCCGACTTCCGGGCGCTGCGCGAGCTCGAGCAGGAGCTGGAGCGGCAGGGTTTCGTGACGCGGAGCGACGACGGGCTGCGGCTGACACCGCGTGCGGTGCGACAGCTGGGTCAGACCGCACTGAAGCGGGTCTTCGCGCAGCTCGAGGCCGCCGGGGCGGGCGACCACGAGGACCACCGCACCGGCTCGGCGGACGAGCAGACCGGTCTGACGCGCGAATGGACGTTCGGCGATGAGCTGCCGATCGACGCCGTACGCACCGTCTCGAACGCCTTGCGGCGCGGCGCCGGCGTGCCGGCCCGGCTCCGCGTCGAGGACTTCGAGGTGAGCGAGACGGAGCGTCGGACCACCGCCGCCGTCGCCTTGTGCGTCGACCTCTCCTACTCGATGGTGCAGGAGGGCCGCTGGGGCCCGATGAAGCAGACCGCGCTCGCGCTCTCGCACCTCATATCGACGCGCTTTCGCTCCGACTTCCTCGAGGTCGTCGGGTTCGACAGGTACGCCCGACGGCTGTCGCCCGTGCAGCTGGCGCAGGTCGAGCCCGAGTGGGTGCAGGGCACGAACCTGCAGCACGCGCTGATGATCGCGGCCCGGCACCTGCGTCGCCATCCCGACGCCGAGCCGGTCGTCCTCGTGGTCACCGACGGTGAGCCGACGGCGCATCTGGAGGGCGACGGGACGGCGTCCTTCAGCTGGCCGCCGACGACGGCGACGCTGCGCGCCACGGTCACGCAGGTCGACGAGCTGAGTCGCTACGGCGCGGCGCTCAACTTCTTCATGCTGGGCGACGACCCCGGTCTCGCCCGCTTCGTCGACGCTGTCGCGCGGCGAGCGGGTGGCCGGGTGCTCACTCCCGATGTGTCCCGGCTCGGCGAGTTCGTCGTCGCCGACTATCTCCAGGCCCGCCGGGGTCGCCGATAGCGCCCAGGCTGCTCAGCCCCTGGCGTCCGGGTCGGCTCCGCCTGATCGCGCCCAGGACCACGCGTAGGCACCGTCGTCAGCCGCCAGGCCGCCCTCCCCGAGCTCCAGCGGGCGGAACGTGTCGACCATCACCGCCAGCTCGTCGAAGTAGTGCACACCGATCGAGTTCTCGTAGGCCCCCGTCTGCGGGCCGTGCGCGTGCCCGCCGGGATGGAGGCTGATCGAGCCCTTGCCGATGCCCGAACCCTTGCGGGCCTCGTAGTCGCCGTCGACGTAGAACATGACCTCGTCGCTGTCGACGTTCGAGTGGTAGTAGGGCACCGGGATCGACAGCGGGTGGTAGTCGACCTTGCGGGGGACGAAGTTGCAGATCACGAAGTTGTTGCCCTCGAACACCTGGTGCACGGGCGGCGGTTGGTGGACGCGGCCCGTGATCGGCTCGAAGTCGGAGACGTTGAACACGAACGGGTACAGGCAGCCGTCCCAGCCGACGACGTCGAACGGGTGGAACGGGTAGGTGTAGGCGGTGCCGACGACCCCACTGGGTCCACTCCCCCGGTGCTTGATGAACACCTGGGTCTGCGCCGACGGGTCCTCCCCGATGTCGTCGGCCAGCAGAGGCCCGGCCGGGCACCGCAGGTCGCGCTCGCAGTACGGCGAGTGCTCGAGCAGCTGGCCGAAGCGAGACAGGTAGCGCTTCGGTGGGGCGATGTGCGAGTTCGCCTCGATGCAGTAGACGCGAAGGGCCTCACCCTCGCCCGTCGGCACCCAGCGATGGGTGGTCGCCCGCGGGATCACGACGTAGTCGCCGGGCCTCACCTCGAGGCTCCCGAAGATCGTGTCGACGCGCGCGCTCCCCCGCTCCACGAACAGGCACTCGTCCCCGATGCCGTTGCGGTACAGCGGTGAGGCAGACCCCGCGACGACGTAGGAGATCCGCACGTCGCCGTTCGCGAGCACCAGCCTGCGGCCGGTCACCACGTCGACGTCACCCACGTCGTCGGGCTTGAAGAGGTCGTGCAGCTTGAGATGCAGGGGCTTCAGCGGGTGGTTCGGCCGGGTCGTGAGGTCGCCGGGCTCCCAGCTCTCGGCGTCGACGATCCGTGACGGCAGGTTGCGGTGGTACAGCAGGGACGAGTCGGAGGTGAAGCCCTCCTCGCCCATCAGCTCCTCGAACGCCAGCTCTCCGGACTCCAGCCGGTGCTGGGTGTGCCGCTTGTGCGGGACGAAGCCGCATGACAGGTAGTGCGCGATGACCCCTACCTCCTCGGATGCCAGACCTGATCAGGTTTACAGTACCGTTCTGGCGTGTCAACGCCTCCCCGAACGGTTTTCGCCGCCCTCGTCGACGACGCCGCGATGTTCCCGCCCGGGAACGCCAGTCCGGACGTCGCGCTCGCGGAGCACCTGCGCCACCGACGCTCCTGGTATGCCGATCTCATCGGCCCGCTGCTCGTGCCCGCCGGCGCGTTCGATGCGTTCACCGCGGCTCACCGGGCTGCGGGGAGCCCGGCGGTCACCGTCGTGCTCATCGGTTCGACGACGCTGCCGCCCGCGGTCCCGGACGCGGTCACCGTGGCCGGTTTCGAGGTGGCCGTGGCAGACGTGCCGCTCCCGCGAACCGGGGACGGCCTGACGCTGGCCGCTGAGGTCGCGACCGGCGCAGCAGCCGATCGTGTGCTGGCCGCGGTGGGCAAGGAGGCGGCAAGCGGCCGACGAGTCGTCGCCAAGCTGCGCACCGGCGGCGTGCAGCCGGCGGCCTTTCCGTCCGAGGAGTCCCTGGCCGGGGCCCTAGCGTCCGCGATCGACGTACGCGCGCCGCTGAAGCTGACGGCCGGTTTGCACCATGCCCTGCGCTACACCGACGCGCGGACCGGCTTCGAGCACCATGGGTTCCTGAACGTGCTGCTCGCCGTCGTCGACATCCTTGACGGAAGCGATGCGGGCACCGCCGCTGTCACGCTGGCGATCCGGGACCAGGGCCTCGTGCTGGCTCGGGTCGAGGAGCTGCCGGGCGAACGCCTGGTTGCGGCGCGGCGCTGGTTCGTCTCGTTCGGCTGCTGCGGCGTGCACGAGCCCGTCGCGGACCTCGCGCGGCTGGGGCTCGTGGCGGACGGCGTCGCCGCACCTCCGCCGGAGGAGGACTGACGTGACCTGGCTCGACGTGCCGGCTGACCACCCGTTCGGTCTCGCGACCCTGCCCTACGGCGTGTTCACCACCGGCGGCGACCCCGCCACGGTTGGCGTCCGCTTCGGGGACCAGGTCCTCGCCCTGGCCGGTTGCGCCCGCGCCGACGGCTTCCCACTGACCGACGACTTCGCCACCTCGTCGCTCAACGCGCTGATGGCTCGCGGCCCGCAGGCGTGGTCCGACGTGCGTCGGTGGGTGAGCGGGCTGCTGAGCGACGACTCGCACCGCGACGTGGTGAGCGCCAACCTCCATCACGTCGACTCCGTGACGATGCGGCTGCCGTTCGAGGTGGCCGACTACGTGGACTTCTACGCCAGCGAGCAGCACGCCAGCAACGTCGGGCAGATCTTCCGGCCGGACGCACCGGACCTGCCGGCCAGCTGGAAGCATCTGCCGATCGGCTACCACGGGCGAGCGGGGACCGTGGTCGTGAGCGGCACCCCCGTCGTACGCCCGAAGGGGCAGCGCCGGCCCGAGCCCGGCGCTCCTCCTCCTTTCGGGCCGAGCCTGAAGCTCGACCTCGAGTGCGAGGTGGGCTTCGTCGTGGGACCTGCCAGTGACCTCGGCTCCTCCGTACCACTCGCGCAGGCCCGCGAGCACATCTTCGGCGTCGTGCTCCTCAACGACTGGAGCGCCCGCGACATCCAGGCCTGGGAGTACGTCCCGCTCGGGCCGTTCCTCGGCAAGTCGTTCGCGACAAGCATCTCCAGCTGGGTCGTGCCGATGCTCGCACTCGAGTCCGCAGTCGTGGAACTGCCGCTGCAGGATCCGCCAGTGGCGGGCTACCTCGCCGGCCAGCAGGCGTTCGGCCTGGACCTGGACCTGGAGGTCGTCCTCAACCAGACGGTGATATCGAGGCCCCGCTACAAGACGATGTACTGGTCGCCTGCGCAGATGCTCGCGCACCTGACGGTCAACGGGGCAAGCCTGCGCACCGGTGACCTGTTCGCGTCCGGCACCGTGAGCGGGTCGAGCGCCGACACGTTCGGCAGCCTGCTCGAGATCGCCTGGAACGGGGAACGCCCGCTCGTGCTGGACGATGGCGCTCGGCGCGGCTTCCTGCAGGACGGTGACACGGTCACCCTTCGCGGCACGGCGCCGGGGCCGAGAGACACGGTGGTGACCCTCGGAGAGGTCACCGGCACCGTGGTCGCTGCCCGGGGCTGACGCACGGATCGGCCCCCTTCCTCACACGAGGAAGGAGGCCGATCGTGTGGTGTTCTCAGATGTCGGTGGTGCGGTCTGTCCCTGTCGTGCGGTCGGCCAGGGTCGAGTCGTTGTCCACATCGCCCTCGACCTCGATGCGCTCCTTGCGGACCTGCTCGCTGACGGTCTCCTCCGTGGTGACCGCGTCGGTTCCGAGTCGGACCCGCTCGACGGCTTCCGTGGTCTTCTGCACCACGGGCCGCTCCTCGTGGAGGACCACCTCGTGCTCTGCCTCGGTGATCTCGGGGCCGTCGAGGGCGTTGTCCCGGTTCGCGTCCGTGATGGGCTCACGCTCTAGCACGGCGCGCTCCTTCGTCACCGGCACCGCCTCGGTGACGTTCTCGGTCACGACGTACTTGCGCAGGCGCGCCCGACCGGCCTCCTCGGTTCGGGTGCCGACCTCGACGTGCTCCTCCGACAGCGTCATCGCGTCGTCGGTGCGCGGCGCGGTGTCCGTCGTGGTCGTCGTGTAGGCATCCTCCGTGTACGTCGTGTCCGTGTCGGTCATACCGGACACGTTGATGCTGTAGTGGCGGTACAGCTCGCTCTCCTCGGTGGGCGACAGCTCTCCGTCAGACGCGATGCTCGGTGCGTTCTTGACGGTGTCCTTGTCGTAGGGAACCCGCAGCCCGTCGCCGGAGAACGAGGCCTCCTGCAGTGGCACGAAGCTCTCGCTCGTGCCCAAGAAGCCGGTGTTCACCGCTGCCCAGGCCGGCTGCCCCGTGGCGTTGTCGAGGTAGACCTGGCCGACTTTGCCGATCTTGTCGCCGTCGTTGTCGTACGCCGTCGAGCCGATGACCTGGTCGAGCTGGTTCTGGTCGAGCATGAATCACTCCCTTGGTGGATTTACACGTGAAGGCTGAACTGTACCCGGACTGAGGGAGCTACCCGCCAGCGGCCGGTGGCCCCGGTGCAGCGGCCAGCAGGTGGTTGGTGATACCGAGCTGCCGGCGCTCGTAGTGCTCTGCAGCCGCAGCCTGGTCGGCGCTGAGGATGTCGCACACCCAGTCCCAGTGCACGGCCACCAGATCCCCGACCTCCACGCCGTAGAGCAGCGACTTGCCCTCGTGGCTCCATCGAACCGACAGCGGCTCGGTGGTGGATCCGACGGCGAGTCTGCTCCCGTCCCATTCCAGCCGGGCGGCATCGACGGTGGCCCTCGGGCCCTCGACGGCTGTCACGACAGCGGTGCGGATCCGGCACGAGTCCAGCACCGACCGTGCCACGTCGCCCTGGCGCCCCAGCAGGCCGACCCACGGGTAGATCCCAAAGACGTGGAAGGCGTGGTGCGGAACGACTCCGGCGTCGATGTCGGGGATACCGCCGGTCCACTGACCACCCGACTGCCCGCGGAACCTCGCGCGCAGCCGGGCCAGGAACCAGCCGCTCTCGACCGACGTCAGCAGGTCGTTGCCGAGCCAGTAGGCCTCGACCACGCGGGGATCCAGCGGGTCGGTGATGCCGTTCGCCTGCGCGATCATCTCGAGGTAGACCCAGGCGCCCTCGAAGGCGCGAGCTCGGCGCGCTATCTCGCGCTCGGCCTCGGGCGAGCCGCTGACGAGCAGCCCGCCCGGGTCTGCGGGGCCGCAGTAGCCCAGCTCGTTCGGCGCGTAGGCGTACCGGGCGAAGAGATCGGCACCCGAGCTCCGCACCGCTGGAAAGTCGGTCACGAGCAGTGCCCTAGCAGATCCGGGGCAGCTGCTCACCGAGCGGCAGGTCGACCACCCGGGTGCCACCGAGTCCGGTCTGCGCCACGACCATTCCCGGGTGCTCCTCGACGCAGCTGCCGATGACACAGGCGTCCCGGCCGTACTCGTG
>JBBSIF010000112.1:0-8701 GCA_038232255.1 Propionibacteriales bacterium
GAGCAGGTGCGGCAGCTCCCTCGTGAAAGCGAGCAGCCCGAAGATGGCGAACTCGGCAAGGGGTCCCGCGTGCACGCCGGAGGCACTCGTGATCGCGACTCGGGCGAGGGCGTCCTCGGTCAGTCCGGCGCGCCGCACGACCTCGCCGACACCCGCGGCCGTCCCTTGGATCCAGCGCAGCGTGGGATTCACCGAAACGACCTCCGCCAGTCCCCGCGCGGAGTCCCCCGGTACGCCGAACAGCACCTCTGCCTCGCCCAGGAGCGTCGCCCAGCGGCGTTCCTGGTCATCGGTGCGGCGGAAGGTGTCGCTGCCGCGGTGGTCGCCGGGATACCGGACTGGCGGCAGCAGGTCAGGCTGGTATCGGACGTCGAGCCGCTCGTCGACGTTGGCGATGCGGGCAACCAGGTCTGGCTCGAGCGGCGTGACGATCGCCACTCCGACTCCACCAGCACCCGATCCGGCCGCCGGCCCCGTGATCACCGCGGGTAGTTCTCCACGCGACTGGTCACGATCAGGCTCTGTACCATCATGTCCGGCGGCAGGGTGACCACACTCACGATGAGCCGGCCGATCGCGGACGGGTCCATCATCTTCGCCTGCGGTAGGTTCCACTGCTCCATCATGGGGGTGTCCATGGCGCTGGGGCTCAACGCGCAGGCCCGTACCGGAAGTTCACGCTCGCGTGCCTCTGCCTGGAGAACCTCCGTGAACTTCAGCAGGGCGGCCTTGGAGGCGTTGTACGCACTGGCGCCCGTGCCCACCGTCACCGCCGATATCGAGACCACGCATACGACGTCTGCCGGTATCCGCCGCGAGCCGCCGGTGGATACGTGGCGAAGAAACGCCCGGGTCATGTGCATCGGCCCGTCGATGTCGACTCCGAACACTCGCCGCCACTGGTCGTCGCTCACCTCGAGGATGTCGGAACCGCGGTCAAGACCTGCGTTGTTGACGAGACAGTCGAAGGCCGAGCCGTAGGTGGTCGCCGTCTCATCGACAACACGGTCGACCTCCCGCGCGTCCGTGACGTCGAGATGGACGGACGTCGCCTGGCCCTCAGCTTCTCTCACCTGCTCCGCGGTGGTTGCAGCGCCGTCATCGTCGATGTCCGCTACCACCACGTGCGCGCCAGACGCGGCCAGACACAGGGAGGTTGCCCGTCCGAGGCCGCTGGCGCCACCAGTCACCAGCGCCACCCGCCCCGTCATCACCTGCTCGTCGCGTGACATCGCCCTCCTCAGGTGCGACAAGGGCGCGCCTGTTCTGCCCGTTCCCTTGTCACTGGGTCGTCCATCCTCCGGCGGATTCCTTGGCCCGACTCGCCGTACCCGTCCCCGTCAGCACCAATCACCCACGCCGGCTTCGCGACAGCCTGGCTCGTCCGGACGGCGCCCGAGTGAAGCAGGGATGAATAGTCCGCCCCTTGGTCGATCGCTCGGCATCGGAATGCGCCTCACGCTGGTTGGATTCCCCACCGTGAGGTCACGGTCTGGCCGGGTTCGAGTCGGATCAGGCCGTTGCCACTGCGGTAGGCGTTCGGCGGGCAGGTCATGGGTTCGACGCCCAGTCCGCGCCGCCAGTGTGGGTGTGGCTGCGTGTCGGCGGTGTAGATCTCCAGGAACGGGTAGGTCCGGTCCAGCCACACCTCGACTCCCCTCCCGCTTGGTGCGGTGAACCGCACCCAGGCGAGCCCATCGCTGTCGCGAGTGAGGTCGGTGAACGTGTTGTCGATGGCCTGGTCCCCGATCTGTCGGTCGGTGCGGAAGTCGTACGGCGACCCGCCGACTCGTTGCACACCCATGGGCAGCCCGCGATCGTCAGTGGGGAGCCAGCTTCCAGCCTTGACCTGCAGGCTGCACGTGTCGATGGTGTCGGTTCCAACCCAGAGGTAGGGGTGCTGGCCGGCGCCGTACGGACACGGCAGCTGGCCGACGTTGGTCGCCGTGGTGCGCACTGCCAGGCCGATGCCGTTGACGGCGTACTCCACCGACACGTCAAGACAGAAGGGGTAGCCCTGGCAGGGGTGCAGGACTGTGCCGATCTCGACCCGGTCGTCGGTGTGCTGAGAGACCACCCAGTTTCGCGAACGCAGCAACCCGTGGATCGCGTTGTGCTTGTCGGGTTCGGTGAGCGCCAGCTGGTGGTCGACGCCGTCGAAGGTGTAGGCGCCGTCCTCCAACCGGTTGGGCCACGGGATCAGCGGAAGACCGCGGGCACCGGTGCACATGTCCGAAGCTTCGTAGCCGTCCAGCAGTGGCATCCCTTCGACGGCATAGCTGCGGATCCCGCCGCCCACCTCCACGATGGTCGCTTCATGCTTGCCGGACGAGATCGTGAACTGCTCGCCGGACGGCATCTCGCTCACGGTCGCCTCCTGGGCTTGCTGCCGCCAGACCGGCTGGGCAGAGGGCGGCGAGCCGGATCCTCGAAGGCTCGACCGTCAGCGATGCGTTCAGCGAGCCTGGACGCCAGTGCCATGATCGTCAGGGCCGGGTTGGCCGCACCTTGGGTCGGGCAGACGGAGCCATCCGCGATGAATAGGTTGGGCACCGACCACGCCCGCTGGTTGGCATCGACCACCGAGTTCTCCGGTGATGAGCCCATCCTGGCGCCTCCCATCAGGTGGGCGTAGCGCTGGATGGTCAGCACGTCCTGGGCTCCCGCGGCCTCGAGGATGTCGCGGATGACGTTGGTGGAGTAGGTCATGTTCGCCTTGTCGTTGTCCTGCAGCGTGTAGTCCATCCGGGCCACGGGGAGGCCGTATCGGTCCGTCTCATCGGCAAGCGTGACGCGGTTGTCGGGATGCGCAAGCAGCTCGTTGAGGACCCCGATGGTGGCCCAGTGGTTGTAGTCGCGCATGTACTCGCGCAGCGCACGTCCCCAGTGCCCGTCGGCGAGCACGTGTTCGGCCCAGCCGATCGGCAAGGGGGAGACCGTCTGGATGGAGAACCCGCGAGCGAAACCTCGACTCGGATCGGTCTCGTAGTACTGCTCCGACGACACCTCGGGCGGCGGGGCCTTGTACATGCGGAGCTCCTCAGGCCAACGTCCCGCGCTCTGGCTGGCCCCCTGCACCATCACGTAACGCCCCACCTGGTCCTCGTTGTTGCACAGGCCGTTGGGGAAGGCTCCGCTCGTCGAGTTCAACAGCAGTCGCGGCGTCTCGATGGAGTATCCAGCCACCGCGACGAACCGAGCGCGCTGCAGCCGCTCGACCTTGTCTGCTTCTCGGAAGTAGGCGACTCCGCTGGCCCGTCCCGTCTCGTCGAGCTCGACGCGGTTGGCCATGCAGCCGGAGCGGATCTCCACCGCAGGCGCCAGGGCGTCGGGAAGATGGGTGACATACGGGCTGGCCTTGGCGTTCACCTTGCACCCCTGCAGGCAGTAGCCGCGGTAGATGCAGTGCGGGCGGTTGCCGAAGGTGCCGTTGACGATCCCCACCGGCCCGACCCGCATCTGGATGCCCAGCTGATGAGCACCGCCCCACAGCTTGGCAGCCGCGCCGGAGATGGGATGCGGCGAGAAGGGGTAGCGGTGTGGGTGCCCCCAGGGCCAGTCCTGCCCGGCGACGGGGAGCTCCCGCTCGACCTGCTCGTAGTGGCGTCGGATGTCGTCGTACCCGATGGGCCAGTCGGCGCCTACCCCGTCGCGGCTGTACGTCGCGAAGTCGGAGGGATGAAAGCGCGGGCAGTACCCGGCGTAGTGCACCATGGACCCGCCCACTCCTCGCCCGGAGTTGTTCTTGCCGAGCTCTATCGGGTTCGTGCCCCCGATCACCCGGTTCTCGGTCCAGTAGAGCTGATGAGAGCCTGCCTCATCGGAGACCCAGTCCTCGTCGGGGTGCCAGAACGGTCCGGCCTCGAGGATGACGATCCGCCAACCCGCGCGTCCCAGCCGCTGGGCCAGCACGGATCCCCCGGCCCCCGCCCCGACGATGACCAGGTCGACCACGTCCGACTCCTGATACCGGCACATGGTGTCTTCCCCAGGCAGCTGCCGGGAGTGGACGTCGAGCAGATAACGAGAGTCGTTGTCCCTCGGCCCCAGCGAGCCCTTGAGCAAGCCTCGCAGCAGGTCAGCCATCAAGCAGACCATCCTGTACGACGTGCACGGGGTCCTCGTCGGTAGCCCCTGCGGACTCGAACGGCTCCCTCGGGCTGAGCGGGCCGAGCCGCATGAACCCGCGGGGATAGGCGGGTCCGCCGAAGCCGATCTCGTTCCACGCCCAGGGGTGGGAGTAGAACCCCGACAAGATCGCTCGCATGCAGACACTCCATGCCCTGCTGACGTTGAGCTGGTCCCACGCTCCTCCCGTCAGCCGTGCGTTCGCGAGGTCGTCGACGATCCGCTCGCGGACGGCTGGGCCGGCCCCGGCGAAGCCCGTGACGCCGTGGTCGCGTGCGGCTGCCTCGTCCAAGCCGCGCAGCACCAACCGCCAGGTGTCCCTGTCATCCGGCATGTCGTCGTACCGATAGCCGTCCAGACGACCAGCGGCGAGCTTCTCGTCGACGAACTCGGCGACCGGAACGCGGGGCTCCTCGTCCTGCGCCATGCAGGTGTCGCAGAACGCCCGGAGGGTCGGTTCCTCATCAGCGGTGAAGAAGCGCAGCGTCCGTCCCTGGAGGCGCATCCGTTCGTCGACCACGGCTCGCGTTGCGGAGTCCCACGTCTCCACGGCGTCGAAGACGTCGTAGGTGGGGTAGCGGCCGATCATCTGGGGCGTCGTGCCGCGCTGTTGGCGAGGCAGCCAGCTCGGAGGCGGGGGCGCGCCGTCGGATCGCCTCTTGGGTAGGTGGTCGGGCCGGGAGAAGTCGGGCACCAGTTCCTACTCCTCGCGTCGCAGCACGGCGGCGAGCAGTCCCATGCCGCCGACGATGCACATCAGGCCGGGGGCGGAGATGGGCGGACCCATGGGGAGGTTGTACGACGCCAGCCCCCATCCACCCGGTTTGCGGGCGACCCCGCGCGCGTGGAAGTACTCGCCCATGAGGCCGTTGACGGTGTAGATGCCGGCCGTGACGGGCAGCGCGGTCTTCGCCCATCGCTTGCTGAAGACGCCGCCGATGCCCGCGACGATGACGGGAGGGGTGACGATGATCGGACTCCACATCCACTTGTTACCGAAGCTGGCCTTGTAGTGCTCCAGGTAGATCTCGGCGGTCGTCACGGCTGCGGCGACGGCCGTGAGCCCGGACAGCGAGCGCTCGAAGCGGCCATGCTCCACGTTGCTGAGGACTCGGTCGATCAGGTGCTCCGCCTCAGCGAGATGACTGGGACTGCTCGGCTCGCCCAGGGACGAGACGGCTCGGCCGGCTCTGCGGCGGTGCGGGAATCTCATGCGGTCACCTTTCGTCAGTGCTCACGATGTCACCCGGTACCTCTCGGCCTCAACGCTCACCGCGAGACCGTGTCCCGGCCGGGACCGGTGCGGGGTGACGGATCCGCCGCTGGGGTCCAGTGTGCCGTCGAAGAGAAGGTTCTCCACCCGCACATGATCGTGGAACCACTCGAGGTGTCGCAGGTTCGGGGTCGCGGCGGCGACGGGCGCATGCAGGTGGGGAGCACAGTGGCCCGAGACCTGCAGCCCGTACGACGCCGCGACGGCCGCGGAACGCAGCCACTCGCTGTAACCCCCGCACCGGGTGGCGTCGATCTGCAGGCAGTCGACGGCGCCCGCGCTGCACATGCGGCGAAAATACGTGATGTCGCTGCCGTACTCGCCGGCGGCCACGTCGGCGTCGACCGCAGAGCGCACGGTGGCCAGCCCCGCCAGGTCGTCGGAGCTGACGGGCTCCTCGAACCAGGTGACGTCCTGGTCCTGGGCGGCCCGCATCACACGGACCGCCTGCTTCTGCTGGTAGCCGCCGTTGGCGTCGACGTAGAGCTCGACGTCGGGGCCGACGACGTCGCGAGCCTGCGAGATCCGCCTCAGGTCGCGGTGTTCCGCCTTGCCCCAGTCCTCGGCGATCTTGATCTTCACTCGGGGAATGTGCTGCTCGACGGCCCAGCGGTACAGCTGTTCGGTCAGCTGTTCGTCGGTGTACGTCGTGAACCCCCCGCTGCCGTAGACCGGCACCACCTCGCGGACCCGGCCGAACAGATCGGCGAGGGGCAGACCCAGCAGTCGCGCTTTCAGGTCCCACAGGGCGACGTCGACGGCGGAGATGGCGTAGCCCGCGACCCCGGGCCGGGTCGCGTTCCGCACTGTGCGCTGCATCGCGCTCCAGCTTCCCGGCACCCCCAGCGGGTCGGCTCCCGTGACGACATCGGCCAGCAGAGTCTCGACGATGGACGCGCAGGCGGCGGGACCGTAGGTCCAGCCGGTTCCGACGACGCCCTCCGACGTGACCGTGACGACGACGGCCGTCGTGTCCGACCAGCTCGCGGTGCCGTCCGCCTCGGGTACGTCGGTGGGGACCGTGTAGACCGACGCCTGCACCGACTCGACCGTCGCGTTGGTCACCGAGACGTGCCCGGCAGGAACTCCTGGGCCTTGGTCTTCAGCCCTTCCTTGACGACGCCCCATCGGTTCACGTCCCCCTTGGCCAGGGCAAGGGCGGCGTCCTTCATCTGCTCGAACGTCGCGTGCGGCGGGATCGGAGGGATGTCAGGGTCGGTGTGCACGTCCAGGACGGTCGGACGGTCAGCAGCGAGGGCGCGGTCCCAGGCCGGACCGATGTCCTCCGGCTCCATGACCGTCTCAGCGGCGAACCCCAGGCTCGCCGCCCAGCCGGCGTAGTCGACGTCCGGAAGGTCCTGGGACTCCTGGAACTTCGGCGCACCCTCCATCGCGCGCATCTCCCAGGTCACCTGGTTGAGGTCGTTGTTGTGCAGGACGGCGACGATGAGCCGTGGGTCCGTCCACTGCTGCCAGTAGCGCTTGACGGTGATCAGCTCGGCGAGGCCGTTCATCTGCATCGCTCCGTCACCGACGAAGGCGATGACGGGACGACCCGGGTTGCCGACCTTGGCGCCGATGGCGTACGGCACGCCTGGCCCCATCGTGGCGAGGGTTCCGGACAGCGAGCCACGCATGTCTGCGCGGAAGCGCAGCTGCCGCGCGTACCAGTTGGCAGACGACCCAGAGTCCGCCGTGACGATGGCGTCGTCGGGCAACCGTGCGGACAGCTCCCAGAAGAGCCGCATCGGATTCACCGGCTTCGCGTCAACCATGGCTTCGCCTTCCATGGTCTTCCACCAGGACGCGGTGTTCTTCTCGATCTGCTCCCGCCACGACGTGTCGGTCTTGCGTGCCAGCAGGGGGATGAGCGCGCGGAGTGTCGTGGCGGCATCTCCCACGAGGTTGACCTCGTAGGGGTAGCGCATGCCGATCCACTTGGCGTCGATGTCGATCTGCACCGCTCTGGCCTGGTCGAGGTCAGGCATGAACTGGGTGTACGGGAAGTTCGAGCCAACGGTCAGCAGGGTGTCGCAGTCGCGCATCATCTCGTAGCTCGGGCGGGTGCCGAGCAGCCCGATCGATCCGGTGACGTACGGGAGCTCATCGGACAGCACATCCTTGCCCAGCAGCGCTTTCGCCACTCCAGCGCCCAGCATGTCGGCGACCTGCTCGAGCTCGCCCCGGGCACCCCGCGCGCCCTGACCCGCGAGGATCGCAACCTTCTCGCCCGCGTTCAGGATCTCGGCCGCCGCGGCAATCCCTGCGTCGTCGGGCGAGGTGCTCGGCCAGGAGGTGCCCAAGCTCGACGGCACCATCTTGAAGGCGTGGCCGGGCGGCGAGTAGTCCAGCTCCTGGACGTCGGAGGGGATGATGACCGCGGTGGGCGTCCGCTCCGCGATCGCCGTCCGGATCGCCCGGTCGAGCACGTTGGGAAGCTGCTCAGGCACGGTGACCATCTGCACGTAGGCGCCCGCGACGTCCTTGAAGAGACTCAGCAGATCCACCTCCTGCTGGTACGACCCGCCCATCGCCGACCTGTTGGTCTGACCGACGATCGCCACCACAGGAACATGGTCGAGCTTCGCGTCGTACAGGCCGTTCAGCAGGTGAATGGCCCCCGGGCCGGACGTGGCAACGCAGACGCCCAGCCGGCCGGTGAACTTGGCGTACCCGACAGCCTCGAACGCCGACATCTCCTCGTGCCGGGCCTGAACAAACGTGGGATGGTTGTCGGCGCGGCCCCACGCGGCGAGCAGCCCGTTGATGCCGTCTCCGGCGTAGCCGAAGACATGCTCGACGTTCCAGTCGCGAAGTCGTCCCAGCAGGTAGTCAGCGACGGTTTGAGAGGCCATCGAGTGCATCCTTTCCGTTGATACCGCGGGGCAGCTTCGCGGCCCCCGGTGCGGGAGACGAACTGCTCGAGTCGGGTTCCGCACCGGGGAGGTCGCGAGCAGCACCGAGCATTCCACAGTCCTACCTTATACGTTTGCGAAGCGCAACTGCTGTATTGCCGTTTTAGTTGCGTAATCGCAATTGTTTTGCATTGTCCTGGTCCCGGCTTCATCGCCGACCCGCAGCCGGCTGCCCCGGCGTTCGGCCGGTGCGGAGGCCACGAGACACCAGCTGTCGGACAACGAGGATGCCTGCAGCACTGAGGACAGTCGTCCAGCCCGGGGATCCGCTCAACCGGAGCAGTCCAGCAGCAAACCAGAAGTCCACTGCCAGGCGAAGCGAGGCGAAGGCGTGCCTGGTGGTGACGGCGGCGATGGCGCCGGCGAGGACACCCCCACCTGTGCA
>JBBSIF010000113.1:0-8669 GCA_038232255.1 Propionibacteriales bacterium
ACGCCGTCGGCGAGGAGCTCGTCGTACGCGAGGTAGGGATCGTCGCGCCGGAGGTCGAAGTCGACGCCCGAGGCACGGGCGATCGGGCCGGACACGCCGTACGAGCCGACCAGCTCCCGCGACAGCACGCCGACGCCGACGGTCCTGGCGCGAAAGGTCTCGTTGCCGAAGATCAGGTCCTCGATCTGCCCGACCCGGCTGCGAACCGCGGCCACTGCCGCGCCGGTACGTCGCAGCCAGCCAGCGGGGATGTCCTCCTTCAGGCCCCCCACGCGGTTGAACATGTAGTGCAGGCGGCCACCGGCGATCTCCTCCATGACCTCCTGGAGAGTCTCGCGCTCCCGGAAGGCGTAGCACGTCGGACTGACCGCGCCGATCTCCAGAGGATAGGCGCCGAGGAACATCAGGTGGCTGAGCACGCGGTTGAGCTCGGCCAACAGCATCCTGGTCCAGGTGGCGCGGACGGGAACCTCCATGCCCAGCATCCGCTCGACGGCGAGGACGACGCCGAGCTCGCTCGAGAAGGCCGACAACCAGTCGTGGCGGTTCGCGAGGACGATGATCTGGCGGTAGTCGCGGACCTCGAACAGCTTCTCTGCTCCGCGGTGCAGGTAGCCGACGATCGGTTCGCACTCGACGATGCGCTCACCGTCGAGGGTGACCCGCAGTCGCAGCACCCCATGGGTGGCAGGGTGCTGCGGGCCGATGTTGAGGACCATGTCCTCCGTCGCCAGCTCGCTGTCTGCGCGGCTGCCCCCGCTCCCCTGCCGGGCGAACCCGGCTGCGCCGGCGCCTACCCCGATGATGCGCTCCTCGCTCACCGGGACATGGTCCCACCGCGAGCAGTCCCAGCGTCCGCCCGGCCGAGCGCAATGACACCCACTTCCACGGACGCAACCAGCGCGCGGCAGCCGCACTAGCCGAAGAAGGCGCCAGTCGTCGCGACGAAGCGGTCGGCGTCGTCGAGCCAGGGGAAGTGGCCCGCTCCCGGCTGCACGGCAAGCGTGGCGTTCGGGAAGAGCTCGGCGAACTCAGCCCCGACCTGTGCGGGGCTGCTCAGGTCGACCTCGCCGAAGAGGAGAAGCACCGGAGCCTGGAAGCCGCTGAGCGCCGCCCGGGTGGTGGGCGGGTCGAAGGCACGCTCGGAGGCGAAGATGGCAGCAGCCTCCTCGTGGAGATGCTGGCTGCCGGCAGCATCGTGCGACTGTGCCATCGCATCCCACCGGCCGTAGGAGAACGGCGTGATCGCCTCCCAGTCGTCATCGGTCTCCTCGTCCGCGGTGATCCTCTCCAGAGCGGCGAACGCCGCGGGGAACCACGGCTCGTCGCTGCGAAGCTGCGCGGCTGCGCGTCGTACCTCCCCGGAGACCGTGATCCCGAGAGCCCGAGCGCTGGGCGTGACCAGGGCGACCTTGCCGACGTTTGCCGGATGGCGGGCCAGATACTGCACGGCGAGGTTGACGCCTGCGGAGTGACCGAGAAGGTCCATCCGAGCGAGCCCGAGGTGTTCGCGCAGAGCCTCGACATCGCCTACCTGGCGGTCGCATCGGTACGACGAGGGGTCCTCGGGGGCTGCGGAGTCGCCGGTGCCGCGAAGGTCAAGGAAGATCACCTGGCGTTGCCGGGCCAGGCCGCCCAGGTCGCCGAGGTAGGCGGAGTCCCGCATCGGACCACCGGGAAGGCAGACGATCGGGTCGCCGTCTCCCGTTGCGTGGTAGGCGAGCCGGGTTCCGTCGGGCGCAGCAAAGGTAGGCATCCGGTGCACCCTGTCACCGCGGTCGGGACGCGACAACCGGTTAACCGGCAGGCGGGTCCTCCAGGGTGCGAACGACACGGGCCGGACTGCCGACGGCGAGCACGCGAGGCGGCACGTCCTTCGTCACGACGGATCCGGCGCCGATGACCGTGTCGTGGCCGATCGTCACGCCGCCGCAGACGATCACGCCGCCACCGAGCCAGACGTTGTCCTCGATCGTGATCGGCAGCGCGGTCTCCCACTTGTCGCGGCGTCGCCGCGGCTCCAACGGATGGGTGGGCGTGAGCAGCTGCACGTTGGGGCCGATCTGTACGTCGTCGCCGACAGTGATCCTGGCGACGTCGGCGAGCTGGCAACCGTAGTTGACGAACACCCTCGTGCCGATATGGACGTTGCTGCCGTAGTCGACGTAGACCGGAGAGCGCACCTCGACGTCGTCACCGAGAGCCCCCACCAGCTCCAGCAGCAGCTCACGCCGGCGGATCGGGTCGCCCACGGGAGCGGCGTTGTACTCCTCCATGACGGACTGCCGCTCACGCTGCAGCTCCAGCACCGACTCGTCGGTGATGTACCAGTCCCCGCTTGCCAGCCTGTCGAGGTGGGAGGTCATGGCACGAGCCTAGGGCCGGGGGCACAGGCCATCTCCCCGCCGGGGCATAGTGGTGCCGTGCCCAGCTCTTCAGGTTCGTCACCGTCGTCGCGGCGGGCGCGCGTCGCGGCTCTGCAGCAGGCTGAGCAAGCGAAGAGCCGGCGCCGTGCGCTGGTCGTCGCTGCAGTGGTCGCCGTTGTCGCGATCGGAGTCGCCGTGGTCCTGGCTGTCGCCGCCACCCGCTCCGACGGTCCCGCCGCCTCCGAGCAGATCGTGCCGACCGCGCCCAGCGGTCCGGAGACGGTCCAGAAGCCTCCGCAGCAGGTGCCCGACACGTCAGGCATCCCCGGTGTCCTCGCCTGGAACACCCAGGGCTACCCGGCCCCGGGTCAACCCTCCGCGGGCACGGTCAGCCACGACCACGTCCCTGGCCCGGTGCGCTACGCCGTCCTCCCACCGGTGGGCGGACCACACAACGCGATCTGGATGAACGCGGGCGTGTACACCGAGCCGGTTCCGTCGGAGAGCGCCATGCACACCCTCGAGCACGGCGCCGTCTGGATCGTCTACGACGCGAGCCTCCCTGCGAGCGAGGTGGCGCAGCTCACGGCGTTCGTGACCCGCCAGACCATGATCGAGGAGCCTTCGCAGCAGGGCAGCGAGGTCGTTCGCCAGGCGAACCGGTACGTCGACCTGAGCCCCTGGGGCGGGGCCAAGCTGCCGGCTCCTATCGTCATCAGCGCCTGGGGGCACCAGCTGCGCGTCGACAACCCGACAGATCCTCGGCTGCAGCGCTTCGTCGACACGTTCCGCAACAACCCGACGTACAGCCCGGAGTACGGCTCTCCCGTCGACGGGATCCCCGTCGAGACCGGCGGGCGCCCCGCCACCGACGGCAGCCGGCAACCGAACCCGGCGGGCGCCGTTCAATGAGGCCCGGACGAAGCCGCGTCGGATGAGGTTCCTGGTGAACATCCCGCCGTTCACGGATCCCGCCACCGTGGTCGGGCTCGCCACGGACGCCGAAGCCGCAGGATGGGACGGCGTCTTCCTCTGGGACCACCTGGTGTGGTCGGAGCAGACTCCACCGGACGTCCATGACCCGTGGGTGCTGCTGGGAGCGATCGCGGCCGCCACCGAGCGGGTGCGGATTGGGACCCTGGTGACGCCGCTGTCCCGCAGGCGGGTGCACGTCGTCGCCAAGCACCTGCTCACGCTCGACCACCTCAGCGGCGGTCGAGTCACGTTCGGTGTCGGCCTCGGCGAGCCGCCGGTCGCGGACTTCAGCGCGTTCGGCGACGAGGCCGACGCGAGGACCCGCTCGGCGATCCTCGACGAGGGTCTCGAGGTCCTCGACTCGCTGCTGCGCGGTGCGGAGGTGGTCCACGACGGCGCTCATGTGACGGCTCACGGGCGGCTCCGCCCGGGACCTGTCCAGCAGCCGCGGCCGCCGATCTGGATCGCGGGCGTGGTTCCCAACCAGCGGCCGCTGCAGCGCGCCCGGCGCTGGGACGGGGTCGTGCCCATCGGCTCCCGCGAGCTCCTGACGCCGGAGGCGCTGTCGGCCCACCTCGAGGGGCTGGCGCCCAGCGGCTGGGACGTAGTAGCACCGTGGGCTCGCGGCGTTCCAGCACATGAGTACGCCGACGCGGGTGCCACCTGGCTCGTGGCGTCCACCTGGCCAGTCGGTGACTGGGTGGACGAGTTCCGGGGAAGGGTCCGCGGCGGCCCGAGTTAGCAGTCGCGCCCCGCAGGCCACCCCAGCACGGTAACCGCTGCCTTCTGCAACCATCTGTCCGTGCCTGAACCAAGGGAGAGCGGGAGTCCCGACGTGTTGCCGCTGAGGGACGCGGTACGGGTTTGGGCAGCAATCTCGTTACAGACCTTCGGGGGTCCGGCCGGGCAGATCGCCGTCATGCAGCGGATCCTCGTGGACGAGAAGCGATGGATCGGGCAGCGCCGGTTCCTCCACGCGCTGAGTTTCTGCACGCTGCTACCCGGTCCAGAGGCCCAGCAGCTCGCGATCTACATCGGATGGCTGCTCAACGGCATCCGTGGTGGGCTGGTGGCCGGCACCCTGTTCGTCCTTCCGGGGGTGGCGGCATTGCTGCTGCTCTCGGCCCTGTACGTGGGCGCCGGCGACACCGTTGTCGTCACCGCGCTCTTCACCGGGCTCGCCCCGGCGGTGCTCGCCATCGTTGCCCAGGCGGTCGTCCGGGTTGGTCGACGGGCACTCAGTCATCCCGCGCTGGTCGTCATCGCCGTTTTCGCCTTTGCCGCCTTGTCACTGTTCACCGTGCCCTTTCCGGCGGTCATCGCCGCCGCCGCCATCGCCGGCCTTTGCCTGGGCCGACTGGCGCCGACGTCCATGCGCGCTGTGGAAGCGATCGAACCAGGCAACGGTCCTGCACCCCTCATTCGGGACGACGCGCTGCACAGCGAGCTGCCGGGCAAGGCGCATGCTTGCCGGGTGCTCCTGGTCGGCCTGCTGGCCTGGGGTGTTCCGGTCCTGGTGGCTTACGCGACAACCGGCGCGGAGAGCGTGTTCACCCAGCAGAGCCTCTTCTTCTCCGGCGCCGCTCTTGTTACGTTCGGCGGCGCCTACGCGGTCCTGGCCTACGTGGCTCAGCAGGCCGTCGGAGTGTACGGATGGCTCGCGCCAGGGGAGATGGTGCGCGGCCTTGCGCTCGCCGAGACCACCCCTGGGCCGCTCATCATGGTCGTCCAGTACGTCGCCTTCCTCGGCGCCTACCGCAGCCCGGGGACGCTGAACCCGTGGGTCGCCGCCACCATGGCCGCCCTGCTGACCACCTGGGTCACCTTCGTGCCCTGCTTCGTGTTCATCTTCGTCGGCGCCCCGTACGTCGAGAGACTGCGCGGCAACCACGGCTTGTCGGCGGCCCTCCGCGGCATCACAGCCGCCGTCGTCGGCGTCGTCGCCAACCTGGCCGTCTATTTCGCGACCCACACCCTATTCGGCGAGACGAGAAGGGTCTCCCGTGGTGCGATCTCGGTGCGGGTGCCCGACGTGTGGACACTCCAGCCGACGGCTGTCGCGATCGGGGTGCTGGCCGCCCTGCTCCTGTTCGTGGCCCGATGGCCAGTGCTCCGCACCCTGGGCGTGTGCGCAGTGGCAGGTCTCCTCGCGAGCGTGGCCCGAACCCTCTCGTGACCTGCCTACCAGGGGACGTCAGGGATCAGCCAGTACAAGTCACCGAGGCCACCGATCGTAGTGAGCTCGGCCGCCTCGCCCGCCAGGGCCAGGGCTCGCAGGTATCCGGCCGGGTCGGTGGTCGCCTGCTGGAGCGGCGGACGCCGCCCGCTGACGCCCAGCTCGCGGAGCACGTCGCGCTGTGTGCGCGGCATGCCGCCCACTGCCGCCGCGAGGGAGTCGAACGCGACGTGAGCGGTCACGTCGGAGGTGCCGTCGAAGGTAACCGGGACCTGGGCTCCTCGGCGGTACGACGTCAGCGTCCCCAGGCGGGGCCGGTCGCCGGCGAGGTGTCCGTAGTCCACGGCGACGCACGCGCCCCGGCTCGCCGCTGCACACAGCGACGACCACCACGAGTCCCGGGTGAGGCCGACCTCCGCCCGTGAGCCGCATTCCGTGAGTGGCCACCAGCGCGTAGTCCACTCGAGGAGCTCCGCGCGTGCGGGTTCCCCGAGCCGCTGGTCGCCCGTGGCGGCATCGACCTCGACGTGGCGAATCTGCCCCTGGTCGTCGACCTCGACGACGTCGCAGGCGATGTTGTCCAGCACCTCGTTGGCGAGCACCAGGCGGTCGACGCCCCCGGGCAGCTCGCCGTACCAGTGCACGCGCGCAGGCAGGCCTTCGGGGCGCGCGCGGAGATCGACCCCGACGAGGTCGATCTCCGGCGCCACCGCCGCGATGCCCGCCAGCAGTCTTCCCGATCCGGCGCCGACGTCGACGATGCGCGAGAGGCATAGCCGCCGAGCCAGCTCGACGACGGCGAGCGCGAACAGGTCGGAGGCGTGCGGTGACGTCTCGAAGTGGTCGGCTGGCGACTCCCGGCGGTAGAACCCCTGCCGGCCGTAGAGCGCCGCCTCCCACGCCGAGCGGAGCGGAACCCAGTGACGTCCGGCCACGCCTGCACCGTAACCGGCGGGGGCCGGCGACACGTGAGCCGTCCTGCCGGCATCGTCGGTTGAACTTGCACTAGACAGAATACTTATGCATACTCGTGCCTGTGAGGCAGCTTCGGACGAAGGCGGCGCGGCAGCAGCGCATCATCGACCTGCTGCAGCGGCGCGCCGTCCACTCCCAGGCCGAGCTGGCAGACCTGCTCGCCGCCGAGGGTGTCGTCGTCACCCAGGCAACGCTGTCGCGTGACCTCGTCGAGCTTGACGCGGTCCGGGTCCGTGGAGTCGGCGGCGGGCTGGTGTACGCCGTACCGGGCGAAGGCGGTGACCGGACCCCCCATGGGGGAACTGAGACCGCCGCATCCGGCCAGCGGTTGGCCAGGCTCTGCTCGGAGCTGCTTGTCGGCGCGGAGGCGTCAGCGAACCTCGTGGTACTGCGAACCCCTCCCGGCGCCGCGCAGTTCCTCGCCTCCGCGCTCGACAAGGCTGCGCTCAGCAGCGTCCTCGGCACGATCGCCGGGGACGACACCGTCGTGGTGATCAGCCGCCAGCCCCGCGGTGGCGACGCCGTGGCAGGACAGCTTCTCGCGCTCGCTCTCAGGAGCGACCCCCTGGACCAGCTGGCGCACGCGTGAGCAGCCCCAGCGACCGGATCGTCCTCGCGTACTCCGGTGGCCTGGACACGTCGGTGGCGATCGGGTGGCTGGGCAAGCAGACCGGTGCCGAGGTCGTGGCCGTCGCTGTCGACGTCGGGCAGGGCGGCGAGGACATGGAGACGATCCGCGAACGGGCGCTCGCCTGCGGTGCGGTCGAGGCCGTGGTGGTCGACGCCCGCCAGGAGTTCGCCGAGAGCTACTGCCTTCCCGCCTTGCAGGCGAACGTGCTCTACATGGACCGGTACCCGCTGGTCTCGGCACTGTCCAGGCCGCTGATCGTGAAGCACCTCGTTGCCGCCGCCTCCGAGCATGGCGCTGGCACGGTCAGCCACGGCTGCACGGGCAAGGGCAACGATCAGGTGCGCTTCGAGGTAGGGGTCAGCTCGCTCGCTCCGGAGCTCTCCGTGATCGCGCCGGTCCGGGACTACGCCTGGACGCGCGAGCAGGCCATCGAGTACGCCCTCGACAACGGGCTCCCGATCGACGTCACCAAGCGATCGCCGTACTCCATCGACCAGAACCTGTGGGGCCGCGCGATCGAGACCGGCTTCCTCGAGGACATCTGGAACGCGCCCGTCGAGGAGCTGTACGCGTACACGGCGAACCCGGACGCTGTTCGCGAGCCGGACGAGGTGGTGGTCTCGTTCCGCAGCGGTGTGCCCACGGCGATCGACGGCCGCCCGGTCACGATGCTCGAGGCAGTCGAGCAGCTCAACGCTCGCGCCGGCGCGCACGGGATCGGACGCCTCGACGTCGTGGAGGACCGGCTCGTCGGCATCAAGAGCCGTGAGGTCTACGAGGCCCCCGGGGCGATCGCGCTGATCACGGCCCATCAGGAGCTCGAGTCCGTCACCGTGGAGCGCGACCTCGCGAGGTTCAAGCGCACGGTCGACCAGCGCTGGGCGGAGCTCGTGTACGACGGCTTGTGGTTCTCGCCCCTGAAGCGATCCCTCGACGCGTTCCTCGCCTCGACGCAGGTGGCTGTCAGCGGCGACATCAGGATGACCCTGCACGGTGGGCGTGCGGTGCCGACCGGCCGTCGCAGCGACAGCGGCCTGTACGACTTCGCGCTCGCCACGTACGACGCCGGAGACGCCTTCGACCAGTCCCTGGCCAAGGGGTTCGTGGATCTGTGGGGTCTGCCCAGCACGATCGCGGCCCGGCGTGACCGCGCCGCCGGGCACGCCGGCAGGTGAGCGACGCGCCCGATAGACCCCGGCTCTGGGGCGGGCGGTTCCGGTCAGGGCCGGCAGACGCCCTGGTGGCCCTCTCGAGGTCGACGCACGTCGACTGGGCGCTCGCGCCGTACGACATCGCCGGGTCACGCGCTCACGCGCGGGCGCTTGCCCGGGTCGGGCTGCTCGACGAGGACGACGCCGCCGCGCTGCAGCGCGGCCTCGACGAGCTCGACCGGCGCGTCCGTGCGGAGGAGCTCGTCCCGCAGCCCGGCGACGAGGACGTGCACTCTGTGCTGGAGCGCGGGCTGGTCGACGTGGTGGGTCCGGTCCTCGGTGGGCGGCTGCGCGCCGGCCGCTCCCGCAACGACCAGATCGCCACCCTGGGCCTG
>JBBSIF010000114.1:0-8541 GCA_038232255.1 Propionibacteriales bacterium
ACCCGAGCCAGAGCGCGGCCGCACGCTCCCTTGGCCTCAGCTACACGCAGACGCTGCGGACAGTGCTGGTGCCGCAGGCCGTGCGCCGGGTCATCCCGCCCCTGCTCAACGACTTCATCAGCCTGCAGAAGGACACCGCACTGCTGTTCACCATCGGGGTGGCCGAGACGCTGGAGAACGCGAAGCTGTGGGAGGCCAACCTGTTCAACCTCTCGCCGATCCTGGTGTCGGCTCTCCTGTTCGTCGCCATCACCATCCCGCAGGCACGTTTCGTCGACTACCTGATCCACCGCGACGCCTCGCGACGGGCAGGGGGTTAGTCATGGCGTTCCTCGAGATCGACGAGGTACACAAGTCGTTCGGGCGCAATGAGGTGCTGAAAGGCGTCTCGTTGAACGTCGAGCGACACGAGGTGGTCTGCCTGATCGGCGCATCGGGATCTGGCAAGTCCACCCTGCTCCGGTGCGTGAACGCGCTGGAGCAGATTAACTCCGGTGAGATCCGGATCGAGGGCGACACCGTCACCGGTGCCGGCGTCGATCTCAACGCGCTACGTCGCGACGTGGGCATCGTCTTTCAGAGCTACAACCTTTTCCCGCACATGTCGGTGATGCAGAACATCACGCTTGCGCCGACCCGGGTGGGCGGCATCTCGAAGGACAAGGCGCAGGAGCGGGGCATGCAGCTGCTGGAGTCGGTCGGCATGGTCGAGAAGGCGGAGGCTTTTCCCGACAGCCTCTCCGGTGGCCAGCAGCAGCGGGTCGCGATCGTGCGGGCGTTGGCAATGCAGCCGCGGGTGATGCTGCTCGACGAGATCACCGCTGCCCTCGATCCGGAGCTGGTGGGTGACGTGCTCGAGATCGTCCGTGAGCTCGCCCACGGCGGTCTGACCATGCTCTTGGCCACCCACGAGATGGGTTTTGCCAAGGAGGTGGCCAGCCAGGTGTGCTTCCTCGACGACGGCTCGATCCTCGAGAAGGGTTCGGCCGAGCAGATCTTCGAGCAGCCCCGTGAGGAACGCACCCAACAATTCTTGAGCCGCGTCGTGAAGTCGGGTCGCCTGTAGCCATCCGGGAACCCGCCAGCGTCGTCTCAGTGTCAGGGTGGGGTTGCGGCTGTTGCGGTGGGAGCCTGATCAGAGTCTCTACCCCTTGCCGTGGTGTGCGGCGGAGGTTGGTTGGTTGCCCTGGAGGCCTGGGTGATGCGCCAGGCGGCATTGATCAGCCCGACATGGGAGAACGCTTGCGGGAAGTTGCCCAGGAGTGGACCACCGTGCGGGACGGCCTCCTCCGACAGCAGCCCAAGGTCGTTGGCATAGCCGACGGCGCTGGTGAACCAGGTCTCCGCCCGTTCGACCTCACCCGCCAGGGCCAGGCACTCGGCCAGCCAGAAGGTGCAGATGATGAAGCCACTCTCGTCGTCGGGCCATCGTCGTACCAGCCCACCGGTGCCGAGCTCGCGCTCGATCACGTCGATCGTCGCCCTCATGCGCTCATCGTCGGCTGGTAAGAACCCAACCAGTGGGAGCAGGAGCACGGATGCGTCGAGATCGTCGGAGGCGAAAGCCCCGGTGTAGGCACCCGCCTGGGCGCTCCAGGCCTGCTCGAGCACGGCGGCACGGACCTCGTCCCGTGTGATCGCCCAGCGGTCGGGATCCGCGCCGTCGCCGAGGAGGTCGGCGAGGGTGACGGCCCTATCCAGGGCCACCCAGCACATCACCTTGGAGGAGACGTATTGCCGCTGCTCGTCCCGCGCCTCCCACATCCCTGCGTCGGGCTGCGCCCACCCTGCGGCCGCCCGGTTCGCGAGGACGACCAGCAGGTCCTGAAGCCGTTCGTCGAGCTCGCCAAGCTCGTCCCTCATCAGGTGAACGGCATCCAGCACCTCCCCGAACACGTCGAGCTGCATCTGGGTCCACGCCTGGTTCCCGACCCGGACCGGCCGGCTGTCGTGATAGCCGCTGAGGTGCTCCAGCGTGTGCTCGTGAAGGTCTCGCTCCCCCGTCACGCCGTACATGATCTGGATCAGCTCATCCCCGACCTTCCCGGCCGAGTTGGCGAACCAGTCGAACACCCGCGCGGGTTCGTTGGGGCACGCGGCGATCCACAGCGAGCGAATCGTCAGGCTCAGGTCCCGCAGCCAGGCGTAGCGATAGTCGAAGTTGAGCGTGCCACCCATCCGCTCCGGCAGCGACGTCGTGGCTGCCGCCACGATCGCCCCGGACGGCTGGTAGGTGAGTCCCTGCAGCACGACTGAGCTCCGACGGACCTCGCTGGCAAAGCGCCCGTCGTAGCCCGGATGGAGCTCCCGCCAAGACTGCCATGCCTCCAACGTGTCCTCCAGCGTGGCCACGTGGCCCGACTCGCCGGGTGACGGCTCCCCGAAGGCCGACCGGTACGTCGCTCGGAACTCCACGACCTCCCCCGCCGTGACCACCAGACGGGCCGAGGCTCGCCCGTTCCGGCATCTCAGCGGTATCGGACTCGCCAGCGTGAGCTCCGCTGGTCCGCCGCGCGCGACGACACCAGCTGCGACGGATCGCAGGTGTGGCTCGGTACGGCCGTACTCCATGCGGGGAGCGAACTCGATCTCCAACTCGACAGAGCCGCGGACACCCTCGACTCGCCGCAGCAGGGTATGGACCGACCGCAGGCCGAGGTCGTGGCCGCGCGCCCCGGGGAACAGGGCAGCCGCATCGGTCACGGCGACTGCACCCCCCGCTGTCCGGAACTCCGAGCGGAGGGCGAGGGAGTCCGCGACGTAGTCCCGCGCGGTGTCGAAGTCGTCTACCGGGCGGATCGCCCAGTGGCCGGCCTCCGGGTCGAGCAGGCGCCCGAACACCGAAGGAGAGTCGAACCGAGGCACGCACCACCAGTCGACCGAACCCCGACGATCCACCAGCGCAGCGGAATGGCAGTCTGACAAGAACCCGTAGTCGGCGATCGGCGGCTGTCGCCGCCCGTCCCGTGAGCCGTCAGACACCTCCACCGGTCCCTTCTGCACGTGTCGACTCTAGTTTCTCCGGACCTCGGAAACCCTCAGTCCCACAGAATGGTCCGTACGACGGGGTGACGGAGGTGCGACCACCGTCACTGAGCGCTGAGGGATCCACCTCGACGGCCTCGGAACCACGGCCTACTGTCGATGGCAATGGACGAGACGTGGCCCGACGCGATCCTCGCGGTGCGCGCCGAACACCTGCCCGGCCTCGTGGCGCTGGTCGCGGCGCCGCTCGTGGCCTGGCTGGCAGTGGCCGTCTTCCGGGCGCTCGCCCGCCACGGCTTTCCGATGGCGACCCGGTTCACCGACCGGCTCGACCAGCTGTCCATCGCGGCCAAGGCGGCGGCTCTGGCGTCGCTGCTGGGGGCGGCCGTGCACGCGGCTATGGTGACGACGCACTGGGTGGACGAGCGCACCACGGCTGAGCTGTTCGCCTTGGACGCTGCCGGTTTCGTGGTCGCCTTCGGCTGGGTGCTCGGAGGCCGTCGCGGCTGGCGTGCGCTGAACGTCGGAATGCTGGGAGTGACCATCGCGGCGTACGCCTGCTACGTCGTGCCACGCGGAGAGCGCGTCGACCTCGTCGGTCTCACGACGACAACCGTGGAGCTGGCTGCCCTGATGACCGTCCTGCTCGCTGCTGGGGCGCCTGCCCGAAACCGAGGCGTGCAGCCCTGGCTGGCTGCGGCGTGCGTCCCGATGGCGCTGTTGCTGCTGCTCGGCTTGAGCACGGTCAGCGGTGGGGCGGCGCAGATGAGGGACCAGGCCGCTGCAGCGATCGACGGCGGGGTTCACGGCGTAGCCGGTCGTGAGGTCCGCAAGGGACACGGCATGGACGCGATGACGACGGACAGCAGGCGGTCAGTGTCGCTGCAGACGACGTCGCCCGCGGGCCCGATCAGGTGGCCGGAGCCTTCGGCCGCCATGTCAGGAATGGTGATGCCGCCCACGTGCACCGCAGCCCCGACCGTCGCCCAGCAGCGGGCCGCGGTCACGCTGGTGAACCGTACTGTCGCGACCGTCGCGCATTATCGCAGCCTCGCTGTCGCCAAGGCGGCGGGCTACGTGCCGGTCACGCCCACGGGGCGGCCGGTGGTGCACTACATCAATCCGGCTCTTTATCTGCGGTCGACCGCGTTGGACCCCGGCGCTGTGCCGTCACTGGTCTACGTGAACACACCGGGCGGCGCCGTCCTGTCGGCCGCGATGTACCTCATGCCACTCTCGGGAGGGAGCCGCCCGCCGCGGCCGGGTGGGTGTCTCACGCAGTGGCACGTGCATCGCGACCTCTGCTTTCGCGACTTCGCTGTCGTCGCTCGCATGGTGAACGACGCCTGCCCGGCAGGCAGCATTCGCCGGGTGACGCCGCCGATGATGCACGTGTGGCTGGTCCCGGTCCCCGGCGGCCCACTCGCGACCAACGCCAAGGACCGTGCGCAGCTGCAGGCGGCATCGCTGCTGCCCGTCCTGGCAGCGCCGAACGGAGCGGCCTGACGCAGCCGTTGGCGTACGGCGCCGATCAGCGACCAGTTGTCAGCGTGACAGCGCAGCGCCAGTGCTCGCTCGCCTATGGTCGGAGTCGTGGAGGCCCACCAGCTGTCGAAGGCCGACGCGCGGCGGATCGCGATCCAGGCGCAGCTACTCGACGAGCCGCGGCCGACCGACCTGCTCGAGGTCGTGCGGCACCTGACTCTGGTCCAGCTCAACCCGACGAGCGCGATCGCGCCGAGCGCTGACCTCCTGCTGTGGAGCCGGCTCGGGTCGTCGTACTCACCGGACGACCTGACCCGACTGGTCGACGACGGCCTGCTTATCGAGTACAAGATGACTGTCCGGCCAAGCGAGTACGCCTCGCTGATCCGAGCCGACATGGCCGACTGGCCGGGACGGGGCGAGCTTCGCGAGTGGCAGTACGACAACGCCGACTGGGTGAAGGCCAACGACGCCTGCCGCCGCGACATTCTCGAGCGGCTCCGCCAGGACGGTCCGCTGCCGGCGCGCGAGCTGCCCGACACCTGCGCGGTGCCGTGGCGGTCGACGGGCTGGACGAACAACAAGAACGTGCTGCGACTGCTCGAGTTCATGGTCTACCGCGGCGAGGTGGCGACCGTCGGCCGCGAAGGCACCGAGCGGATGTGGGACCTGGCCGAGCGGGTCTACCCGGACGAGCCGGTCGTTCCCGCCGACGAGGCGAAGCGGATCCGCGACGAGCAACGGCTTCGGTCGCTCGGCATCGCGCGCGCGAAGGGGCCGCTGTGCGGCGTCGAACCCAGCGACGCCGGCGACGCCGGCGAGCCCGCCGTCGTCGACGGCGTCCGCGGTCAGTGGCGGGTCGACCCCGCCCTGCTCGGCACACCCTTGGCCGGCCGGGCTGCCCTCCTGTCCCCCTTCGACCGCGTCATCTCCGACCGCAAGCGGATGCTGGATCTCTTCGACTTCGACTACCTCCTCGAGATGTTCAAGCCTGCCGCGCAACGGAAGTGGGGCTACTACGCGCTGCCGATCCTGTACGGCGACCAGTTCGTCGGCAAGCTTGACGCCACCGCCGACCACTCGACCGGCGTGTTCGACATCCACGCGCTGCACGAGGACGTGCCATTCACCAGAGCGACCCGGAGGGCTGTCGACCAGGAGATTGACGGTCTGGCGGACTGGCTGGACCTGCACCGGAGCGTCTGACGCTCCGCTCCACTATCGATTCAGCTGCGCTCAGCGGGTGGCTCGACCTGCCTGGTCATACCTCGTGACGATCGCGCGCTGTTCGCCTCCAGCCACGGGATAGCTGATGGTTCGCACCTCCACGTCGTACAGCGCCGACAGATTGCTGTCGCTGAGCAGGTCGTCGGCCCGGCCGGCGCGCACGGCGCCGGGACCCATCATCAGCACGACGTGGTCGGCCAGGAACTTCGCGTGGTCAGGATGGTGGGTGGTGAGCAGAACGGTCATGCCACCCGTTGCCAGGGAGCGGAGCAGTGAGAGGACCTGGGCCTGGTTGTGCAGGTCGAGGCCCGAGGTCGGCTCGTCGAGCGTGAGCAGAGGGCAGTCCGAGGCGAGAGCGCGCGCGATCAGCACCAGCTGCTGCTCTCCGCCGCTCAGCGTCGGGTAGGCGCGAGCGCCGAGATCCGCGACGCCTACCCGCTCCAAGGCCCCGACCGCCGCCAGCCGGTCTGCGCGGCTCGGGGCTGCGAAGAGCCGGACGTGGCGCGCCCGACCCATGACGACCATGTCGAGCGCGCTGTAGGCGAAGCCCGCGCCGTGGGCCTGCGGCACGAAGCCCACCGGGCCTTGTCTGGTGACCGAGCCCTCCTGGGGCGTGGTCAACCCGGCGGCGCAGCGGATCAGCGTGCTCTTGCCGCGGCCGTTGGGGCCCAGTACGGCGGTCACCGAGCCTTCCGGGACGACGAAGCTCACGTCGCGGAACACCCAGTCCCGACCGCGGTAGTGGAAGCCGGCGCCGGACAGCTCAAGCACTGTCCCAGACCCTGTCGCGGTTGCGTCGCAGGAGCAGGAAGAACACCGGCGCCCCGATGAGAGCTGTGAGCACACCCAACGGGATCTCCCCCGCGGTCAGGGTGCGGGCAAGCGTGTCCACCGCCACGAGGTACGCCGCGCCGAGCAGGAACGACACCGGAAGCATCACCCGATGGTCGGGCCCCACCCACATCCGAGCCAGGTGGGGGATCACCAGCCCGACCCAGCCGATGACGCCGCTGACGGCAACCGCGCCTGCCACGATCAACGCGGCCGACACCAGCACCAGCCACCGGAGGCGGCCGGGGCGGACGCCGAGCGCGCTGGCGTCCTCGTCGCCGAGCGACAGCACGTTGATGCGCCACCGCACGAGCAGCAACGCAACCGTGCCCACCCCGATCGGTGCTACCGCGACGGCCACCTGGGTGAACGTGGCCGTCGCGAGGCTTCCCAGCAACCAGAAGACGATCGCCGGCAGCGTCGTGTAGGGGTCCGCGACGTACGTCGTGAGAGCGACGAGCGCCGAGAAGAACGACCCGATGACGACACCCCCGAGCACAACCATGAGCATCGGGGCCCCCTCACGTCCGAGGGTCACCACTAACAGGATCACCAGCGCAGCAAGGCCGAAGATGAACGCGCCACCCACGAGATACCACGATCCCAGACCGAGCAGGAGGGCCAGGGCTCCCCCGAAGGACGCTCCGGAGGACACCCCGATGATGTCGGGACTGACCAGCGGGTTCCGAAAGATCGCCTGCAGCGCCGCGCCAGTGACTCCCAGGCCTCCGCCGACGAGCACGGCCAGCAGCACCCTCGGGAACCTGACCAGCCACACGACGCTCTGCTGGGTCTCGCTCGCCGACGCCTTGATGGGGAGGAGGTGAGAGCCAAGAGTCTGCAGGACGCTGCCGAACGGGACCGAGTAGCGGCCGACCGACAGCGCTGTGACCATCGCCGCCACCAGCACGGCTGCCGTGACCAGCACGGGCCCCCAGCTCCGCGCCGACCGTCGCGACGCTGGCTCGGCCGCTGTCACCTCGCTCACCCGGCGAAGAGCTCCCGGTAGTGGGAAGAGCCGCTGTTGACATCGGTCCACAGGATGTCGTCGATCTGCGACCGGTCCGGGGTGTACCGGTAGAGGAACTGGTACGACGAAACGATCCGGGCGCGCAGGTCGGACCGGGTGCCGTTCTGGATCGCGAATGCGACCTCCGAGAGCCAACGCCACATCAGCGGCGACTCCTGGCCGGGCGGGTCCCAGCGGTAGCCGCCGAAGGGCACCTTGTAGACCCGCCGGGTCCGTACCGCCGACACGGCCCGCCACACGTCGTCGCGGTAGACGTCCGCCGGCACCGCCGCGTCGAAGTTGCCGAGGAGGATGATGTCCGGGTCCCAAGCCAGCACCTGCTCGACGTCGACGGTGGCGAACCCCTGGACCGCATCGGACCCCGTCGCCGGATTCGTTGCCCCGACGAGCGAGATGTAGAAGTCGTTGTAGGTCTCCGTGCCGGCCACCTCGAGCCCATCGGCGTAGCGGAGGAAGTACAGGACTTTGGGTGGGGTGCCGCGCTCGGCCGAGCCCGCCGACCTCGTATCCCGCAGCCGGGCGTCGATCTGCGACAGGATGGTCCGACCTCGTTCCGGCTGGCCGGTGATCGCGGCGAAGAGGCGGATCCAAGCGGTGAGGTCGGCCTGCGTCCCGTAGGACAGCCCGAGCACGGTGAGCCCAGCGTTCTCCAGCGGGGTGATGACCTCCGAACCGTGGTCACCCCACTGCACGACGACGTCCGGGTCGAGCGCCAGGATGCTCTCGACGTTCGGCGCGAACTCCTCGTTGGCGACGTCGTGCGTCACCTTCAGCGCGGCCGGAAACATGGTGCCCATGATCCCATCGCGGATCGCGGTCCACGAGGCCTCCTGCATCCCCACCAGGCGGTCTGGCGATCCGTCGATGGCGATCAGCATCGACGCGGCCGGGATCGGGATGGTCACGGCACGGGTCACCGGCTGGTCGAACACGATCGTCTTGCCGCGCTGGTCGGTGACGGTGATCCCGCGCGGACGGGTCGT
>JBBSIF010000115.1:0-8433 GCA_038232255.1 Propionibacteriales bacterium
CCAAGGCTGTCCGCGCCGACGCTGGCTGTCGGCGAGAAGCGCACGATGTCGGCTACACCCTGTTGAAGCCCAAGTTGGAGGACTTCGTGCGCGCACATGCCAGCCCCCTCGCCCGGCTGGGCGCCGAGTGGCGGGCGCGCCAGAAGAAGGCGGCGTGGTACCAGGCTCATCCGTTGAAAGCTTGAGGTGCGCTTACACGCTGCGGGTTTAGTACCTGGCGTCGCCGAGATGATGCGCGCCGATGCCGGCGACACGACGTGGCAGCTGCGTGAAGCCGAGCCGTCGTCGTGCACTCGGTCCGCCTAATCGGCTCAGCCGCTGCCCATGGCGTCTCCCTGAGTCCCAAGCATCCCCTCGCGAAACGCGGTCGATGCAAGCCTCCGCCCGCGGCGACGACTGACCGTACGGGTCAAACTCTGATAACGCGAAGCGAAGGGTGAGCGTTCGCGATCTGGTCGAAGTCCTCGTCCTGCGTCACGACGGGCAGCCCGTGCACGACGGCGGTGGCTGCGATCAAAGTGTCGGTGAGCTTGACCGTGCGGTGCACGCCGATGCTCCGGCAATCGACAACGAGCCGTGTCCACGCTGTCATCACCGGCTCGCTGACTGGAATAGGGTCGGAATGCCGTGCGAGAGCGAGGGTATCTGCGCGTCGGGCCAGAACGTTCTCGTCGATCGCGGCAAGGACACCAAGCTCTAGCTCGCCCGGCGACCCGTCCCTCTCGTCTACGGCTACTCTCGATTTGCTCGCAGGGAGGCGAGGAGCTACGGGAACAGCGCTCGCGCTAATACCCCCTGCTCACGCCACATCCCGGCCGCGTTGCTGGCGGGCCACTGCTCGGAGGTGAGCTGCCAGATCTCGTCCTGACCGCACTCTCCCGGTGAACTCTGCTTGTTTGGCCTAGTGTCGACGTGCTGGTAGCCCAGCCGGGCAACAACCGCACGGCTAGGCACGTTGGATGCGTCGATGTGGATCTCAAGGTGGGTGACGTCACGCAGATGCAGGCCCGCCCAGGTCAAGGCGGCGCCCGCCGCGGTGGCGAGGCCTCGGCGGGTGTGGGCTACGTGCACCCAGTAGCCAATCTCCAGGCCGTTCGGGCCGATACGGCGCATCAGCCCGCATGAGCCGGCGATCTCTTCGCCGGCATCATGGCTGGTCATGGCGAACTGGAAGGCGTCTCCTGCCGCCCACGCTCTTCAGCGTCTCGGAGGTAGGAAAGCGAGGACTGCTCATCGGGCTCGTCCCGAGCCCATGGCATCCATGGGCGCAGGTGCGACCAGGACGCGTGCGAGGCTCCTACTAACCCGGCGAGGTCAGCGACGGTCCAGCGCCGAAGGCGGACCGGGCCGCACGTCAGCTGCTCCGGTGGGACGTCCACCTCGACATTCTGTACCGGCAACGGCTGGCAGGTGAGCCGGTTTCAGCAGCGACCCCGTGCCACAGGCGGCCCGAGGTGTCGTGGTCAGGTTCCCCCTACGCCCCGAACATCATCGCCCCCAGGCAGAGCGGACTGACTTGCATGCCGGTGCGTCCGAGGCTGCCGCCGTACCGCATCTGCGCCATGTCTGCGGGCGTCTCGCCCTCCATGAGCGCCGTCACGCGGGGGTCCGCCAAGACCTTGGCCATGACCTCGTCGCCGTGCGCCGTGAACTCAGCAACGGCGGCGGTCATATTCGTGCCGTCCTCGACCGTTGTCCCCTCGCCGAGATCATCACCAAGGAACTCCCGGTAGCTGAGTGCGCCGTGCTCCCTCGCGACCCGTCCGAAGACGCTCGCCTGCTGGCGGTAGGCGGCAAGGTTCGCCAGCGACACCGGCAGAAGGTAGATATCCACGTAGGTCTCATGCTGCACGCTTGGCATCGGGCCACTCCTAGAAGTCGGGGCCGCGCGGGATCGGCTGTTGCAGCGTCAGTCGGGCTGTTCACCCAGCGCGGTGGTGCCGGCTCGGATCACGTGTGCCTGCAGGCCGAGCAGCACGTCGTGGGCGCGTCCCAGGGTCTGCAGCACTGTCGGTCCGGGCGGCACGTCGGCCTGTGGCTGATCAACCATGACGCAGCGAGGCATACCTCGACCGAGTCGCAGCACGACCGAGCCGACAGCCAGGTCGGAGCCGGTCCAGGCGTCCTCGAGACAGCCGGTGCCTTCGGTGTCCAAGACGATGTTCGCCCGCAGTCGTCGGGCGTCGAGGCGGCCGCCGATGAGCTGTTCGAGGCGGCGGAGGGCAGAGGTGGAGACTATGTGTACGCCACATTCGTCGTGGTGGCGGACGCCCGTCTCGTGTCGCAGCGTCAACGGCTGACCCAATGCGCGGCTCAGGGCGTCCGACGCGGCCGCGACATCGACTCGGTAGGTGGCGCCCTCGGGACTGTGCAACAGCGGCACATCTCCGGAGTGGCCTGGGTCCGCGGTCGACCGCCAGTTCATGAGGCCCTCGACGTTGCGGAACCGTCGGGTGGTCTTGCCGCTCGCAATGCCGCCGTCGCGGGTGTGCGCCGCCCACGCTCGGTCGTGGAGCAGCCCTCGGTCGTCGACCGAAGCGGAGGACAACATCTCACCGGCGGTTGACTTGACCGGGAAGCGGGACAGCATGGTGACAGTGCCGACGGCGGTGACACCCATCACCTGCACATCCTTTCGAAGACCGTCACAACCCGCCACAGATCTCGACGCGTCTCGGCAGCGGATCGATTTGTGGGCGGGATGGCGCTCGCGCTGCCCCGTACGAGTGAAGATCAGGTTCCGGAATCTCGTGACGGCGGCTCCGCTGCACAGCGCTGGCATCGCCGCGTCCGCCCTCTCGGCGCCCGGCTACCGGCTCGCGACTTCCTGAACCAGCCAGCCGGTGCCGTCCGGGTCACTGAATGACAGGAAGGTTCCGTAGTCGGTGCGCTCGGGGTGCAGCCCCGGCGTCTCTCCGCTGCTCGTGAAGTGGAACGGCTCGCTCACAGCAACGCCGCGCTCGACGAGTTGGGCGCGCGCCGCCTCCACGTCCGGGACGACGAGGTGCAATCCCTGTACGGAACCAGCGGCGTCGACATTGCGCATGAGGGTGATCGAGCAGCTGGAGCCCGGCGGCGTCAGCTGGACGACTCGGAAGTCCTCTCCAGCCCTGTGGTCGACGTCGAGGCGGAATCCCACCTGTTCGACGTAGAACGCCTTGGCTCGGTCCACGTCCGAGACGGGCACAATCACCAGCTCGAGCTTCCAGTCCACTGCGCCACCTTCCGGTCGTCGCCCGTTCCTACCAGACCCAAGACCACTTCCGCGCTACGGCGCCAGGCAAGAAGCAGCCGGGACCGCTGGCCAGGGGGCGCAGCCGAGGCGCACGCTACTGGAGCAATCGGACGTGGATTGGCAGGTCGAGTTCAGCCCACACTCGGTCTGCGGTCAGCACCTCGTTGGGAACGCTGCGCACGGTCAAGGCAAGGCAGCAGCGGTCGCCGAGCGAGAGCGCTCGTCCGCCCTCGAGTGAGCGCATCGCACCGGCCAATTCGGCATCCTCGACGAGCAAAGGCTCCATCGTGACGCCGGCTGCGGTGAGCAGCTCTTGGAGCCGACTCGCGTCGATGTCCGCCTCCTCAAGCTTGCCGACGACCTCGGCAAGGGTGACGGTGCAGAGCGCCCCGTGGGGTAGAGCCTCGGCCGCCTGCTGAGCGCCGGGCTCATCGTGGATGAGGGCCAGGATGGCGGAGGCGTCGAGCACGGTCACTCGGCGGCCGCGGCGGCGCGTCGCTCGGCCAGCAACTCCGCTACGAGCGACCGTGCCTGCGGACCTGTCGCGCCGAGGCGTCGCAACTCGGACACCGCATCCTGAGGTCGCTCGAGCACGAGCCGACCCCCAGCGAGATGTAGGTGGAGGCGGTCGCCGGGGGAGAGGCCCAGTGCTGCGCGAACCTCGGCCGGGATGACGATGCGACCCTGCCGGCCCAACACTACCGTGGCATCCATGGCGATACTGTGCCACACCACGGCGTCAACTGCCACGCCGGTGGCTCCGCGATCCCGCGTCGCCTACCCAAAGGTTCGGCTGATAGGCAGGCACTGTGGCGGAGGGACGTGGGCGGACCAGCCTGCCGAGCCGGCCGGCGGGCACCCCCTCTACTACACGAGGGTCTCGCTCACGACGACCGGATATGGCGACATCACGCCGGTCACGACGACGGCGCCGCTGCTCAACGCGTTGGTCGTCACGGCACGAAAGCGCGTAACGCCGTGCGCGCCCTGCGGCTCATGGGGCACCCGAATGAGGGCATCGTCGTCGTCGACGGCGATCCGAAGGCGGTCGCCGACGCGTCGGCCGCCGGGTTCTTCGGAGTCAGCGACTCCGCCACCAGCGAGGCGGTGCTGAAGGAGGCCCTGGTCGAGCGCGCCAAGGTCGTCATCATTGCGCTGGGCCGCGACGATACGGCGATCCTCGCCACGCTCACCGCCCGCCGGCTCTCGCCGCACATCACCGTGGTGGCCTCCGCCCGCGAGGCGGAGAACGCCGAGCTGCTCGAGCAGGGCGGGGCAGGTTCGGTCATCGTGTCGTCGGAGTCGGCCGGGCGCCTGCTCGGGCTCGCCACCGACAGTCCCGACACGGTGAGCGTCGTCGAGGACCTCTCCTTCGGCCACGGGCTCGACCTCGCGGAGCGGTCGGTCACCGATGAGGAGGTCGGACACGACCTCGCGCACATCGGCGTACCCGTGCTCGCGGTCGTCCGCGGCGGCGAGACGCTGCGCTATAACGACCCCGACGTCGCCCCGCTGCGTGCCGACGACCGGGTCGTCTTCGTGCAGGCCTGATCCGCCGTGGGCGCCCGGTCGACGGGTCTGGTCGTGGAACGCTAACCGAGAGTGCGGCGTACGGCGGCGCAGAACCTTTCGTACTTCATCAGCACGTCAGCCACCGGAGCGATCAGCGTCGCCTCCGCCGCGGCGGAGACGCGGGCCCGGAGTCGTCGTCGCGCCGTACGGGCCCGCCGCCGGGCACCGAGCGCCGCGATTCGCCGGGTGACGCCGGCGAGAAGCAGCCCGGCCAGTACGCCGGCGAGCAGCAGCAGGGTCGGCAACGGAAGACGACCGACATGCGGCACCGGCGGTTGGCCGAGCTGCAGGTAGGACCACGCGAAGAGCCCGACCAGCCACAGCGCGCCGGTGAGGGCAACGATTCCGAGCAGCCACTGCAGCGCCCCGGCCAGCCGCCACCATCGCGGCCGGCGAGCCATGCCGAGGTCTGTTCCGGCCACGGCACGCTCGAGTACGTCGGGCAGTTCGGCCTCGGCCGCCAGCGCCGTGTCGCGCACCCGGGCCGGCCACGGCTCGGGCAACCCATCGGTCACCTCGTCGCTGAACCGGCGGACGACGACCGACACCCGCGCCCGGTCCGCCGCCGACGGTGCTGGCAGCGACGTTCGGTCACCCGCGTCGATTTGGCGTTCGGGCAGCCGCAGGCGCCGTAGCGGGTCGGGGCGCAACCGGCGCAGCCACCGCAGCGGCGGCCATCCGGTCGCACCGACCGCGCGCGAGCGGTGGGCGCGGTCGACCGCCCGCACCACCGTGTCGACTCCTGCGGCGGCGGCGAGGGAGGGTACGACGCCGGCGCGTTCGGCAGCGCGCACGGGATCGGCGCCACTCCCGCCACAGTGCCGCCGCAGCGACTCCGCGCACGTCGTCACGTCCGCGGCCAGCCGCTCCGCCGCGGCGCGCCGGCCGGCCACTCGCTCGGCGAGCACCTCTCGCAGGCTTGGGAGCCCAGCTCCGGTTGTCGCGGATACCGGCAGGACGGGGACCTCCGGTAGCCCGTCGGTGGCGAGCAGACCGCGCAGGTCCCGTACGCAGCCGTCGAGATCGGGCCGCGGAAGCCGGTCGGCCTGGTTCAGGGCGACGAGCATGATGCCGGCGTGCGTCGCCAGCGGCGCCAGATAGTCGTCGTGAATGGCGGCATCGGCGTACTTCTGCGGGTCGAGGACCCAGACCAGCAGGTCCACGACACCGAGAAGGCGGTCGACCTCGACCCGATGGCTGGACTCGACGGAATCATGGTCGGGTAGGTCGAGCAGCACGAGCCCGTCCAGCGCCGGGTCGCGGTCCCCGAGCCGGTGCCGGCGCGGGACGCCGACCCAGTCGAGCAGTGCGTCTGGGTTCGCGCTGCCCCAGACGCAGGCCTGCGCGGTTGCCGTGGTCGGCCGGCGTACGCCGACGGCGGCGAGTCGCTCGCCGGTGAGTGCGTTGAACAGGGACGACTTGCCGCTGCCCGTTGCGCCGGCCAGGGCGACCACGGTGTGCGCCACACCGAGGCCGAGTCGAGTGGCGGACCGGGCGAGGACTCGCCGAGGGCCGGTCAGCTCCGACGGGCTCAGCTGGCCATCGGCGGCCTCGACCGCCTCGGCGAGGGCGCGCAGTCGCTCGTCGAGAGCCGCCACCATCCGGTCGGGATCCCGTCGCGACGGGCCGCTGCGACGGCTGTCAGCGACGCCCGCAGAGCTTTCCCGTCCGTCACGCCGGGCCGGTCGAGCAGCACCCGAAAGCGCTGGGCGTCCGCCACGAGCAGCTCGCGCACGCGTCGTACCAGCTCGATCCGCGCCCGCAGGGCCAGCCGCCGCACCGCCTCGTCGCCGAAGACAGCCTCGAGAATCCGCTGCGCGGCGAGGCTTGTGCCGCCCGCCACGGCGACCTCGCCGCCGGTGAGGCCACCGGTGTGGGCGAAGACGCCGAGCATGACGGCGAGTCCGGCGCCGTTGACGCCGAGGGACGCGACGCGAGCTGCGGTGCGCTTGTCGGCCCCCTCTTCGGCAACGAGCTCCAGTACGTAGGACTGCCAGGCCCGCACCTCCGTCGCGAGCCGTGGACGTAACTCCGGCGCCGAGCGCGACAGTTCCCGTCCCGACGATCCGAGCAGGGAGCGCCCGGCGGGATCGGCGGACCACGAGCGCAGCAACCGTTCGGCTGCGGAGTCGGCCGCAGCGACGACGACGTCCTCGACGCTGCTCTCCAACGCCTCGCGCACCTCGGTGTCCGCCGGTCGGCGGCCCGTGACGGCGGCCCAGACCCGATCCCGGAGCTGGCCGATCTTGCTCTCGAGTGAGCGCATGAACTCACCGGTGCCGACGAACTCCTGCCAGCGGGCGAGGACCTCCCCACGCAGCAGGGAGCCGGCGCGTACGCCGTCCTCGATCTCGGTGAGCGCGTCGTCGTACGCCGCGTCGATATCGCCGCCAAGCCGCCGCAACGCCTGCTCCTGCTCGTCGGCAGCGGCGGCCACGACCTCCACCCGTGGTCCGAGGCTGTCGAGGGCGCCACGGAGCGTCGCGCGTACGACGTCGGCTCGCCGGCCGGCGTCGGCCGCCAGGCCGTCGAGCCAGGCGCGGACCGGCGCGACCGCAGTGGCGGGCAGCACGTCGTCGACGAGCTGCGTCTCGGGAACGGCGAAGAGCGGCGTGCCGGCAAGCTCGTTGCGAGCCAGCATGTCGGTGAGGTGGGCCGCGACCTCGCCGACCGCCTCCGGCGGAACGCGGTTCAGGACCACCGCCAGCGCCGTACTGCGGTCTGCAGCGGTGTGCAGGAACTCCCACGGGACGGCGTCGGCGTAGCGCGCCGCAGTGGTCACGAACACCCACAGGTCCGCGGCGGCCAGCAACTGTGCGGCCAGCTCGCGGTTCGCCGTGACGACGGAGTCGATGTCCGGAGCATCGAGCAGCGCCAACCCACGGGGCACCGTCTCGGCGGGCACGAGTCGAAGACTGCCGGCATCAGCGACCTGGCCCGTCGTGCGGGCAAGGCCGGGAAGCACCCGGTCGTCGGCGAACCAACGCACGTCGTCCGGGGAAGCCGCCAAGACGGGTGCCCGGGTGGTCGGCCGAAGGACCCCGCTGGGTGACACGACCGTGCCAACCAGAGTGTTGACCAGCGTCGACTTGCCGGCTCCGGTGGACCCGCCGACGACGACAAGGAGCGGCGCGTCGATCTGCCGCAACCGCGGCAGGACGTAGTCGTCGAGCTGGCCGGCGAGGGCGACCTGCTCCCGGCGGGCGACGCCAGCACCAGGCACGTCGACGGAAAGCCGAAGACGGCCGAGCCGGTCCCGAAGCGCGGCGAGCGGTTCGAGCAACGGGCTCGTAGTCGGCGCGGACATGTCAGGAGCGTTGCCTGCGACCGGGACTGTCAACCACTGCCCGCTACGGCGAACCTCTCGGAAGTGCAGGTTCCTAATTATCAGTAATTGACGGAACCATCACGGAATGTCTACTGTGTCGCACGGCCGTCCGCACTAGTGATCAACCGATCACCGGGCGGCCACCGCCGAATCTTCTCAGAACCGGGGACCCATTTCACCCGGGGTGAATCGACGCGCTGCCACGCGCGTCGTAGGGCATCGCCTCTTACAGCCCGAACCCGACAGCTAACCCGGTAGGCGGCGACGTAAGAGGGAGTCGCAGCATGGGTTCTGCCAG